>NZ_JAKRDR010000001.1:0-397937 GCF_022345765.1 Corynebacterium nasorum | reverse complement strand
GCCGACGCTAAGACGCGCTAACGCCCCCAACAACTGTCTCCCTAGACCGGGAAATGCGCTGCTGGAGGCGTGTGCGTAGGACGCGATTTAAACCGCGAAGCCGAGGGCCTGAAGTTGCTCGCGGCCCTCTTCCGTAATCATCTGCGGACCCCATGGTGGCATCCATACCCAGTTGATACGGACGGCATCGGCCAATTTATTGGCCTTGACGATGTCTTCCACCTGCTCAGCAATGACATCGGTCAATGGGCAGGCCGGCGAGGTCAACGTCATATTAATCATGACGATCTCCTTGCCATTGTCCTCTTCGAACCACAGATCATAGACAAGGCCCAAGTCAACAACGTTGATCCCGAGCTCAGGGTCAATGACGTCTCGCATAAATTCGGTGACGTCAAAGGCCTTGGAAATCTGCTCTTCGGTTTGCTCCGGTCGCTCGCCGCTGCCGGAGAAAGAGGAATTCTCGTTCTGATAAGGATCTACGGGATCAGTCATCTAGCTCTCCACTTCTGTTAGTGCATCGGCGGAAGCAGCCTGGAAGGCCTTCCATCCGAGGAGCGCACACTTTACGCGCGCTGGGTACTGGGACACTCCGGCGAAGGCTACGCCATCACCGATGAGGTCTTCATCGCCCTCGTCCTGGCCGCGAGAGGTGATCATCTTTTCAAACTCGGCCAGCTTCTCATTGGCTTGCGCGAGCGGTAGCCCAACGATTTCTTCAGCCATAACCGAGGTAGAAGCTTGCGAGATGGAACAGCCTTCCGCGTCATAGGAGACGTCCTCAACGGTCTTGCCGTCATCGGAAAGACGCACGCGCAGGGTCAGCTCATCTCCGCAGGACGGGTTCACATGGTGAACCTCAGCCTGATAAGGCTCCCTCAGTCCGGCGTGCTGCGGGTTCTTGTAGTGGTCCAGGATGACGTCCTGGTACATGGAATCTAGGTTCATGAGGCAACTCCAAAGAATTCGCGGGCGGCCTTGATTGCTTCCACCAGCTTATCTACTTCTTCCTCGGTGTTATAGAGGTAGAAGCTGGCTCGGGCGGTGGACTGTGCCCCGCAGGCGCGGTGCAATGGCCACGCGCAGTGGTGGCCAACGCGAATGGACACGCCGTGGTCATCGAGGACCTGGCCCAAGTCATGCGGGTGAACGCCGTCCACGGTGAAAGAAATGGCACCGCCGCGGTTTTCAGTGGTTTCCGGGCCGATGATGCGCAGGCCCGAGATTTCCTTCAGCTGGCGCAGTGCGCGCTCCGTAAGTTTCTTTTCGTGCGCGTGGATATTATCCATGCCCACTTCTTCCAAAAACTTCACCGCGGCGCCGAGGCCTACTACCTGGCTGGTCATCTGCGTGCCTGCCTCAAAGCGTGTCGGCGGCTCGGCAAAGGTTGTCTGTTCCATCTTGACAATCTCAATCATGGAGCCACCGGTCAAGAAAGGCGGCAGCTTTTTGAGCAGCTCCTCCTTGCCGTAGAGGACACCAACGCCGCTGGGGCCACACATCTTGTGACCGGAAAACGCCGCGAAGTCCACATCCAAGGCGTGGAAATCTACCGCCATGTGCGGCACCGACTGGCAGGCGTCGAGTACAACCATGGCGTCAACCGCGCGGGCGCGGCGTACCAGCTCATCGACATCCGCCACAGCACCGGTCACATTGGACTGATGGGTAAACGCAACGACCTTGACGGATTCATCGAGTTCGAGCGAATCGAGATCGATGCGACCGTCTTCGGTCATGGAGTACCACTTCAACGTAGCGCCGGTACGAGCGCAAAGCTCCTGCCACGGCACCAAGTTAGCGTGATGCTCCAGTTCGGTGATCACAACGGTATCGCCCTCGCCTACGTAGAGGTCCCCCGCGCGTTCGTCGCTAAGCACATAAGCAACCTCGTTCAGGGCCTCGGTGGCGTTTTTGCTAAAGGCGATTTCATCGCGGTCCGCGCCTACGAACGCGGCGATAGCCTGCCGTGCGGACTCATAGGCATCATCGGCTTCTTCCGCCAACTGGTAGGAACCGCGGTGAACAGGGGCGTTCGTATGCAACACAAACTCCTCTTCCGCCTTCCACACCGACAGCGGGCGCTGGGAGGTAGCGCCTGAATCCAGATACACCAGAGGCTTATCGCCTCGGACGGTGCGCTGGAGAATCGGGAACTGCTCCCTGATTGCGTTTACATCAAATCCAGACATGAATCTTCTTAGGATAGTCTCGGTTGACCGGCCGGTGGCCGGTCCTTACTTGAGGAACTGGTCGTAGCCGTCAGACTCGAGCTGATCGGCCAATTCGGCGCCACCGGTCTTGATGACGTGGCCATCAGCGAAGACGTGGACAAAGTCCGGCTTCACGTAGTTCAGGATGCGCTTATAGTGGGTAATCATCAAAATGCCACCATTGGTTTCCTTCTGGTAGCTGTTGATGCCCTCAGAAACGATGCGCAAGGCGTCAACGTCCAAGCCGGAGTCCGTCTCATCCATCACTGCGAACTTTGGCTTGAGGATATCCAGCTGCATAACCTCATGGCGCTTCTTCTCGCCACCGGAAAATCCCTCGTTAACGGAGCGAGAGATGAAGGACTTATCGATCTTCAGGTTCTCGCGGGCCTGGGTAAGCTCCTTATTCCATTCACGCAGCTTCGGTGCCTCACCGCGGATGGAGGTGACGGCGGAACGCATGAACTGGGAGACCTTTACGCCCGGGACCTCAGTGGGGTACTGCATTGCCAGGAAAAGGCCGGCACGAGCGCGCTCATCGACGGGCATGTCCAGTAGGTTTTCGCCGTCGAGCAGCACCTCGCCCTCGGTAACCTCATACTTTGGGTGGCCGGCGATGGTGTAGGACAAGGTGGACTTGCCGGAGCCGTTCGGGCCCATGATGGCGTGGATCTCGCCAGAGTTGATCGTCAGGTTGACGCCCTTGAGAATTTCCTTCGGCTCGCCGCCTTCTTCCGTCGGCAGCACTTGAGCGTGGAGGTTCTTAATTTCCAGAGTAGACATAATGTGTGTGGTTTCCTTCTATGAAAGCTTTAGGCGGAGATCTTTTCCAGTTCTTCGGAAATGCGGTCTTCCAATTCCTCAGACAGGGACTGCACCGGGATGCGGTGGATGACCTCATTGAAGAAGCCACGGATGATGAGGCGGCGGGCTTCAGCCTCTGGAATGCCGCGAGACATGAGGTAGAACAACTCAATGTCATCGAAGCGACCAACGGTGGCTGCGTGGCCGGCGCCGGTAATTTCACCAGTCTCAATCTCCAGGTTAGGGATTGCATCCGCGCGAGCGCCCTCGGTCAGGATCAGGTTGTTATTGGTCTCGTAGGTATCAGTGCCCTGTGCATTGGAGCGAATGAGAACATCGCCCACCCAGCAGGTGCGGGCCTCATTTTGCTTAGTACCCTGCAGCGCGCCCTTATAAAGAACATGGGAACGGCAGTTAGGAACGGAGTGATCCACGAGCATGCGGTTCTCAAAGTACTGGCCTTCGTCCGCGAAGTACACGCCCAATAGCTCTGCGTCGCCACCTTGCTCGGTGAAGTTCACGCGCGGCACGATGCGTACTACTTCGCCGCCAAAGATGGCGGAGTTATGGCGTAGCACGGAATCGCGGCCGAGCTGGGCAACGTGGTTGGACAGGTGAACCGCATCGTCTTCCCAGTCAACGTCAACGACAACGGTCAAGTGAGCACCATCGCCCACGATGAACTCGACGTTATCCGCGTGGGTGCCGGAGCCGACATACTTCAAAATGACGGTAGCTTCAGCGTGGTGGCCTACCTCGATGGAGGTGGCGCCAAAGGACGTTACGCCCTCGCCCTTGCCGGTATAGGTAATGACGACGGGTTCTTCGACCTGAGCCTCTGCATCGATGGTGACAACCTGGCCTTCTGGCATGGAGGTCCATGCCTGTGCCGCGACACGATCAGACGGGGTACCTACACGGCCCAATCGTTCATCATCACGAGCGACGGTCTCGGAGCTTACGCCCGGGTGCTCGCTCACGGTGACATCCTGGGCTACAGCCTCAGCAAACTCGCCATTATGCAGGCCACGGAGCTTGCGCAGGGAAACAAAGCGCCAGACCTCGTCACGGCCGTGTGGCACCGGGAAGTCCTCCACGTTGGTGGAGGTAAAGACATCACCCTTGGTGATCTCATCCGGATTGAATTCGTTCGAAGCGACCATTTTCTTTAGCCGACCGATCCTTCCATTTGCAGTTCGATGAGGCGGTTGAGCTCGAGGGCGTACTCCATCGGCAACTCCTTAGCAATCGGCTCAACGAAGCCACGCACGATCATCGCCATTGCTTCTTCTTCCGCAATGCCGCGGGACATCAAGTAGAACAGCTGCTCCTCAGAAACCTGGGAAACGGTTGCCTCATGGCCCAGCGTGACGTGGTCATTGCGGATGTCGTTATACGGGTATGTATCCGAACGCGAGATATTGTCGACCAACAGTGCATCGCATTCGACATTCGACGTGGAATGGTGCGCGTTCTGATTGACCTGCACCAAGCCGCGGTAAGCGGCGCGACCGCCGGCACGAGCCACCGACTTGGAAACGATATTGGAAGAGGTGTGCGGGGCCATGTGGGTCATCTTGGCACCGGTGTCTTGGAACTGGTCCTCACCAGCAAAGGCAACGGAGAGGACCTCGCCCTTTGCATATGGTCCGGTCATCCACACTGCCGGGTACTTCATCGTGACCTTGGAACCAATATTGCCGTCGACCCATTCCATGGTGCCACCCTCTTCTACCTTGGTGCGCTTGGTCACCAAGTTGTAGACGTTGCTGGACCAGTTCTGAATGGTGGTGTAGCGGCAACGGCCGCCCTTCTTCACGATGATCTCTACTACTGCAGAGTGCAAAGAGTCGGATTTATAGATAGGTGCGGTACAGCCCTCGACGTAGTGCACATAGGCGTCCTCGTCAACGATGATGAGGGTGCGCTCAAACTGACCCATGTTTTCCGTGTTGATGCGGAAATAAGCCTGCAGCGGAATATCCACGTGCACTCCCTTTGGCACGTAAATGAAGGAGCCACCCGACCACACGGCGGAGTTCAGCGCGGAGAACTTATTATCGCCCGCGGGAATGACGGTACCGAAATACTCCTTGAAGAGCTCTGGGTAATCACGCAGCGCGGTGTCGGTATCGACGAAGATAACGCCCTGGCTTTCTAGGTCCTCACGAATCTGGTGGTAGACAACCTCAGACTCGTACTGGGCTGCCACACCTGCAACGAGGCGCTGCTTTTCGGCCTCTGGAATGCCCAACTTATCGTAGGTGGCCTTAATGTCATCCGGGAGGTCTTCCCACGTCTGGGCCTGCTCCTCGGTGGACTTCACGTAGTACTTGATCTGGTCAAAGTCGATGCCAGATAGGTCCGCACCCCACGTGGGGATGGGCTTTTTATCAAAGATATTGAGAGCCTTTAGGCGCTGGTTAAGCATCCATTCTGGCTCGCCCTTCTTGGCGGAAATATCGCGTACTACATCTTCGTTTAAGCCGCGGCGAGCAGAAGCACCAGCCGCGTCCGAGTCGTGCCAGCCGTACTCATATGCACCAATGGAATCAATGATTTCATCATCGGTCATCTTGTTATCGGGTGCCGATTGTGCCTGGGTCATGACTCGCTCCTTTCAGTATTTGTATTAACGGGTGTCAAGGGGATGTTAGTGGTACAGATTCCGTGACCTCCAGCAATGGAAGCCAAAGGCTGTACGTGTTTGCCTAATAAAGCAGAAAAGACTTCCTGTTCCGCCTCACACAGCTCTGGATGCTCGGCCGCCACGTGGGAGACCGGACAATGGTGCTGACAGATCTGCACTCCCTGGCCGGCGCGGTCCACCGTGGCGGCATACCCGTGCTCATCCAGCACCTCGGCCAGCTTGCGAGCCACGTCTTCAACAGACTCGCCCTCTTCTATCAGAGGCCGAACATCTGCCACGAGGCGCTCAAAGCGGACTTTGGCAAAGTGTTTGACGGCCTCAGACCCGCCGACCGCGCGTAAAGCTGTCAGGGCCTCTGAGGCCAGATCATCATAAGCGTGACCGAATTGTGCGCGGCCACGATCGGTGAGGCGGAAGTATTTGGCTGGTCGCCCGCGACCAGAACCGCTGCCCGCAGAGCCGCGGGTAGCGGGTCGGCGGCGCACGACCTCCGTCAGTTCCTCTTCCACCAAGTTGTCTAAGTGCCGGCGAATTCCGGCAGCAGAAAGGCCAAGGCGTTCACCCAAGTGGGAAGCGGTAACGGGCCCGTCTTTCAACAGCAACAGCATAACTTGACGGCGGGTATCACCATCCGTGGTGCGGGATTCCTTCGCCGGCTTCGGCGTAGCCACACTACGTTGCGGACTGCTCATGCTGGGACCTCCCTTCGCGCTTCAGACACTTACTGCCGCCCCGCAACGTCCTCCCGTAGCTCCGGGATGCTCGCCGCAGTTCAACAGCGCCTTCAATATTAGACAACACTAGTGTTCCTTAATTCATTCCGGAATGCCACCATTGGCCAAACTTCGGCGTGGCACGGGGGGTGGCAACACTCCCCTAACGGCCCGACTCGACCGTGCTGCCCACGATGTGGGCGGGCCCGCTGGGGTTTAAGCAATTGATTCGCGTAAAGTCATATGCCATGACAGGCAAAATCCGCGGCTTATTTTCTGGCGTGAAGGCAGAGCTGCCGCAGCTGGGTACCGCTGGTTCCCGGTCGGCACGGTTACACGCCGAAGACACGGGGGCCGCCGAACCCGATTCTCGGTTTGATTTTGTCCCCGCCAATGCGGATGGCCTCAAGCGCACCACCACAGCACAGTGGCGGACATTTTTCATTCTGCGCTGGGTAGGCACGGTAGGCTCCCTGCTCATTGCGTTCGGCGCCCTAGGCGCCGGCGCACTCCCCGTGGTGGGCAATCCCTACGACAACGTGCCCTTCGGCTCCTTGATGTCCCGCATGCTGCAAACTTCCTCCGCCATAGTAATGGTGGGAGTAGGCCTATTGGTCTCCGCTTGGGTGTTCCTCGCCCCCTTTGTCGGAACCCCCTTGCGCCAACCTCAGGACAAGGCCACCGCCCCAGCGGGTGCTCGCCGTCTGGTGACCACGCATCAACTGTGGCAAACCTGGGCGGGGTGGGTCATCCCGTTGATTTTTACCGCCCCGCTATTCACCCAAGATATCTACTCCTACTTGGCTAATGGTTCCATCGTGGCACAGGGCATGGATCCATATTCTGCCGGGCCCGTTCAATTGCTAGGGGCAGGTAATAAGCTCGCCCGCTCCGTGCCGTTTATCTGGGCTAATTCCCCTTCCCCTTATGGCCCGGTAGCACTCGGCCTCGCAGCTGTGGTCAGCGCGGTTACTTCTAACTCCATCCTCTTGGGCGTTATCACCCATCGCCTATTGTCCATCGCCGGGATTATTGTTGCTGGTTGGGCCATAAGCTGTCTCGCGCAGCGCTGCCGGGTATCTCCAGAATCTGCACTGTGGCTCGGCATCCTCAACCCGCTGACCATCTTGCATCTAGTGGGCGGAATCCATAATGAGTCCATCATGTTGGGTTTGCTATTGGTGGGCATGGAACTGGGTCTCCGCGGCGTCGACAAGCTGGATGCCTCCCGACGCAGTGCCTACCTAGCCCTGGTAGCTTCCGGTTTTTGCCTTTCCTGTGCCGGAATGGTCAAGGTTACTGGCTTTATTGGGCTGGGCTTTGTGGGCATGGCCTACGCTCGCCGCCTCATCAACGCACACGGTACGGCACGCTGGAAGGCCCTGGCCTACGCCATCGCTTTGCAAATAATCGTTTTAGTAACAACCGTTGCTCTTATTAGCGTCTGCACCGGCATTAGCTTGGGGTGGATTACCGGGCAAGGCGGGGCGGCGTCCATTCGCTCGTGGCTTTCTACGTCCACCGCCGTAGGCGTAGGTACCGGTTTTATCGGAATGCTCCTAGGCCTTGGCGACCACACCGAAGCCATTCTCACAGTCACCCGCACCTTTGGTGTTCTCGTGGCGGTAGCCTTCATGGCCCGCATGCTCTTTGCCACCTTGCGCGGCCACATCCACCCCGTGGGAGGACTCGGCATCGCCTCTTTAGTACTGGTTATCTTTTTCCCCGTCGTCCATCCGTGGTACATCCTATGGGCCGTACTACCTTTGGCCGCGTGGGCTAATAGGCTCATTTTCCGCTTCAGCGTCGTAGCCTATTCCGCAGCGATGAGCTTCTTTGTGCTGCCGCGCGGTCTCGGCCTTCCCCCCAGCACCATCATTGTGGTCTACGTGTCAGCCGCCTGTGCCTTCACTGCTATCGCCACCCTGTGGTGGGTTGCAGTGCGGCGCAGCGGAATCCGTGTCCTAAACTAATGCCACGTGAATTCCATTTCAGCCGACCGCCCAGCCCTAACCTTGGACAACGTGGTGAAGAAGTTTGGCTCCACCACTGCCGTAAATGGCCTTAGCCTCAGCGTTGCCCAGGGCGAGGTCTTTTGTCTCCTTGGCCCCAATGGTGCCGGAAAGTCCACGACGATTGAAATGTCAGAGGGCTTTCTCCATCCCACCAGCGGCACCATCGACGTCCTAGGGCTAAACCCAAGTACCGAACCAGATAGGGTGCGAGAAAAGGTCGGTATCATGCTCCAAGGCGGCGGTTCCTATTCCGGCATCCGCGTGCTAGAAATGCTGGAGCTTTCTGCCCGATACAGCGCCCAGCCTCTCTCCCCGCAGTGGCTACTAGAAACGTTGGGGCTTGAGGGGGTGGCTCGCACCCCTTATCGCAGGCTATCTGGAGGACAACAGCAACGCCTGTCCCTCGCCTTGGCTATCATCGGACGACCCGAGTTGGTTTTTCTGGATGAACCTACGGCAGGCATGGATGCACAATCCCGGTTGGCGGTCTGGGACCTAGTCCGAGCCCTGCAGCGGGATGGCGTAACCATCGTTCTAACCACCCACCTGATGGATGAGGCGGAGTCGCTGGCAGACCGCTTGGCCATCATGGATCATGGTCAGCTGGTAGCTCACGGCACCCCCGCAGAACTTACCGCCCAGACGGAATCGGCAGGGCTTAATTTCAGCACCGACATCGACGTAGATATGGAGGCCCTAGCTGCGGCGGGGATTAATGCCACCAAATCCCGTCCCCTGCATTACCGCTTGAGCCAAGCCGGCACTCCCGAGACCATCGCCACGCTCAGCGCTGAGCTCGCCCGCCAAGGAGTCTTACTGCGGTACTTAGATGCGGCCCACCGCAATCTGGAAGAGGTATTCCTTGACCTCACGGGCCGCCACTTGCGCAGCTAGCTGCAATCCCATCTTGGGAAAATATTCAATTCATTGCGTCGAGGAAAGAAGCCATTTATGAGCACTACCTTTAAACCCGGGACCTTTACTCCCGCCCCCAAGCGGACCAGCGCCGGCGCTATGCTGCTCGCGCAAG
This sequence comes from Corynebacterium nasorum, assembly GCF_022345765.1. NCBI lineage: Bacteria > Bacillati > Actinomycetota > Actinomycetes > Mycobacteriales > Corynebacteriaceae > Corynebacterium > Corynebacterium nasorum. Next base: position 388,512 of record NZ_JAKRDR010000001.1, on the reverse strand, counting down.
GCACGATGGAAGCTAAGCTCATGCTGCGCCACGGCGAACAGCAACTGCTCAGCGTCATCATTCCACTGGCCATCCTCATTGGTGCGGCCCACTTGGAGTCCGTTACCAAGCACGGCCTGCACGAGGTTTTCCCCATGGTGCTTGCAGTTGCGGCCACCTCTGCGGGCTTTACCGGTCAAGCTATTTCACTTGCCTTTGACCGACGGTACGGGGCCCTCAAGCGCACCGGGGCATCCGGAGTGCCGGCGTGGGCCATTATCGGCGGCAAAATCCTCGGCGTGCTCACGATGGTGGTATTCCAAATCCTTGTCTTGGGCATAGCCGCCTTCATTTTGGGTCTGCGTATCAGCCCGGGTGGGGTGTTGCTCATGCTCCTCTCCCTTTTCTTTGGCGTCGCGGCTTTTACCGCCATGGGGCTACTGCTTGGCGGCACGCTTAGTTCAGAGATGGTGCTCGCGCTGGCCAACCTCATCTGGTTCGTGCTCCTCGGCGTGGTCGGGTGGACCCTATACTCCCAGGGATTGGGCGATAATGGCATCCTCAACGTGGTCCCCACCGTCGCTCTGGCAGGCGCCCTTACCGACGCCTCCAACTCCACCTTCCCCGGCCTAGAACTCGTTTCCTTGGCCGCCTGGCTCGCCGTGACGTCGTTCGCAGCGGCCCGTTGGTTCCGCTTCGAGGGCTAAATGTGACTTTTGTCCGGTTCCGCCCGAAACAAGAGGAATTTTTATGCCCAAAATCTCCCGACTAGTAGGATGCTATGCGTGAATTACTGGACAAAAATCAAGCGCTTCTTTAAAGAAGCCGCCCCTACGCTGCAGCAACAGCGCCTCATCGCGCTCATCCTTCTCTTATGCCAGGGTGGTATTACCGTGTCTGGGTCCATTGTCCGCGTGACCGGCTCGGGACTCGGCTGCCCTACCTGGCCCGAGTGCCAGCCTGGCTCCCTTGTCCCCATGGAAGGCGCCGCTCCTGCACTGCACCAGGCCATCGAGTTTGGTAACCGCCTGCTCACGTTCGTCGTCACCGCTGCGGCGGTAGCCGCCGTCATCGCCATGCGCATGGCACGTCGGCGCACAGAGCTTAAGGTGTATGCATGGCTCAATGTCGCTGGCATTGTGCTGCAGGCGGTCATTGGCGGAATTTCTGTCCATCTCGACCTGCGCTGGTGGTCTGTAGCACTGCACTTCCTGCCATCAATGCTCTTGGTATGGCTGGCGGCAATGCTCTATTCCCGCATCTTGGAACCCGATGACGGAACGCCACGAGCACGATTCCCCCAGGCGATTCGCTTGCTCGCTGCAGTCGCAACAATTGCCCTCAGCATTGTCCTTATCACCGGCACTATGGTTACCGGTTCGGGCGTCCACTCTGGCGATTCCGGGGTCGGAATGGAAGGCCGCTTGCAGGTGGATACCGAAGCCATGGCCGTCACCCACGCCATGTGCATGTACGTCTACCTGACGCTTACCGTTATTACCATCTTCCTGCTCTATAAGAACCGTGCCCCACAGGACGCGAAGAAGGCGGGCTGGGTCCTCATCGCCTGCATCCTTATCCAGTGGGCCGTAGGCGTCTACCAGTTCTATATGAGCATTCCGCGCTGGACTGTTCCTTTCCACATTGGGCTATCCTCCTTTGTCACGGCCTATACCGCACTACTGTGGGCACACGGCGTACGCCGTACCGATGGCACCGCGGATCTCATCACCGGCTCCCCTAGCGGCGATGAAAAGTACGCCGCACGCCAAGCCTCGCTAGAAGCAGCACGCGCGACGGCTTAACGCGCAGCGCAACCAGCCGGCCGAAGTCCTGCACTCGGCCGGCTTTTTGCGCTAGCCTGGCTATATGCACGCAATTCAGGTCACAGAAACCGGCGGACCAGAAGTACTTCGCTATACCGAAGTTCCCGCCCCCACCCCGAATGACGATGAGGTATTGGTGGACGTCATCATGGCCGGCGTCAACTACATCGATACCTACTTCCGTGAGGGCATTTACAACGCGGCCACCCCACTCATTCCCGGATTCGAAGGTACCGGGCGAGTCGTCCACGACCCAAAGGGAGAAATTGCTGAAGGCACAATGGTGGCGTGGAACCAGGCCTTCGGCTCCTACGCCGAGAAGGTCTGCGTCCCGCGCGAGGGACTGGTGGCAGTCCCAGACGATTTCCAACCTGAGGTTGCAGCATCCATGTTGCTCCAAGGCATTACCGCGCACTATCTAGCGCACGGGGTCTATCAATTGGGCGAAGGTGCTTCTTGCCTGATTACCGCCGGTGCCGGCGGCGTCGGGCAAATCCTCACCCAGATGGCATCGTCGCTAGGTGCTACCGTTTATACGGTCGTGTCCACGGACGAAAAGGAAGAACTATCCTACGCGGCCGGGGCGGATAAGGTTTTTCGCTACGGCGAGGGGCTCGCCGAGCAAGTTCGCCGCTACAACGGTGACAAGGGCGTCGACGTGGTTTATGACGGCGTCGGCAAAGCTACCTTCCAGGAATCGCTAGAGGCAGTACGCCCACGCGGCACCGTCGCGCTTTTTGGTGCCGCCTCTGGCCCGGTTGAGCCTATCGACCCACAGCTGCTGAACAAGCATGGGTCCATCTTCCTGACGCGGCCTTCCATCGGCGCATGGACGGCACAAGAAGGCGAGTTTCAAATGCGCGCCCAAGCAGTCATCCAAGCTGTCATGGACGGCGACCTACGCTTTAACGTCACGGCCTCCTATCCTTTGGCAGAAGCCGCTGCGGCTCACCGCGACCTGCAGGAGCGCAAGACTACCGGCTCCATCGTTCTGCGCGTCCAAGACGGCGACGGAGACGGGGACAAGGACTAGGTTCCACCCACCTACACCTAGAGCGCGGGAGAAAAGCAGCACTGCTTCTCCCGCGCTCTTTTTGCCCCGCTCTTGGAATGGGGCACAGTTAGAATAACGTGGCCGACCAGCCCAGCATCCGGCCCAAGGGCTCCCAGCCTAAGACTGCGTCGATGGACAAACCGATAAAGAGCACCGAAAGGTAGTTATTGGAGTAAATGAACAAGCGCATCGGTTTAACCTTGGCGCCATTTTTAACTCCCTTATGCAACCGGATAGCCATCCACAGGAATACCGCACCCGAAGCAAGCGCTGCGACCAAGTAGATCCACGATGCTGCGGGGACGATGAGTAGGGTCACGATCACCGTTCCAACGGTGTACCACACGATCTGGCGAGTGACTTCTGCTTCGCCCGCCACCACAGGCAGCATCGGCACGCCGGCTTTTCGGTAGTCTTCTTTGTACTTCATGGCCAGCGCCCACGTGTGCGGCGGGGTCCAGAAGAAGATGATGAGGAAGAGCACCACTGCCTGCCACCAGCGGTCAGGCTCTCCGGCTGGGGCATTATCCCGAATTACGGCCCAGCCAACCATGGCCGGCATACAGCCTGCGAGGCCGCCCCAGACGATGTTTTGCGCATTGCGCATCTTCAAAAACTTGGTGTAGACGAAGACATAGAAGAAGTTCGTCAACACGACGAAGAAAGCTGCGAGCCAAGAATGGGCAAGGAGGCCCAGCCACAGCACGGAAATAATAAGCATTACCCAGGCAAAAATGGCTGCGTTCCGCTTCGAAATCTTCGCTCTTACGAGCGGACGAGCCCTCGTGCGCTGCATCTTTTGATCCAACTCGTAGTCCACGACGTTATTGAACGTGTGGGCGGCGCCAGCGCCCAACCAGCCGCCGAAAATGGTCGACACGATGAGCCAAATATTGTCTGACACAGCCTCCACGCCGCGCTGCGCTTGGAGCATCGCCGGGATTGCGGCCACGAGGAGGAGCTCAATGATCCTCGGTTTCGTTAGCGCAAAATAGGCCTTGATGGTCTCCAAGGAATTCCTCCACTATCTGAACGTTGGTGAACTGTGCCTCGCGCATCTCCTGCGCGCGGTCACCCCTAGCGGTCGCACATGCCCGTGAAAAAGTTCCAGTTCTCTCACTCACATTTTTCGGCGCAGGCGCGAGAGGTTACAGACCCATGTCCGCTAGATTTGGCACACGCTTTTGCGTGCTCGCGTGCACCGCTTAGCCATGCCAGCATACCGGTTATGCCTGGCTTTCTATAATTGCGCACCGCCGGCTAAAAAATTACTAGACTTAATAAAGTTAAGTACTTTTTACCTAGACGTAAGCGAGGCTTTTCGTGTCGAAAGATAAGTTGTCCCCAGAGCTCCAAACTATGGTTGAGCGCCGTTATCCGGAGGATTGGTCGGAGCTTGACACCCGCGCTATCGACACCGTGCGAGTACTAGCCGCCGACGCGGTACAAAAGTGCGGTTCCGGTCACCCCGGCACGGCAATGTCACTCGCTCCCCTCGCCTACACGCTCTACCAGCGGGTCATTAATCACGATCCCGCTGACGTGCACTGGGCCGGCCGTGACCGCTTCGTACTTTCGGTTGGCCACTCTTCCCTTACCCAGTACATCCAGCTCTACTTGGGCGGCTTTGGCTTGGAAATGGAAGACCTCGAGCAGCTGCGCACGTGGGGGTCACGCACCCCAGGCCACCCCGAGGTCCACCACACCGACGGTGTTGAAATCACCACTGGCCCCCTCGGCCAAGGTCTAGCGTCCTCCGTTGGAATGGCCATGGCGGCGCGTAAGGAGCGCGGCCTTTTCGATCCAGAAGCCCCTGCTGGTGAATCCCCCTTCGATCACTACATCTACACCATCGCCTCCGATGGCGACCTACAAGAAGGCGTTACCGCGGAGGCTTCTTCTCTGGCTGGCACGCAAAAGCTGGGCAACTTGATCGTCTTCTGGGACGATAACCGAATCTCTATTGAAGACGATACAAATATTGCCTTCAATGAAGATGTGGTGGCCCGATATGAGGCCTACGGCTGGCACGTCCAAACGGTGCAATCTGGAGAAGATGTCGTAGCCATTGAGGCTGCTGTCAAGGCTGCTCAAGCAGAAACCGATCGTCCGTCCTTCATCCGCGTAAAGACGGTTATCGGCTACCCTGCCCCGAATAAGATGAATACCGGCGGTGTCCACGGTGCTGCGTTGGGCGATGACGAGGTAGCTGCCACCAAGGAAGTCTTGGGCTTTGATCCGGAGCGCAGCTTCCACATCGATGATGAGGTCATTGCGCACACCCGCATGTTGCGCGAGCGCGGCGCAGAAAAACACTCTGCGTGGCAAGAAAAGTTCGACGCATGGGCTGCAGCTAATCCGGAGAATAAGGCACTTTTTGACCGCATGAATGCGCGCGAATTGCCGCAAGACTTCAGTGCTGATCTACCGGAATGGGAACCAGGCGAAACTTTGGCCACCCGCAAGGCTTCTGAAGCCGCCATCCAGGCCTTGGCTGCTTCTCTGCCGGAGATGTGGGGCGGTTCTGCCGACCTTGCCGGTTCTAATAACACCGTGATCAAGGGCGCGGATTCCTTCGGCCCCGCGGCCATTACTACCGATATGTGGTCGGCTCAACCCTATGGCCGCAACCTGCACTTCGGTATTCGCGAGCACGCAATGTCTGCGATTATGAACGGTATTGCTCTGCACGGTAATACCCGCGTCTACGGCGGCACCTTCCTTATCTTCTCCGAGTACCAGTACCCGGCTGTGCGCTTGGGTTCCCTGATGTCGACCGATACCTACTACGTGTGGACCCATGACTCCATCGGTTTGGGCGAAGATGGCCCTACCCACCAGCCAGTAGAGACTCTTTCTGCCCTGCGTGCCATTCCCAACCTGTCCGTTATCCGCCCTGCGGATGCCAACGAGACTGCACAGGCATGGGCGGCAGCCCTTGAGTACAAGGCCGCGCCTAAGGGCCTGGCGCTGAGCCGCCAGGGACTACCAGTGCTGGAAGGCACCAAGGAAAAGGCGCATGACGGCGTCCGCCGCGGTGCCTATGTTCTGGTGGAAGAGTCCAAGGAGACACCAGAGGTCATCCTTCTTGCTACAGGCTCTGAGGTGCAGCTGGCTGTCGCTGCCGCGAAGGAGCTAGAGGCAGCTGGAACGGCGACCCGCGTTGTGTCCGCACCCTGCCTCGAGTGGTTTGATGAGCAGGATGACGCTTACCGCGAATCTGTGCTCCCCAGCAAGGTGCAGGCGCGCGTTTCTATTGAGGCCGGTATTGCAATGTCATGGCATAAGTACACCGGTTCCTTTGGCCGCAGCATCTCCATTGAGCACTACGGCGCATCTGCTCCTGCAGGCGAGCTCTTTGAAAAGTTTGGATTCACCACTGCAGCGGTAGTTGAGGCGGCACAGGAGTCCCTAGCCGCCGCGAATAAGTAACCCCTAACAGGACTGGATAAGGATAAAGCATGAACCATATCTCGGAACTTGCCCAGCTGGGAACCTCGACCTGGCTTGATGATCTTTCTCGCGAGCGTCTCGTTTCCGGCAACCTCAAGGAAATCATTTCGACCAAGTCCATTGTGGGCGTGACCACCAACCCAGCGATTTTCGCTGCGGCGATGACCAATGGCACCGCTTACGACGCCGAGCTGGCAACGCTAAAGGAGTCAAAGGCCAGCGCCGATGAAGCGGTATACGCCCTTGCCATTGAAGACGTTCAAAATGCGTGTGACCTTTTTGCGGATATTTACTCCTCCACTGATGGGGCAGATGGCCGTGTATCCATAGAGGTCGATCCGCGAATTTCGGATGACCCTACCGCCACACTCGAACAGGCCCGTGAGCTGTGGTCGAAGGTCGATCGCCCTAATGTCATGATCAAGATTCCAGCCACCACCGGCTCCCTCCCAGCAATTGAGGATGCCCTGGCGGAAGGTATCAGTGTCAATGTCACCCTCATTTTCTCTGTGGAACGCTACCGCGCTGTCATCGAGGCCTTCTGTACCGGTCTCAAGCGTGCCGCCGAGTCCGGAAAGGACGTCGCAACTATCCACTCCGTAGCGTCCTTCTTCGTTTCCCGTTTGGATACCGAAGTAGACAAGCGCTTGGAGGCCATTGGCAGCGAGCAAGCCCTAGCACTGCGGGGCAAGGCGGGCGTCGCCAATGCACAGCGCGCCTATGCCCTCTTCCAGGACACTTTGCTTGACGACGCCGACTTGCCAGAAGGCTCCCACCTTCAGCGTCCATTGTGGGCTTCGACCGGTGTGAAAAATCCCGATTACCCAGCCACCTTGTACGTATCTGAGCTGGCCGGTCCGCATACGGTCAACACCATGCCGGAAAAGACCATCGATGCGGTTCTCGACCAAGGCAATCTTCACGGAGATGCCCTATCGGACAGCCGCGAGACGGCAGAAGGCGTCTTTGCCCAGCTAAACGAGGTTGGCATTGATTTCGACGATGTCTTTGCCGTGCTAGAGCGCGAGGGAGTAGAAAAGTTTGTTGCCGCTTGGAATGAACTACTTGCTTCCATCGAGGAACGACTCGCGTAAACTAGCCGTGTGACTTGTGCCCCGCCGAAAATTCGGCGGGGCATTCTGCCGCTAGAATATTAGCGAGCTAAAAGCCCATAAACTCAGGAAGGATTCTTCGTGACCGACTCAGCCGCTTGGGTCAACCCCTTGCGCAATGCCAGCGACAAGCGATTGCCGCGAATCGCAGGACCCGCGGGCATGGTCATCTTCGGCGTTACCGGTGACCTAGCATATAAAAAGCTACTGCCCGCAATCTACGACCTAGCGAGCCGAGGTCTCTTGCCCGCTGGTTTTACCCTGGTGGGTTATGGTCGCCGTGACTGGGACAAGGTCGCATTTTGTGACTACGTTCGGTCAGCTGTAGTGGCGGGCTCGCGCACCGAATTTAATGAAGATGTCTGGCAGCACCTGTCGCAGGGCATCGAATTTGTCCAAGGTTCCTTCGATGATGCCGGCTTCGATCGCCTCTCCGCCCGCTTGGGCGAGCTAGACCGAGAGCGAGGAACCGGCAGCAACTGGGCATATTACCTTTCCGTTCCACCGGAGTTTTTCTCCAATATCTGCCACCAGCTGGAGCGGGTGGGCATGGCCAACTCCGTTGCAGACTCATGGCGCCGCGTCATCATTGAAAAGCCTTTCGGCCATGACCAGGAATCTGCACGCAAGCTCAATGAGATTGTCAACGCTGTCTTTCCTGAGTCCGCGGTGTTCCGCATCGACCACTATCTGGGCAAAGAAACGGTACAAAATATCTTGGCTTTGCGCTTTGCAAATCAGATTTTTGAGCCTATGTGGAATGCCCACTATATCGATCACGTCCAAATCACCATGGCTGAAGACATCGGCCTAGGCGGTCGCGCTGGCTACTATGATGGCATCGGCGCAGCTCGAGACGTCATCCAAAACCATCTTTTGCAGCTCTTGGCCCTCGTCGCGATGGAAGAACCGTCGTCCTTCGAGCCGGAAGAATTGCGGGCTGAAAAGGTAAAGGTCTTGCGCGCTACCCATGCCGTTCACCCTCTGAATAAGACCACTGCTCGCGGCCAATATTCCGCGGGGTGGCAAGGCTCCGAGTTTGTCAAGGGGTTGCGCGAGGAAGAAGGCTTCGATCCGGAATCCACAACGGAGACTTACGCTGCTTGTACCTTGGAAGTCAACTCCCGCCGCTGGGGAGGAGTACCTTTCTACCTGCGGACGGGCAAGCGCTTGGGCCGCAGAGTGACCGAGATTGCGCTAGTTTTCAAGGCGGCTCCTAACCAGCCATTCGTCGATGGTCAAACCGATGCGCTGGGCAGAAACGCGGTCGTTATCCGCGTGCAGCCGGATGAGGGTGTCACCATGCGCTTTGGTTCCAAGGTGCCCGGCTCCACTATGGAGGTGCGCGACGTCAATATGGACTTTGCCTACGCTGAGGCCTTTACCGAGGAATCCCCGGAGGCCTATGAGCGATTGATCTTGGATGCCCTCTTGGACGAGTCTTCGCTATTCCCCACCAATGAAGAGGTAGAACTTTCCTGGTCGATTTTGGACCCCATCATCGATTACTGGGCCGAAGCAGGGCAGCCCGAGGAGTACCGCGCTGGCACCTGGGGACCCGAATCCGCCGATAAAATACTGCGTCGCCGGGGTCACTCCTGGCGCCGCCCATAGGAGGGACGCAGACAATGATTATTCCATTGCCCAATACCACTACGCGTGAAATCTCCAAGAAATTAGTAGAGGCGCAAGAACATTACACCCTGACTACCGGCCGAGTGCTCACTCTAATCGTGGCGGCCCGTGAGGATGATGACCTTGAAAGCATTCTCGCTTCCGTGCGCGATGCCTCCCACGAGCACCCGTCACGAGTGTTGGTCGTAGTAACGGGAGACCCGCAGGTCGAAACCCACCTTGATGCACAGCTACGCGTGGGCGGCGAAGCAGGTGCCTCCGAGATGGTCATCATGAAGTTGCACGGTGCTTTGGCAAACCAAGACGAAGCAGTAGTCACGCCGCTGCTACTACCTGATACCCCGCTGGTCGCTTGGTGGCCTACTCTGTGCCCACCGGACCCTGCCTCCAGCTCGGTGGGAAAGTTGGCGCAGCGCCGCATAACTAACGTTGCCTTTGACGGACGCGTGACCGGCGAAGATCTTCGCACCCTATCTGCCGGGTACACGCCGGGTGATTCCGATATGTCTTGGGCTGCCATCACCTTGTGGCGCGGTGTCGTTGCCTCCGCCTTGGACCGTCATCCCCACGAGCCGGTGAAGTCGGTAGAGGTAGCAGGTCCGGCCGGCCACCCAGCCCCGGATTTCGCCGCTGGATGGTTGCTCGACCGCTTGGCAGTTCCCGTACATCGCACAGTGGCCGACTCCGAGGATGACCACTTCCCAGTGACTCATTTGCGGTTCAATCGGGAGACAACCCACGTAGACGTCGATGTCATTGACGAGCGCACGGTGCGTGTGTGTGTTCCGGGTTCGCCGGAATCCTTGGTGAGCCTCAATAAGCGCTCACAAGCTGAGGTGCTTTCTGAAGAACTGCGCCATTTGGATGCCGATAAAACCTATGCACAAGCGCTCCGTGCACTAGCCCAGGTAGACTACAGTAATCAGTAAACGGCTTTAATCTGAATCTTTGTAAAGGATAGCGATACATAATGGTAACTCTTCACCGCGTGAGCGATGTGGATGACCTTATCTCCCAGGCCGCACTGAAATTCGTGGATACCGTAGCGCGTATCCAAGCATCGGGTGGCGGCCTCCACGACGATGGTGTCGCGCGTGTTGTCCTCACTGGCGGCGGAGCCGGAATTGGCGTTCTCCACGAGTTGGCCCGTTTGGATTTCGCCGCCCAGCAGCAAGGTGAAAATTTTCCTGCTCAGCGCATCGATTGGTCGCGTGTTCACGTTTTCTTCGGCGACGAACGCAATGTACCCGTTTCCGACGCAGATTCTAATGAGGGCCAGGCGCGCAATGCGTTGCTCAACCACGTAGATATCCCAAACCAAAATATTCACGGTTTTGATCTGGGCGCGGTGTCTATGGAAGCAGCGGCAAGCGCATATGAACCAGAGTTGAAGGAATTTGCCCCTCATGGTTTCGACCTACACTTACTAGGCATGGGTGAGGAGGGCCATATTAATTCCTTGTTCCCGCATTCCTCCGCTATTCGGGAGCAAGAAGAACTAGCTGTTCCCGTCCACGATTCCCCAAAGCCGCCCAGCGAGCGCATTACCCTCACCCTTCCGGCGGTCAATAAATCCGATCGCATTTGGCTCCTTGTGGCCGGCGAAGCCAAGTCGGAAGCGGCCAAGCACGTGGTAGAGGGCGCTGCGGCCGAGGAATGGCCGGCAGCCGGCGTACACGGTAGGAAGGAAACCGTTCTCTTCCTTGCCGATGACGCTGCTTCCGAGATATGAGCAGGCAATCCGCAGTGTGCGTGCGGGCACATTGCTTTTAGCGCCTGACGCCAATCGAAAAGCGCCGGCACCGCTTCCCCACTTTCAGATCCCCTAGGAAAATTAGTGGTAGGAAGCTAGTGCCGGCGCTTTCGCTATCCTGGCTTTTCGCTTAAGCGAAGGCTTGGATCAGGTTTAGGCCCACAATGCAGGCCAGCCAGATGATAACCATCACCACGGTGTAGCGATCCAAGTTCTTTTCCACGACGGTCGAGCCGGAAAGGTTCGACTGCACGCCACCGCCGAAGAGGCTGGACAGGCCGCCGCCTTTACCTTTGTGCAGCAGCACGAAGATGGACATCAAAATAGCTGCGATGACCAAGATGATTTCCAGTGCCAAGACCATGAGGATAATCCTTATTTCTAACGTGCGCCTTGTGGTTGACTCTTGCCACCCACTAGCGCGGAATCGTACTTTTAGGCTTTGCGTCCAGCAAAGCAGTCACACCGGCCCACTGTACACGATGGCGCGGGCCGGAACCATTCCAACCCGCGCCGAACGCGAACCTGTGACAGGTGATATCTCCTGTTAGTTCAGGGCATTAGCTGCGTTGGCAGCCAACTTGGCAAACTCTTCGCCCACCAGGGAGGCGCCACCGATGAGGCCGCCGTCTACGTCTGGCTTGCTGACGATCTCCGCAACGGAATCAACCTTGACGGAACCGCCGTAGAGAATACGAATGCCTTCCGCTACCTCGTCACCGGCGAGCTCTTTCACGAGCTCGCGGATGGCGGCACAAACCTCTTGTGCGTCGTCTGCGGAGGCTACCTTGCCGGTACCAATGGCCCAGACCGGCTCATAAGCAATGACGGTCTTGGCAAGCTGCTCAGCGCTAAGGCCAGCCAAAGAATTACGGGTCTGGTTAACCACGTAGTCCACGTGAGTACCGGCCTCGCGAACGGCCAGTGGCTCGCCTACGCACACGATGGGGCTAATGTCATTATCCAAGGCTGCGGCGGCCTTTTCTGCGACGAGCTTATCGGTCTCGCCATGATACTGACGGCGCTCCGAGTGTCCCACGACTACCCAGCTGCAGCCGAGCTTGGCTAGCATTTGACCAGATACCTCGCCGGTGAAGGCGCCAGACTCATGCTTAGAGATGTCCTGCGCGCCGTAGGTGATCTGCAACTTGTCGCCTTCTACCAGCGTCTGGATGGTGCGAATATCGGTAAACGGGACCATATAGGCCACGTCGACCTTTTCGTAGTAGTCCTTAGGCAGGGAGAACGCAAACTTTTGAACGGAACCGATAGCCTCGACGTGGTCGAGGTTCATCTTCCAGTTACCTGCGATAAGTGGCGTACGTGCCATGATTTTTCCTCTCTTTTAGCAAGTGACTCAGCAGATTTTAGGCTTCAAGGACGGAGACGCCCGGAAGCTCCTTGCCCTCTAGGTACTCAAGGGAGGCGCCGCCACCGGTGGAGATGTGGCTAAAGCCATCCTCGTCCAGGCCGAGCATGCGCACGGAGGCCGCGGAATCGCCGCCACCGACAACCGAGAAGGAGCCGTTGTTTTCGGTGGCGTCGATAATAGCCTGCGCGACGCCCGCAGTACCCTTGGAGAAGGCCTCCATTTCGAAGACACCCATCGGACCGTTCCAGAAGACGGTCTTGGAAGAAGCAAGCACCTCTGCGAAGTGCTCCACAGACTTTGGCCCGATGTCTAGGGACATCCAGCCCTCTGGGATGCCGTCGAGCTCGACAACCTGGTGTTCCGCATCCGCTGCGAACTTGCTTGCGGCAATGAGATCCACAGGAAGGACCAGCTTGTCACCGAAGCGTTCGAGCAGCTCCTTGCAGTTATCAATCTGGTCTTCTTGCAGGAGGGACTCCTGGACGTTGTAGCCCTTGGCGGCCAGAAGGGTGTAGCACATGCCGCCACCGATAATGACCTTGTCTGCCTTATCTGCTAACGCCTCAATTACGCCGAGCTTATCCGAGACCTTGGCGCCGCCAAGTACTACTACGTATGGGTGCTCCGGCTTCTGGGCCACGGTGGAAAGGACGGAGAGTTCCTTTTCTACGAGCTTGCCTGCGTAAGCCGGCAGGCGCTTTGCGACGTCATACACAGATGCCTGGGCACGGTGGACAACGCCAAAGCCATCGGAGACGAAAGCGCCATTATCGGCTGCCAAAGCAACGAGCTCATCAGCAAATGCGCCGCGCTCCGCTTCATCCTTGGAGGTCTCGCGAGGGTCGAAGCGGACATTTTCCACCAACATGACATCGCCATCGTTGAGCCCGTTCGCACGCTCATGAGCGTCCTCGCCAGTGACATCGCCGGCCAAGGCAACGTACTGGCCAAGAGCCTCGGACAGAGCTTCAGCGACTGGGGCCAAGGAGTACTTAGGGTTTACCTCTCCCTTGGGGCGGCCAAGGTGCGCGGACAGAATGACCTTAGCGCCGCCTTCCGCCAAAGCCTTGATGGTGGGAAGAGAAGCGTTAATGCGACCCGGGTCAGTAATGTTTCCTTCTTCATCAAGGGGAACATTGAAATCAGAACGAACAAGGACGTGACGAGATTCGACGCCTTCCTTGAGAAGATCATCCAGAGTCTGGAAAGCCATTATTTTCTCCTTCTTAAATTCGGATTGTTCACAAGGCTGTAGATATAAGAATACCGACCGCGACACAATGCCGTTTAGGCTTGCATCGGGGCCGGACTCTCATTATTAAAGCTCTAAGTTTAGAGCTTGTCTGCCACCAGGCTAGTCATACGTACAAGCTGGGAGGTGTATCCCCACTCATTGTCGTACCAGCCCAGAACCTTAACAAGGTTGCCGTTGGAGACCTTGGTCATGCCGGAGTCAAAAATGCAGCCGTGCGGGGAGGTTACGATATCGGTGGAAACCAGCGGGTCCTCGGTATAAGCGAGGGTGTCCTTGAGCTCGCCTTCAGCAGCTTCCTTCAGGGCGGCGTTAATCTCTTCAACGGTTACGTCGCGGGAAGCGGTAAACGTCAGGTCGGTAGCGGAGCCGGTGATAACTGGAACACGCATGGCGTAGCCATCCAGCTTGCCTTCCAGCTCAGGCAGTACCAGGGAGACAGCCTTAGCTGCGCCGGTGGAGGTAGGCACCATATTTACAGCAGCGGCGCGGGCGCGGCGCGGATCCTTGTGCGGTGCGTCTTGGATGCGCTGGTCGCCGGTGTAGGCGTGGACGGTGGTCATCAAGCCCTTTTCGATGCCGAACTTGTCATTGAGGACCTTTGCCATCGGCGCCAGGCAGTTGGTGGTGCAGGATGCTGCGGAAATAACATTGTGGTTTGCCGGATCGTAGGTGTCAGAGTTAACGCCATAGACGAAGGTTGCGTCTACTTCCTTGCCCGGAGCAGAGATGATGACCTTCTTAGCACCAGCCTCGAGGTGAGCCTTGGCGTCATTGCCATTGGTGAAACGGCCGGTGGACTCGATCACGAGGTCTACGTCGTATTCGCCCCACTTGAGCTGCTTCGGGTCCTTCTCCGCGGTGACCACGATGCGGTGACCATTAACGGTAATGGATTCATCATCATGGGTAATCTCGCCATCGAAGCGGCCCAGTACGGAGTCGTACTTGAGCAGATTAGCCAGCGTACCGTTATCGGTCAGGTCGTTTACTGCAACAACTTCGAGGTTGTTGTCGCCCTGAGCGACTGCACGGAAAAAGTTGCGGCCGATACGGCCAAAGCCATTGATACCTACGCGGATAGTCACTGTATTTCTCCTCAAAGAGTCGAGTAAATGTGCGTATGGGTATGTGCGCGGGCCCTTCGATATATTCGGTGCTTGAGAAGCGCCCGAGCGTTTTCCCTTACAGTGCCGATACTACCGAGCGTTTTTTAACAGTGCAGTGCCCTAGCAGCCTTGAGAACTATCGGATGACAGATTATCCAAAAGAGCGTACACTTTGCCGATCCTTTTTATTTCTCCGCCATAAACCCGCTGGATACGCCCGAACGCGTGGGTTTATGTGGCCTTGACGCTGTTAACGTGAAATATATCACTGTATAGCTTCCAGGGTTACGCCCGCCTCTGTCCGGTCGGACATTTCCGAGCCTCAGTCCTGATGGCAACCAAGTCGACCGAATTGTTTTCGCCTCGACCATCACACGATATGCTTTCAATACTCACTGGCTCACATTCGCGTTTCAGTCCACTACATCTGTTCCAGCGCAATCGTTGGTCACCGTGAGAATGCTTCAGGTGCTCGTTATTCTTCAACGGGCAGGACCACCGTAGAACCCAAGGACGTCTCTTGTTCGAAATTAATACCTCTGCTGTGGGTGACAGCCTCGGGCTTACCGCCCTGGTGGCGATTCTCCCTCTCATCGCATTCTTTATCATGCTGCTCGGCGTCAAAGCGCGCGCACACACTTCTGGCGCCGTCGCCCTCGCAGTATCCCTTCTTATCGCCATCGTCGGCTTTTCTATGCCGGTAGATATGGCCTTGTCCTCCGCCGTGCGCGGCGGCCTTTTCGGACTACTTCCCATTGTCTGGGTAATCATTACCGCAATCTGGTTTTATGAAATCACCGTCGCTTCAGGACGCTTCGAGGACCTTCGTAAAACCTTCGACCTTCTAGGCGATGGCGATATTCGCATCCAAGCAATTCTTATCGCCTTTTGCTTTGGCGGCTTGCTAGAGGCCCTCGCCGGCTTCGGCGCACCCGTAGCCATTACCGCGACCATGATTATGGCACTCGGTGTAAAGCCCCTACGCGCAGCAATCGTAGTGCTCATTGCTAATACGGCCCCGGTTGCTTTCGGCGCGGTGGGCATCCCAGTGACCACCGCTGGCGAGGTCGCTGGACGCAGCGCTGAACAAACCCATGATATTGCCGCACTTATCTCTTTGCAGGTGCTCATCATCGCCGCCGTCGTGCCTTTCTTGATCGCCTTTATTTTGGACGGTGTCCGCGGCGTCAAGGAAACTGCGCCGGCAGCCGCAGTGATTGGCGTTTCCTTTGCCTTGGCACAGTGGCTGGCCGCAACGTTCTTTGCTTACCAGCTCACCAATGTTATCGCCTGCATCGTTTCCCTGGGCTGTGCCTTTGCCTTCCTCCGAGTGTGGAAGCCTAAGGGTGTTAAGGAGCTGCGCGAGCGCCTCGAGCTGCCCGCCGCTGAGTCGACCACTGACCTGAATGGTCGCCGCATTTGGATGGCGCTACTTCCCTACGCTGTAGTAACTATTGTTTTTGCTGTTGCTACTGCGGCCCCAGCCATCTTTGGTTTCCTCAAGCTCCACTTTGCTTGGCCTTTGCTGGATGACGCGATTATCGACGCCGACGGCAACCTTATGGACACTAGCTTCAGCTTCAATGTCTTTGGTAACCCAGGTACGCTCCTGCTGCTCTCGGGCATTATCGTTGCGGTTGTCTACCACTTCTTTAATGAAAATGGCCGCTACAGTCTCAGCTTCGGGCAGCCGGTCAGCGCTTTTGGGGACGTCGCCAGCCGCATGAAGTTCTCGGCCCTCACCATCATTCTGGTGCTGGCATTGGCTTATACGATGAACTACTCCGGCCAAACGATTGCTATTGGTGAGTTCGTCTCTTCTGCGGGCGGCATCTTCGCACTCTTCGCTCCGGTACTGGGCTGGATTGGTACCGCGGTCACCGGCTCCGATACCTCCGCCAATGCCCTCTTCGCCAACCTGCAGGTAGCAGCGGCCGAGCGTATCAGCGTGAACCCGGACCTCATGCTGGCCGCTAATACCGCAGGCGGCGTTGTGGGCAAGATGATTTCCCCGCAGTCCCTCGCTATTGCGGCCACCGCTGTAAAGATGGAAGGCAAGGAGTCTGTCATCCTGAAAAACGTAGTGGGCTACTCCGTGGTCTTCTTGGCCGTTGTGTGCATCATCGTATTCTTGATGACCAACGCCCTAGGATTCCTCGTTCCCTAGGCATCTAGCTCTCCCTGGCTAGCTGGTTTCCCCACCAGCTAGCTATCACAGAGAAAACTCCCCACAGTGACGGCTACCGCTCAGGTATCCGCGCTGCGGGGAGTTGTGTATGTGCCGGTGATTGCGGCGTTTAGGACTCTTTGAAGAGGTCGTCGGTGATCGCTTGGTTAGTATCGGGGATATCAAGCTCTTCCGCTCGCTTATCGGCCATAGAAAGCAAGCGGCGAATACGCCCGGCTACCGCATCTTTAGTCATGGGAGGCTCAGCCAAGCGGCCCAATTCTTCCAGCGAGGCCTCACGGTGCTGCACGCGCAGGCGTCCTGCATCAGCAAGGTGCTCGGGGACGTCATCACCAAGGATCTCCATCGCTCGGTCAACGCGGGCCGCCGCGGTGACTGCAGCACGAGCCGAGCGACGGAGATTTGCATCATCGAAATTGTCCAAGCGCCGGGACGTATCGTGCGCCTCTCGCTTGACGCGCTTCTTTTCCCAGCTTAATCGCGTTTCTTGCGCGCCCATACGGGTCAACAGTGCCCCAATGGCATCGCCATCGCGGACAACGACGCGGTCTTCCCCGCGGGTCTCCTTAGTTTTGGCAGAAATGCCCAAGCGGCGGGCGCAACCCACTAGGGCCAATGCCGCCTCCTGGCACGGGCACGTAACTTCAAGCGCAGAAGAACGACCCGGCTCCGTGAGGCTGCCATGGGCTAGGAAGGCTCCGCGCCACGCTGCTTCGCTATCAGCGACGGTGCCGGAAATAACCTGCGGAGGAAGCCCCACTACCGCATGGCCGGAGCGGGTAATAAGGCCGAGACGGCGCGTAAGTTCCTTCGCCCCGGTGGAAATGCGCACCGTAACTCGGGATTTCTTCGTGGTTCCTGCTGGGCCCGCTACGTGACTATCAGCGGAAATCCCATAAAGCTCATCGAGTGCAGCGATCACGCGCCGCGCAATAGCGTGGCTTTCTAATTCCAACTCATAGGCCATGTTGTCGCCGGAAATATCTAGCTCGCCGGCGAATCGCAGCATCGCGGCTAGTTCGGCAGCGCGAGCGGACTGGCGTGGCACAACGACAGCCGTCAATTCTTCTTTGACCTGGTCGGTCAATGGTGTGGTCACCTAGTTCGCCCCATTTCTTTTCTCACAGTCACAAGATATACGCACAGGCCAGGGCCACTATGCAAGGCCCGGTGCGGTGAAAGGATTTCTGCCATCATACCGCGCGCGCTCAGGCACCGCGCAGTCGGCCGAACCCGAACGACGCGAGCGATGGGACTTTGCCGAGATGTATCAGCTCCGGTTGGGATCGCCAGTGTTGCGATAGTCCGAATACAGGTCGAGGAGTGCCGCAGACAGCTTCTCCGGATCGTGTTTATTGATGCTCCGACCATTGTCATCAACTTCGCTCACATCCGCGAACGTGGCACGGGCACCAAGGGACTGGGCGGCGCGCTGGATATACACGCGCTCACTATCAGTAGGCAAAGCCGTCCCGTCCACCAGAATGCGATCAATGCGCAAATCCGGAGCGTGCTGAGAAAGCACATGCAAATGGCGCTCTGCAGAAAAACCATGCGTTTCGCCCGGCTCGGCGGAAAGGTTTAAAACAACTACGCGCAGCGCATCAGACGCAGAAATGGCTTCCACGACCTCAGGCACGAGAGTATGTGGCAATACCGAACTAAACCAAGAACCCGGGCCAATAGTAATTAGGTCCGCGCGCTCAATGGCATCGAGGACATCCGGATTTGCTTTGGGGTTTTCCGGCACGATGCGCACACGCCGGACTTGCCCCGGTGTGGAGGCAACCGCGACCTGCCCCCGGACTTGGCGCATGACACGGGGGTCGTCGTCAAGCCCGGCTACTTCCGCCTCAATCTCTAAGGCTTGGTTGACCACAGGGAATACCCGGCCCTGGGAATTAGTAAGCTCTGCGATGGTATCTAACGCGGCCTGGTAATCACCGAGCACCTCGGTCAACCCTGCAATCATTAGATTGCCCACCGCATGCCCCGCCATTGCACCGGTGCCTCTAAAACGGTGCTGCAAGGTACGCGCCCAGAGGTCACCCACCGGATCACTATTAGCCAACGCAGCTAGCGCCATGCGCAGATCTCCAGGCGGGATTATTTCTAGCTCGCGGCGCAATCGGCCGGAGGAGCCACCATCATCTGCAACAGTAACAATGGCGGAAATGTCGCCTGCTCCGCTCAATCGGGCGGACAAAAGAGTCTGATAAAGTCCATGGCCGCCTCCTAGGCAGACCATGTGTGAAGGATTGGTCATAAAAGCGTTAAAACTCCTGCGCTCTAGCCTCGAGCAATATCCCTGTGCAAGGTGCTGACGTCCAAAATGTCATTGTCCCGCAACCGTGCCGCAATAGCCTCTGCTACGGCAACGGAGCGGTGATGGCCACCCGTACAGCCCACGCCTAAAGTTATGAAATTCTTCCCTTCGTGCCGGTAACCATCCAGCATGGTGGAAAACATCCTTATGAAATTATCCACGAATTCCTGTGCCGCTGGCTGTGAGAGCACATACTGAGCAACCGGCTCATCCGTGCCACGGTATCTACGCAGCTCTGGTACCCAATAGGGATTGGGTAGGAAACGCACATCAACCACCAAGTCTGCATCGCGGGGTGAACCATTTTTAAAACCAAAGGATTCAACGGTCACATGCTGCTTTTCATTTTGCATCTCACCAAACGCCGCCTCAATAGCACGCCGGAGATCATGAATGGATAGGTTGGTGGTGTCAATAATGATGTCTGCATGAGCTCGCACGTCTGCTACTGCTTGACGCTCGCGTTGAATGCCTACCTTGAGGGTGTCGCCCTCCTGCAATGGGTGGGTGCGCCGTACTGAATCAAAACGACGAATGAGCACATCATCACGCGCATCCAAAAAGAGCACAGTGGGCTTCATATGCAATTCTGTGAGCTCTTCCATAATCTCTAGCAGAGACCCTGGAAACATGCGCGAGCGCACATCCGTTACGGCAGCAACCTTGCCCACCGGAGTTTCTTCCTGGTTGCACAGCTTAAGCAGATCCACAATGGCGCGAGGCGGAATATTATGGGCCACATAGTAGCCCTTATCCTCAAATACTTTGGCAGCGGAACTCAACCCGCCGCCGGACATGCCGGTTATCAAAATGGGTGGAGTTTCGAAATGCGTCATGCCCCTCAGTCTAGCGCTTTAAGATTCGCCGCTCCTAGGAGAATGCCCCTTATTTACCCGTAGAATCGTGCAAATTCTCGTACACGGTCTGGGCTAGCTTTGGCCCAAAGCCATCTACCTCACAGATCTCTTCCACCGTGGCGGCCTTGAGCTTTTTCACCGAGCCAAAATACTTCACCAGATCGGTGCGCCGCTGCGGACCTAGGCCCGGAACGGAGTCGAGTACTGAAGAGCGCATTCGCTTAGAGCGCTGTTGCCGATGATAAGTGATGGCAAAGCGGTGCGCTTCATCGCGAATTTGCTGCAGGAGAAAAAGAGCTTGCGAGTTTCGCGGCAAAATGACCGGCTCATCATCACCGGGAACCCAAATTTCCTCGAGGCGCTTGGCCAGGCCCACCAAGGTCACATCCACAATGCCCAACTCATCGAATACCTCTTGAGCTGCGGCAACCTGGGGTGCGCCGCCATCCACAATGAAAAGCTGCGGTGGATACGCAAAGCGTCGGCCTGCCTCGGCAGATTCTTCCGCCACTTTTTCTTCCGCGAAAGAAGACTCTTCTACTTCCTCATCCGGTTGGGCCAGCTTGTCTTCCTTATAACGCTTAAACCGACGGCGAGTGACTTCTGCGATAGATCCGACGTCATCAGAGCGGCCATCGCCCGCTGCCTCTTTAATGCGGTAGCGCCTATAGTCCGACTTTTTGGGCAAGCCATCTTCAAAAACCACCAAAGAAGCAACCACATCTGTGCCCTGAATATGGGAGATATCGGTACATTCGATGCGCAATGGGGCTTGCTCCATGCCCAAAGCCTCTTGAATATCTTGCAAAGCCGCCGACCGGGCGGTGAGGTCTCCCACCCGCTTGAGCTTGTGCTGGCGCAACTGCTCCTTGGCGTTTTTCTCCACCGTGGCCATGAGCTGTTTTTTATCGCCGCGCTGGGGAACGCGCAGGTCCACCTGGGCACCGCGCAGTTCCTCTAAGAGGGCGACGACCTGATCGGGTTCATCCGGCAGGGCCTGCACCAAAATTTGGCGTGGGATGACTTGGACACGGCGGGACTTCATGTGCGATTCCTGGTCCACCCCGCGCCGTTTTACGTCCGCAGCAAGCGCGGCGTCCTCGCGCGCCTCCTGCTTCTCGCGCTCCACTGCATCCGAATAAAACTGGATGAGGAAATTTTGTACCAATGCCGGCAGCGCGGGATCAGGCTGGCCTTCTTCCAAGGGCTCAGAGCTAGCTTGGTCACCGGCGCGTTCTACTACCCACCCGCGCTGCCCGCGAATGCGTCCGTCACGCACATGGAAAATCTGTACCGCTGCTTCGAGTTCATCCGAGTTAAAAGCAATGAGATCGGCATCTGTACCGTCGGTGAAGACCACGGCCTGTTGCTCCATGAGCTTGTCAATAGCGCCCAAGTCATCGCGCAGGCGTGCGGCGCGTTCGAACTCTAGATTCTCGGCGGCCTGCTCCATGTCATGGGTGAGTTTGCGGCGGACTGCACCGGTGTTTCCATTCATGAATGAAACGAGTTCATTGACGGTATCCCGGTGTTCTTCCTTGCTTACCCGGCCGATGCAGGGCGCATCGCATTTGCCGATATAGCCCAATAGACACGGTCGCCCAAGGCGCTCGTGCCTGTTATAAACGCCCTTGGAACAGGTGCGCATGGGAAAGACGCGGGTGAGCAGGTCTAGGCTTTCACGCACGGCCCAAGCATGGGAATACGGGCCGAAGTAGCGCACGCCTTTGCGGCGAGGGCCGCGGTAGAAAAAGGCGCGAGGAACTGTTTCTCCGACCGAAACCGCGAGCATAGGATAGGTTTTATCGTCGCGGTACATGACGTTGAAGTGGGGATCAAAGCGCTTGATCCACGTGTACTCCAACTGCAAGGCTTCTACCTCGCTGGCCACTACCGTCCATTCCACGGAATTGGCCGTGAGCACCATTTGGCGTGTGCGCGGGTGCAGCTGAGTAATGTCCTGAAAATAGTTCGATAGTCTCGCGCGCAGATTCTTGGCTTTGCCCACGTAGATTACGCGGCGGTTTTCATCGCGGAACTTATAGACGCCCGGGTCAGTGGGAATGGTTCCCGGAGCCGGGCGGTAGGTAGTGGGGTCAGCCAATTGTTAATCCTGTGGCATGTACTTAGCTTCCACGTCGCGGAAGCGGCGAACGTTGTCGATGACGGTGTCTTTGTCACCAGACTGCAAAGCCCAGACGGGAACGAACTCGAACTCGGGAAGCTCAAGACGCGCCATACGTTGGCCCACGGGGAAGGACAGCCCATAGACCACCTGCCAGGGATAAAAGCGGGTACCCACAATATTGCGGACCTCTACCCCATCCTCATTGGCGCGCAGGCGCGGCCGGTTAAGGGCAACCCAAGACAAAATGGAAATAAGGAGGCCCACGCCGGGAAAGGCGAATTTATCAATGGTGGTGACATGCGCGCCGGTAAAAGACACATCCAAGGTGATTCCCATGAAGATATGGATAGCCATAACGAGGATCACCCAGCCGATTGCCACCTTACGCAAAAAGGGCGAGGTCGCCTTAAACTCCCACGGCTTAGACGTTGTCTGGGCAAAGGGATCGGCACTGGTATAGGCCAATACTTCGGCGTCGCTAAGCTGCCGGCTTCGCTGCGGATTCTTTGGGGCCTGCGCCTCGTTCATGTGCATACTCCTCTGGAACACCCCACAGTCCATCGTGGTGATCTAGCGTGGGGCGCTGACGCATTGCTAAAAGTTACTTATCTGCTGCGTTTAGTCTACGCAACTGCAGGGCGGTATCTAAAGCCGCCATCATTGCCTCGGCGCCCTTGTTTTCTGCCGAGTCTGCAAAGCCGGCGCGATCAATGGCCTGCTGCTGGTCATTGACGGTAAGGACGCCGTTCGCTACCGGGGTGGATTCATCGAGCGCGATGCGGGTAAGCGCCTGGGTAACCGAGTCACAGACGTAGTCAAAATGCGGCGTTCCCCCACGGATAACGCAGCCCAATGCCACCACTGCATCGTATGCGCGGGCGGCCGCCTGGACAACAACGCCAAGTTCCAAGGCGCCAACTACGCGGTACTCGGCAACCTCGGCGCCATTTTCCGTAGCGGTCTCTACCGCTTGGGCGTGGAGCTGATCGCAGATCTCCACGTTCCATGTCGCAGTCACCACGGCAACGCGCAGTCCACTGCCATCTACCTGGGCAATTTCGGGTAGGCCTTCTTTACTCATTTCTTTCCTTTCGCGTGATCTCCACAGAGCTACTAAAGATCTACTTATGCGCCTCATCCCACTGGGCAACCTGCGGAAGATCGTGGCCCATGCGGTCGCGCTTCGTACGCAGATATTCAATATTATCCGCATGCGCCGGGGTTGCTAGCGGGGTGTGATGACCTGCATCCACACCAAAACCGCTCAGGCCTTCGCCCTTATGTGGGTTATTAGTCAGCAGGTTCGCGGACTCTATGCCAAGATCACGCAGGATCTGGCCGGCTACGGAATACTCGCGTGCGTCTTCGGGCAGGCCCTGTTCTAGGTTGGCATCGACGGTGTCCATGCCAGAATCCTGCAGCCGGTATGCCTCCAACTTATGCAACAGACCAATGCCACGGCCTTCCTGACCGCGCAAGTAGATAACCACGCCGTTGCCTTCCTGACTGATACGGCGCATGGACTCATGTAGTTGCGGACCGCAATCGCAGCGCCGCGAGCCGAAGGCATCACCGGTCAGGCATTCCGAATGGACTCGCACCATGACCTCACGCGCGCCGCGCAGTTCGGCGGGATCGCCTGCCACCAACGCGACATGCTCCTGTCCATCTATTTCATGGCGATAGCCAATGGCGGTGAAATGACCATACTCGGTGGGAAGCTGGGTGCTTACCTGGCGAATGACCTGGTTCTCATTATGGCGGCGCCACTCGATGAGCTGTGCAATAGAGATCATGGACAGGCCGTGCTTATCTGCGAAGCGGCGCAGCTCTGGCGACCGTGCCATGTCCGTGGGGTCATCCTCAGAAACGATCTCACACAGCACACCGGCTGGGCGCAGGCCCGCCAATCGGGCAAGGTCAATGGAAGCCTCCGTATGGCCATCACGCTCTAGAACACCACCAGGGCGCGCGCACAACGGCACCACGTGACCCGGGCGGGTGAATTCGCCCGGCGTGGTATCAGGGTTTGCTAGCCGGCGAATAGTTGCTGCCCGCGAGGTCGCAGAAATACCGGTACTACCCGTAGCTGCGTCCACCGTCACCGTATAAGCGGTGCCGCGCACATCCTCGTTGACCGCCAACATCGGCGGTAGATTCAGGCGGTTACAATCTTCTGGCAACAATGGTGCGCAGATATATCCAGAAGAGTAGCGCACCATAAAGGCCACCAGTTCCGGGGTGGCTAGCTCAGCGGCGAAAATCAGGTCGCCTTCATTTTCGCGATCCTCGTCATCGATAACAACTACCGGCTTACCAGCGGCGATATCCGCTATGGCCTGCTCAATGGAATCAAGACGGATACAATTATCACTCGCGCTCATAAGGTAGCAGTCTAGTCCTTGCCCTCAGGGGTTAGCGCTTCGGGGTGAAGCATCTTTTCTACGTACTTGGCCAGCACATCCACCTCGAGGTTGACTTCTCCTCCAACTGGCAATGCACCGTGAATAGTGTCCCGCAAAGTGGTGGGGATAAGGGATACTTCGAACCAGTCCGGCCCCACGGCGCTAACAGTCAGCGAGGTGCCGCTAACGGCAATTGAGCCTTTTTCTACGACGTACCGGGCAAGCTCGGTGGGCAAGCTAAACCGGAGGATATCCCAGTTCTCGGAGGTAGTCCGGCTCTGCAGCGTCGCGGTGCCATCCACGTGTCCTTGCATGATGTGACCGCCTAGCCGGGTGGTAGGCAGCAATGCCGGTTCCACATTGACCGAATCGCCCTCAGCTAGGCGGCCCAAAGCTGTCCGGTCGAGGGACTCCTGCATCACATCTGCGCAAAATATATCTCCAGATAGATCCGCCACGGTGAGGCATACGCCATCGATAGCAATGGAATCCCCCAGTGCAGCCTCCGCGACGGTGCGCGGGGCGCGAATGCTCAAGCGCAAGGCGTCCGCGTGCGGTTCCATACCGGCTACGGTGCCCAACTCTTGTACTAGCCCAGTAAACACATCCAGCCTTTCTCGTTATCTGCTAATCCGAGCGCCTAGCGCACATATTCAATTAGAACGTCATCACCCAGCGCCTTCATTCCCACGCGCTGGAATCGGGTGGCCCCCGCCAGAGTCTGGGTCACGGGATGGGCGAGCACGCCACGGCCTTCCCCCAGCAACAGGGGCGCAATATAGGCAGAGATAGCATCGACCAAGTCGGCCTTGAGGAAGCTACTGGCGAGTCCGGCGCCGCCTTCTACAAGGACGTCGCGTGCCCCGCTGGCGTAGAGCTCGTATAACGCTTCCTCGATGCTGTCGTAGTGCTCATATCCCAACTCGCGTAGGTTGCTTGCCGCATCGCCTGCCGATTCCAAATCTCGCTTGCCAATTACCACCCGGCGTGGCTGGTGTTCCCGCAAACTGCCGTCGCTAAACCGCGCGGTAAGTGACGGGTTATCAGCAAGCGCAGTGCCGGTGCCGACGATGATGGCGTCGCGGTGAGCCCTATCTGCATGCACCCAATCGCGCGCCCCTTCGCCCGTAATCCACTGGCTTGACCCATCCGCTGCGGCAGTAAAGCCATCCAGCGTCTGGGCGAACTTTAAGGTTACGTGCGGCCTGCGTGCTTTCATGGCAAAGAGCCAAGGCACGAGCGCATCATCGGCGTGCGGGGGCTTTTCCAGCTTGGCGACGTCCACCCCAGCCTCCGCCAACACGCGCGCTCCACCGGCGGCCTGCGGAGTGGGGTCTGCATGAAGGTAGTACACGCGAGCCACGCCGGCATCGATAAACGCCTGTGCGCACGGACCCGTGCGACCGGTATGCGCACACGGCTCCAAGGTGACCACGGCGGTGGCTCCTCGCGCCCTATCGCCAGCCTCGCGCAACGCCATGACCTCGGCATGCGCGCCTCCCACGGGCTGCGTAGCACCAACGCCCACGATGTCACCGGCAGTGGACACGATGACCGCGCCCACCGGCGGGTTGGGGCTCGTGGTTCCACGCACCTCAGCTCCCGCGGCCATTGCCCGAGACAGCGCTGCGGAAAGGGTACTCTCCTCTAGCTCCGCGCCCACTAGGCACCAGCCGCCAATTCACGCAGCTGATGTACGATCCCGGCGGGATCTTCTGCCTTGAATACGGCCGAGCCAGCTACAAAAGCATCGCACCCAGCCGCGGCGGCTTGGGCGATGGTGTCTGGCGAAATTCCGCCATCAATCTCGATGACGGTGTCGAGCCCCTGCTCATCAATGCTTTGGCGCAGCACCCGGACCTTTTCCAGCATCTCTGGCATGAATTTCTGCCCGCCAAAACCAGGCTCCACGGACATCACGAGCACCTCATCAAAGTGATGCAATTTATCCAGCCACGGTTCGATAGCCGTACCCGGCTTAATGGAAAAGGCAGCACGCACCCCTAGTTCTCGAATGCTCTGCGCCACATCCACCGCCGCCTGCTCATCGGCGACAGCCTCCACGTGGAAGATAATGGTATGCGCACCCGCCTTGGCATAGGTCTCCACCCATTGCTCGGGTTCCTCGATCATGAGGTGGACATCCAATGGTTTATTAGTAAGCCGATGGACCGTTGCCGTGATATCCGGGCCGAAGGACAGGTTGGGCACGAAGTGCCCGTCCATAATGTCCACATGGACCCAGTCTGCGGTTTCAATCGCCGCTAATTCCTCGCCCAAGCGAGAAAAATCAGCGGCCAAGATGGAAGGGGAAATAATCGGTGCGGACATGCCCACTAGTCTATCGCGATTAGTCAGCAGCGCGGCGCAGAGCCGCAAAGAACATAGCATCGGTACCGTGCCGATGTGGCCACATTTGCACGGACTTTTCGTGCCCCACATCGCCCATATCCGGAATGAGCGCGTGTGCGTCTAGCTCCGTCGCGCCGAGCTCTCGCACCGCGCGGTCGACGATGCCACGAGTCTCGCGCAAGTCTGGCGAACACGTGGAATAAATGACCACTCCGCCTGGGCGCACCAGGTTTAAGGCCGAGGATAAAAGCTCAAATTGCAGCTGAGTAAGCTCGGCAATGTCGGACTCAGACTTGCGCCACCGCGCCTCGGGGCGGCGACGGAGCGCGCCGAGTCCGGAACACGGGGCATCGACAAGCACACGATCAAACCCCTGACCCACGCCCGGATTGCGTCCATCTGCCACATGAACGTCCACAGGTAAATCACTTACCGTTTTTTCAATCAGCGCCGCACGGTGGGGGGATACCTCCACCGCGTCCACGTGCGCGGAGTCGATGCGGGCAAGCGCACCCATTAAGGCCGCTTTACCGCCGGGACCGGCGCA
The DNA here is from genome assembly GCF_022345765.1 of Corynebacterium nasorum. NCBI lineage: Bacteria > Bacillati > Actinomycetota > Actinomycetes > Mycobacteriales > Corynebacteriaceae > Corynebacterium > Corynebacterium nasorum. The sequence goes on along the minus strand of NZ_JAKRDR010000001.1, from coordinate 361,164 downwards.
GAGATCCAGCCACCGACCAGTGTCTTCGCCCTCCACCGGCGCTTCACATACCGCGCGGGCGATAAGCTGCGAGCCTTCATCTTGGACTGCAGCCAAACCCTGACGTACCGGCTCCAATTGGCCGGGATCGCCGGACTCCATATACACGGCGTAGGGGGAAAAGCGCCCTTCCTCATTGCCGGTCACAAGTGCTAATTCTTCGGCCGAGATTTCCCCGGGACGGGCCACCAGATGCACCGCAGGCCTATCGGAGTCCGCAGCCAGGGCGGCCTCTAGCTCGCCCAGCCCCAGCACACGACTAAACGATTCCGCGATCCAGGTGGGATGGGCATGTTTGAAGGCAATGCCGGCGATTTCTCCCTCCGGGGCAAGCTTGTCCAGCCACGCCTTGGCCGACGTGCGGGTAATGGTGCGCATAATGCCATTGGCAAAACCCTTGGCCTTGACCTCACCGCTGGCTTCCACCAAGCGCACGGTGGTATCAACCGCCGCATGGGCCTCCACGCGGGTATAGAGAACCTGATACGCGCCCAAGCGCAAGGCATCAACCACAGCTGGAGAAATGGCTTCGAGGCTGCGCGAGGAGCATTCTGCGATGACGGCATCTACTACGCCGAGGGTGCGGAGGGTGCCGTAGGTGATCTCGGTGGCAAAGGCGGCGTCTCGCCCGGTGAGCTTTTGCTTACGCAGTGCTGTGGGCAAGATGAGGTTGGCAAAGGCATCGTCATCGCTCACCCGACGCACGACGTCGAAAGCCACCGCACGCGGCGCGTCCACACCAGCGGTCAGTGCAGCCTGAATCAGACTGCCTTCCTGGCGCTTGCCGGAACGCTGACCAGAAGCATGAGCCTGTCGACCTCTGCGGTGGCCGTTACGTCCACCATGTTGCTGCTGGTGCGGGCGGCCACCACGGCCTTTCGCTCCACCGGATTTCCGGGGGTCCTGCGGCTTGCCTTCCGGCGACTTATCACCAGATTTACTACGGGAACGGAAACCACCACTCATTGGAACTTCACCTCGGCATCCTTGCCTAGTCCGCGGGCCCAGTCGGCCGCATTCATCATTTTCTTGCCTGGTGGCTGGATTTTACCCAGCTGGACCGGCTGCGTTGCGGTACCAACAAAAACGGCGTTCTTTGCAATGTAGAGCTGCCCAGGCTCTAAGTGCTCCGGTACCGCGGCTGCTGCCTCCACGGGGCTTACTGGTCCCACTTTTACCCGGGCCTCGTCCCACATGGTCCATGCGCCAGGACCTGGGGTGTGCGCACGAATATGCCGGTCGATGGCAAAGGCAGGCTGGGACCACTCCACGCGAGCTTGTGCGGTAGAGATTTTCGGGGCATAGGTGGCCTCGCCCTGCTGCGGTTGTGCCTCCAACTGACCCGCTGCTAGGCCATCCATGGTGGCGACGAGCAGATCGCCGCCGGAATAGGCAAGGCGAGTGAGCAGGTCATCGGCAGTATCGGTGGTGCGGATTTCCTCCGTCACGGTGCCCAGCACCGGACCGGTATCTAGGCCTTCTTCAATGCGGAACGTAGATGCGCCGGTAATCTCATCACCGGCAGCTATGGCAGCTTGTACCGGTGCCGCGCCACGCCATGCCGGGAGCAGGGAAAAATGCAGGTTCACCCAACCATGCTGCGGCAGCTCCAGCAGGTCCTTGGTGACCAGATTGCCATAAGCCACCACCGGAATTGCCTCGGGTTCGAGCTCCCGCAGGCGGGCACGCAGGGCCTGCCCGTCCTCCGTGTCTGGACGCAAGCTGCTAGGAGTTAGCACTTCGATGCCATGTTCTTGGGCTACTGCTTTCACCGGGCTGGGGTGAAGGCTACGGCCGCGGCCCTTCTTAGCATCTGGGCGGGTAATTACCGCCACCACCTCATGCGAGGAGGCAATTAGCTTTTCCAAGGCCACAACGGCGGGCTCAGGGGTACCGGCAAAAATAATCCGCATGCGGGGAAACTCTCCTATTAATCTCGTTCAAACTACTAGGCTACAACGCCGTAGCGCTGCCGCCACAGTAAGCGGGCTATGAGGCGTTAAACCACTCGGATTCACGGATGGCGCGCATAACGTCTTTTCGGTCCACGGCATCGAGGCGCTGCAGGAAAAGCACTCCATCGAGATGGTCCGTTTCATGCTGGATGCACCGAGCCATCAGCCCCGCGGCCACCATGGATAAGGGGCGGCCCTCTATATCCTGACCGCTGACAAAGACGCGGTTGAAGCGGGTGGTTTGCGCGCTAATGCCGGGAATAGAAAGACATCCTTCCGGGCCTATTTGCTGCTGCGCGCCCAACGGCGTCCAGACGGGATTAACAATCGCGCCACGCAAGCCAGATTGGGTATGCGAGCAGTCATAGACAAAAATCCGTTTGAGTATGCCCACTTGATTGGCCGCCAGCCCTACTCCCCCAGCTTCGTCCATGGTCTCGAGCATATCGTTGGCCAAAATGCGCAGTCCGCGATCGAACGTGCTTACTTCTTCTGCGCGACTGCCCAGGACAGGGTCGCCGTAGATACGGATTCCGCGAAGAGACATGGCAATCACACCTTTCTGATGCGCCGAAATAAAGCCGGCCTGACAATGGAGGGTTTCCCCGTCGAGACTAGCGCATAAGCCCTAGCCACCCGATACGGCTAACCTACGTGGATAGGATCAACCACGATACGCAGTGGCAAGTCATCCTTGCGCGCGCTACGCGCCGCGTTTGCACTGCGCAAGGCGCGCCCTAATTGGGAACGAGGCCCCAGTGGGGTGCGGACCACCAGCCGCTGCGCGGGACCAAAGCGCTGGCTATCGTAGTCGCCGGGCAGGCTATGGCCCGGGGGAAGAGGAACTGGGCCCAAAACCTCCGCATGCTCCGGAAGATCCACAAGCTCAGCAAAGCCATCCAGGGAAGCATCCGCACCGTCAATGGCGGCAAAGTGCACCGCAGGTGGGAATCGCACTTCTCGCCGGGCAGCAAGCTCGGCTGCGGCCGCGCCAACCATATCCCAGCGCAAGAAATGCTGGACCACGCTAAGAGACTCATCGGCAGCCACAGTTACCCGGCCGCCCTTGAAATGCGGCTGCACTAGCGTCGCCGCCTGCGCCCACTTCGATAACGTGTCTTCAGTAGCACGCAGATCTTGGCGGTTGAGCAATGCACCAGCGTCCAAGAGCAGCGCCGCACCGTAGGCGCCATCTCGTACATTCGGTTCGGCGCCAGGGGTGGCGATGACTAGGGCCGGCGCATTATCCACTGCCTCGAGGATCTTATTTCCGCCAGAGACCACTACCCGGGTATTAGGAAAGGCACGGCCCAATTCCTCCGCGGTGCGCTCTGAGCCTAAAACGATGGCGCGCAGGCGCGGGGATCCGCATTCACTGCAGCGATGACGCGCCTCGATGCGACCGCACCAGCGGCAGGTGGGCATTCCTGTCTCCTCCGCGCCGCCCTTGCTTGGCGACGCCCCCGTCGGCGGCAGCCCCAATGGCCCGTTGCAGTGCCGGCAGCGCGCCGGCGCGCGGCATCGACCGCAGGCCAAAATTGGTGCGTATCCCTTGCGCGGTACTTGCACCAATACCGGCTCTCCCCTATCCAGCGCCTGATGGGCAGCTTGGAAGGCCTGTGCCTGAACTGAAGTGGTGCCGCCTTCTAAATCGCGAGCAATCGATAGACCGAATGGGCCTACCGCCTCAATGGCTGGGCAACGCGCCCCGATCGTTTGTTCTTTGGCGACCACATCGTGCGCCCAGCCTGACTCCACGAGGAGCTGCGTTTCCGCAGTCCGCGAATGGTTTGCCAAGACCATGCTGCAACCTTCAAAAGCAGAACGGGTGGTTAGCACTTCCCTGGCATGGACATAAGGTTTGAGGTTATCTACCAAATTATCGTTGCCATCATCGAGGATAACCGCCAGCTGTAGATGTTTTACTGGGGCGAAGGCGGCGGACCTAGTACCAATTACGACGCGCGCCTGGCCTACCAGGGCTGATAGGTAGCGGCGGTAGCGGGCCTGCGGGCCCATACTATTAGTCAGCACTGTAATCTGCTTCGCCCCTAATACCTGGCGAAGGGCGGCTTCTACCGCATCAACGCTCTTCTGGTCCGGGGCAACTAAGAGCACCCCGCCTCCGTCTAACGCCACCTTGGCCGCGAGCGCAGCTAAGGCATGCGCCCAATCATCGCCCGGGGCGATTTGCCATGCGGCACGGGCGAGCTTGCCAGACAGGATTGAATCAACGAAAGCCTCACCATGCTCATAAGCAGACCACCCCGAAAGGTCAGGCTCGCTCGTGGTACCGAGCTCCTCCCACGGGGTTTCCAAATCGGATTCCTCCGCCTTTGCGTGCCTAGGTGGAATAGCAGAGCGGATAATATCTGAGCGCACTCCGCCATAGCGGTCCGCTAGGGCGTCGATAAGCCGGGCAAGCTGCGGCGGATACACCTGGAACGGTGAGATGATGCGCTCGATAAAGCGCAGGTTACCGCCAAATTCAGAATCATGCAGGCGCTCTAGCACTATCGCATCAACCAAGCGTCCATTAAAGCGGATGCGGACCTTAATGCCCGGCTGAACGTCCTCCGAATCTGCCTCTTCTACAAGGTAATCAAAACCCCGGTCAAGGTGCGCGACCCCTAAAAGAGGCAACACCCGCACAACCGGTTTCCGGGTGGCGGGTGTTTTCTTAGGCATAAGCCCCGATTCTACAGACCGGCGGCCGCGCGCAGTGCTTCTACTCGGTTCAACTGTTCCCATGGCAGCTCAACATCGGTACGGCCAAAGTGACCATAAGCCGCAGTCTGGGCATAAATGGGCCGTAGCAGGTCGAGTTCGCGGATAATCGCGGCTGGACGCAGGTCGAATACCTGATTTACCGCAGCCTGAATATTCGCATCGCTCAGGCCTTCCTTAGCAGTGCCGAACGTCTCCACGTACAAGCCCACCGGCTTAGCACGACCAATTGCGTAGGCAACCTGAACTTCGGCGCGATCCGCCAAACCAGCGGCGACGATATTCTTAGCCACCCAGCGCATTGCATAAGCAGCGGAGCGGTCTACCTTGCTGGGGTCCTTACCGGAGAAGGCGCCACCGCCGTGACGAGCCATACCACCGTAGGTATCGACGATGATCTTCCGGCCGGTAAGACCGGCATCACCCATGGGTCCACCGAGAATGAAAGACCCTGAAGGGTTGACCAACAACGTCGTGTCTTCGGTGTAGTACTTCTCCAAGCCCGCGTCCTTAATGACCCATTCAAGGACCTCGCTGCGCAATGGGCCCTCCAGCCAAGCGCTATCAACCTCAGTATCGTGCTGAGTAGAAATCACCACGGTATCTAGGTGGGAAGGCTCATTGTCATCGGTATAGGCGAAGGTCACCTGGGTCTTGCCATCCGGACGCAGGTGATCCACGATGCCCTCCTTGCGCACCTGCGTCAGGCGGCGAGAAAGCCGGTGTGCCAAGGCGATAGGCAGGGGCATATACTCGGCGGTCTCATTGGAGGCATAGCCGAACATCAAGCCCTGATCACCTGCACCAGCGGTGTCATTTTCCTCGTCATAGTCCTCGTCATGGGCGCGGGCTTCGGTGGAGTTATCTACGCCGGCGCCGATCTCCTGGGACTGCTCACCGATGGCAATATTGACACCGCAGGTATTGCCATCAAATCCCACCTCAGAGGAGGTAAAGCCAATGGACTTTAGGGTATCGCGCACGAGCGCCGGGATTTCTACATATGCCTCGGTGCGTACCTCTCCCACCACGTGAACCTGACCGGTGGTAACCAACGTCTCAACGGCGACGCGGGATACGGGATCCTTTTCCAGCAGGGCATCGAGGATGGCGTCCGAGATGGCGTCACAAATCTTATCGGGATGGCCTTCCGTAACGGACTCGCTGGTAAAAAGACGAGTTGCCACTGCAGCGTTATCAGTCACAAAAACTTCCTTCGTTCTCACTGTTGATTCGATGCTGTGGGTTTTCTACGCCCAAGCCTCATACCTCGCAATCCTAGACCAAGCGGTCTATAAATGCAATTTTAGCTGTCTACACCCGAAACATTTCATTCACAGCCGCCAAAATCTGTGCGGCGACTACTTGTTTCGAGCCATGTTCCACCCGTTGCGGCGCGGAATCTGGCCGCAAAATCCATCCCTCATTCGACTTTTGGCCAAAGGTCTTGGCCCTACCGACCTCATTGGCCATAAGCACATCGCAGCCTTTGCGAACAAACTTTTCTTGGGCATATTCCAAGGCAGACTTGTGGGCGTCACCCGTTTCGGCGGCAAACCCCACAATCACACACTCCGCCGGAATCTCCGAGCGCTCTCGTGCGGCCACAAGCCCTTTGAGGACATCCGGGTTTTCTACCAAATGTAGGGCCGAGAGTGCGTCGTCTGCTTGCCCCTTCTTCATCTTTGACTCAGCTGCCTCCGCGGGGCGGAAATCAGAAACTGCGGCAGCCATAATGATCACGTCCGCATCACGGGCCTCTTCGTGCATCGCTTCCTCCAGTTCCCGGGTGGAAACAATGTGGCGCACCTTCGTACCGCTGGGGACAGGCAGCTGCGCAGTATTCCCAGCCACAAGGGTGACCTGAGCCCCCTTCTGGGCGGCCCATTCCGCGAGCGCGAATCCCTGCCTACCAGAAGATCGATTACCCAAGTACCGCACTGGGTCCAGTTCTTCCTGGGTGCCTCCCGCTGATATGACTACCCTTTTGTCTTGCCAGGTATGTTCAACCCGGTAACCAGCCAATTCGGTGCGCACTACCTCAGCAATCTGCTCCGGCTCCGGAAGGCGACCAGGACCTGAGTCCTTGCCGGTCAAACGGCCATGGGCGGGCTCAATAACCGTAATACCGCGCCGCCGCAAAGTAGCGACGTTGTCTTGCGTGGCGGGATTGTGCCACATCTCTGTATGCATGGCCGGAGCAATGATGACCGGGCACGTCGCCACCAACACGGTCGCCGTAAGTAGATCATCAGCCCGACCGGCGGCCAGTCGCGCGATTAGATCCGCAGTTGCGGGCGCAATTACCACAGCATCCGCCCGCTGCCCGATGTTAACGTGCTGCACCTCATCCACAGCCTCAAAAACGCTGGTGGAAACCGGGTGGCCGGACAGGGCTTCAAACGTTGCAGCGCCAACAAAGTTTAGTGCGCTTTCCGTAGGGACAACGCGCACATCATCGCCCGCCTCCTTGAGATTGCGCACAAGGTGGCACGCTTTGTAGGCGGCGATGCCGCCAGCAACGCCTACAACAATATTGCGAGAGCTATCTTTTTCAATCACACCGCACGATGGTACCTGGCGGCACAAAGAAAGGCCCCACTCGCCGCCCCGGGAAGGTGCACCCCTAGCCGGGGATACACGTCCGTGGCGACGCGTGGAGCCTACAAGCTATTGCACGCTTGTGCGCTAGCTACTTGCCTTCCTCGTGGTCCAGCAAGCCAGCGTCAATTTCGCGCAATGCGATGGACAAAGGCTTTTCGCCTGGCTCTGGAGTAACCAGTGGGCCTACGAATTCGAAGACACCTTCATCCTGCTCTTGGTAGTAGCTATTGATCTGGCGGGCGCGCTTAGCAGCGAAGATGACCAAAGCGTACTTAGAGGAAACCTTGTCCAAAAGCTCATCGATCGGGGGATCAGTAATGCCGATCGGATCATCAAATACTGGCTCCGCCTTTGCGGCTTCAGTGTTAGAAGGGGTGGTCACGTTAGTCACATGCACCTTTACATTGATTGAAGATGGTCAAAAAGGAGGTCTATGCCTGCAGGATATCACTGATGGCAGCCACTGCCTGGTCCAAATCCTCGTTAACAACGACGTGGTCGAACTCATCCTGTGCGGCTAGTTCCTCATGCGCAGTTTGCAACCTACGGTCAATGACGTCTTGCGGCTCGGTACCGCGGCCGGTGAGCCGCTCCACAAGCACGTCCCATGATGGGGGTGCCAAAAAGACCAAGTCTGCCTCCGGCAGTGCTTTCTTAACACTCCTAGCGCCCGCAAGATCAACCTCAACGAGCACTGGGCGTCCTGCGGCCAAAGCTTCCTCTACCGGCTGAGCAGGGGTTCCAGAGCGCTGCAATCCACCGTGAATATCAGCCCATTCGAGCATTTCCCCGGCGTCGATTCGCTGCTGGAAGGCTTCTGGGGTGACGAAGAAGTAGTCAACACCATCCTGCTCCCCGGGACGGGGCTGGCGCGTAGTCATCGACACGCTAAAGTACAGCCCCTCGACGTCACTGCGCAGACGCGAAACCACGGTGGATTTTCCCACTGCGGATGGCCCCGCCAGAACGACGAGGCGACCGCGTGCAGTTGCGTCAGCCATGGTTGTAACTATTCGCCGTAACCGAAACGCTCGAGGAGAGCACGACGCTGACGCTCACCCAAGCCGCGCAGACGACGGGTCTGAGCGATCTCCAGGTCCTCCATGATTTCCTTAGCCTTGACCTTGCCAACCTTCGGCAGAGCCTCGAGGAGTGCAGAAACCTTGGTCTTGCCGATGATCTCATCGGTCTCAGCCTTTTCGAGCACGTCCTTCAGGTCGGTCTCGCCGCGCTTGAGCGCAGCCTTGAGCTCAGCGCGAGCCTTACGGGCCTCAGCGGCCTTTGCGAGAGCTTCCTTGCGCTGCTCATCAGTCAACTTTGGAAGGGCCACGGGTTTCCTCCGATTCATTAGATTGATTCTGTTACGTCTAGTACTTGGTACCAGATTACGGTTGCCTAACGCAGTTTATACACCGCGGAAAGTTATCAATAACCTTCGGGCAAACCGACTTCTGGTAATCCTAGCACTGCTCATTGAACGGTGACGATTAGCGGGTCCAAAAGCACGCCTATTTTAGCACGTCACCGCACATACCTTAAACAAAGTACCAGGTAAGCAGCGCGGCCAGTAATCTGCCACGCCGCCCCTTTTAGTCCCGGAACTCCTGAGCCACGCGATTCACCGCTTTGCGCAGGTCAGCAAGAGCAGGTCCTTGTTCCAATACTGCTCGGGACACGTTCGCGAATCCCAGCGATGGCCGAGCAGAGACAATGCTGTGCACTTGCTCTGGGCCAGCACCTTGGGCGCCAACGCCTGGCAGAAGAACCGGGCCATTGAGCGCATCCAGGCGAGGTGGATTGTCCAAAGTAGCCCCAACGACTACCCCGATGTCTCCCGGCTTGTCGGCCTTGTGCGCCGCTACATTGAGCGCGGCACATTCATCGACCACTCCTTGTGCGATGGTGCTCCCCTCGCCTACTGGGACGGCTTGGATGGCACGTGCCTCCGGGTTGGAGGTAGCCGCCAAGACGAATACGCCGCGTCCGGTTTCTTCGGCCTTGCTAAACACCGGGCCTAACGCACCAACGCCTAGATAGGGAGACACGGTCACCGAATCTGCGCGCAGGGGTGAGCTATCACCTAGCCAAGCATCTGCGTAGCCGGCCATGGTCGAGCCAATATCGCCACGCTTGGCATCGGCCACGGTCAGGCATCCCACCTCGCGTAGGGACGCCAAGACGTCCTCGAGGACCGCAAACCCCTGGGAACCGAAGCGCTCGAAGAAGGCAACCTGCGGCTTTACCAAGGCAGCGGTATCGCTGAAGGCTTCTACGCAGCGCATGCTGAAGGTCCGCAGACCATCAGCGGTGGGCTCCAGTCCCCACTTTTCCAGCAGATACGGATGCGGGTCTATACCCACACAGAGGCGACCACGCGACTGTCCCGCTGCCTCAAGTAGCTCACCAAATCCCTTAGTTTTGTGGGCCATGCTCAAGCTCCTGAAGCGCGCGTACCTGCAGGTTGCCAATGCGCATCGCTTCGATACCTTGGACGGCTGCGGTTACGCCCTGCACGGTGGTTACCAGCGGGATTTCCATGTGGACCGCGGCAGCGCGGATATCGTAACCGTCGTGGCGCGCGCCTGCAGAGCCCGCAGGGGTGTTGAGAATCCAGTCGATTTCACCGTTGAAGATCTTATCCACGATGGACTCTTCGCCTTCCTTAGCCTCAGAGACCTTGGCGGCAACCTCACATTCGATGCCATTGCGGCGCAGCATCTGCGCCGTACCGGCGGTAGCGACGATGTTGTAACCCATGTTCGCCAAGCGCTGGATCGGGAAAATCAAGGTGCGCTTGTCCCGGTTGGCGACGGATACGAAGATAGTGCCCTCCGTAGGCGGCACGGCGAAGGCAGCGATTTCGCCTTTGGCGTAGGCCGCACCGAAGTTGGTAGCCAAGCCCATAACCTCACCGGTGGACTTCATTTCCGGCGACAGCAGCGTATCAAGCAGGCTGCCATCGGTCCGGCGGAAGCGGTTAAACGGCAAGACCGCTTCTTTGACTACGATCGGGTGCTCCAGCGGCAAGGAACCACCGTCATATTCAGAAGGAATCATGCCTTCGGCGCGCAGCTCCGCGATGGTAGAGCCCATCATGACGCGAGAAGCTGCCTTAGCTAGTGGAACGCCGGTCGCCTTGGAGACAAATGGCACGGTACGGGAAGCACGTGGGTTGGCCTCGATGACGTAGAGGATGTCGTCCTTCAGGGCGAACTGAACGTTCATCAGGCCCTTGACGCCAATACCCTCCGCTAGAAGTCGGGTGGAGGTGCGGACCTTTTCGATATCCTCTGGTCCCAGTGTCATAGGCGGCAGTGCACAGGAAGAGTCACCCGAGTGGATGCCGGCTTCCTCGATGTGCTCCATCACACCGCCCAAGTAGACCTCGTTGCCGTCGCAGAGTGCGTCGACGTCGATCTCGATCGCGGAATCTAGGAAACGGTCCACCAGGACCGGGTGGTCCGGGGAAAGCTCGGTAGCACGCTCGATATAGTCTTCCAGCGCCTTTTCGTCGTAGACGATCTCCATACCACGGCCGCCCAAGACATAGGACGGGCGGACCAATACTGGGTAGCCGATAGAGGAGGCAACCTCGCGCGCCTCAGCAAAGGAGGTGGCGGTGCCATACTCTGGTGCTGCCAATTCGGCTTCGTCGAGGACCTTGCCAAACTCGCCGCGGTCCTCAGCGGAGTCAATAGCTGCTGGGCTGGTGCCAACAACTGGTACTCCTGCCTCCTCCAACCGGGCTGCAAGGCCCAGTGGAGTCTGGCCGCCGAGCTGAACAATGACGCCGGCAACATCACCGGAAGCGGCCTCCGCGTGGTAGACCTCCATAACATCTTCGAAAGTCAGCGGCTCAAAGTAGAGGCGGTCCGCGGTGTCATAGTCAGTGGACACGGTCTCTGGGTTGCAGTTGACCATGACGGTCTCATAGCCCTGCTCCGAGAGCTCGAGCGCTGCATGCACGCAGGAGTAGTCAAATTCGATACCTTGACCGATGCGGTTCGGTCCGGAGCCCAGAATAATGACCTTACCCTTGGAGCCCTCCGGTGCGGGGCGAACCTCGGTCTCGGCTTCCGGATCAAGCTCATAGGAGCTGTAGTGGTATGGGGTCTGTGCCTCGAACTCGCCGGCACAGGTGTCAACGGTCTTGTAGACAGGGCGGATACCCATGCGCCAGCGCAGGCTGCGTACGCCATCTTCGCCGTTGAATTCGGGGCGGAGGGCGGCAATCTGGGCGTCGGAAAGCCCAAAGACCTTGGCCTCGCGCAGCAGCTCCTCGGTGAGCACTGGGGCATCGATAAGCTCCTGGCGGAAGGCGACCAACGTGGCCAGCTCAGCAATGAACCACGGGTCTACGCCGGAAGCCTCATGGACCTCGTCCACCGAGGCGCCGAGGCGCAGGGCCAATTCAATGTCGTACATGCGGCCCTCGGTCGGGCGCTCTAGATCCTTGAGTACCGCCTTGAGGTCACCAGCGCGCTCGCCGGCGAAGTACTCATCTGGCTTGGTCCAGAAGCCATTGGGCTTGTTTTCCAAAGAACGCATGACCTTATTGAGGCCCGCGATGTAGTTGCGGCCAATTCCCATGGCCTCGCCCACGGACTTCATGGTGGTCGTCAAGGTATCGTCTGCGCCTGGGAACTTCTCAAAGGCAAAGCGCGGGGCCTTGACAATGACGTAGTCCAAGGTGGGCTCGAATGCGGCCTTGGTTTCGCCGGTGATGTCGTTTTGTACCTCATCCAAGGTGTAGCCGATGGCGAGCTTGGCAGCCAGCTTGGCAATGGGGAAGCCGGTGGCCTTGGACGCCAGCGCGGAGGAACGGGACACGCGCGGGTTCATCTCGATGACGATGATGCGACCGTCTTCTGGGTTGACGGCGAACTGGATATTGCAGCCACCGGTATCGACGCCGACCTCGCGGATAATCGCGATACCAAGGTCGCGCATCTTCTGGAACTCACGGTCGGTCAGGGTCAGCGCTGGGGCAACCGTAACGGAATCGCCGGTGTGCACGCCGAGGGCGTCAACGTTTTCGATGGAGGCCACGACCACGACGTTGTCGTCGCCATCGCGCATGAGCTCGAGCTCGTATTCCTTCCAGCCGAGAATAGACTCCTCAATAAGCACGTTGGCCTCAGGGGACGCGGCCAGGCCGCCGCCGGCAATGCGGTCTAGGTCCTCATTATTGAAGGCCAGACCTGAGCCCAAACCACCCATGGTAAAGGAGGGGCGGACCACTACAGGCAGGCCGAGCTTGTCGACGGTCTCGTGTACCTCATCCATGTTGTGGCATACCGCGGAGCGAGCGGACTCGCCGCCAATGGAGGCGACAATATCCTTGAATTTCTGGCGGTCTTCGCCGCGCTCAATGGCGTCAATATCGGCGCCGATGAGCTCAATGCCGTACTTGTCCAGAATCCCCTTGCGGTCCAACTGAACCGCCGCATTCAGCGCGGTCTGACCGCCCAGGGTGGCCAGCACGGCGTCAATGGGGTGGCCCTCTTCTTGCTCTTTGACCAGAATCTTTTCGATGTAGTCCGGCTCAATGGGCTCGACGTAGGTGTGGTCCGCGAACTCGGGGTCCGTCATGATGGTGGCCGGGTTGGAGTTGACCAGGGTCACCCTCAAGCCTTCCTCCTTGAGCACGCGGCAGGCCTGCGTGCCGGAATAGTCAAACTCGCAGGCCTGGCCGATGACGATAGGGCCGGAGCCGATGACCAGGACGTGGTTGATGTCGTTGCGCTTTGGCATAGTTTTTCTTCCTTTTCCTGGTTGTTTACTTATTCGGGGTGTGGTTAGCCATCAGTTCTTCGAACTGATCAAAAAGCGGGTTGGCATCGTGCGGTCCAGCTGCGGACTCGGGGTGATACTGCACGGAATAGGCCATGCCATTCTTCAAAGCAACGCCCTCTACGGTGTCGTCATTGAGGCAGATGTGGGTGACCTGCGCGGGGCCAAAGTCCGTGGCGAACTCTGCGTCCTTGCTGTCTAGGTCATAGCCCTCCGGCGCCTTGAGCGCGAAGCCGTGATTCTGCGAGGTGATATCGATCTTGCCGGTTAAGTTATTGCGCACTGGAACGTTGATGCCGCGGTGGCCGAACTTCATCTTGTAGGTATCCAGGCCCAACGCGCGCCCAAGGAGCTGGTTGCCAAAGCAGATGCCGAAGAACGGAATCTTTGCCTCAAGCACCTGCTTGATGATGCCCACCATCTCATCGGCCGTAGCCGGGTCGCCCGGGCCATTGGAGACGAAGACGCCATCCGGGTTATAGGACTTCACCTTGTCAAAGGAGGTATTTGCAGGCACAACGATGGTCTCAATCCCGCGCTGGGAGAAGTGGCGCGGGGTCGCGGTCTTCACACCCATATCGAAGGCAACGACGGTGTACTTCTTCTCCCCCACGGCCTCAACCGTGTAGGGCTCATCCGTAGATACCTCCGCGGCGAGGTCAGCGCCCTCCATGGAGTCCTGGGACTTAACTTTCTCTAGCAGCTCCTCTACTGGACGCTGCGCATCCTCGCCGGAAAAGAGTCCGGCGGCGATAGAGCCGTAGTTGCGCAGGTGGCGTACCAAGGTGCGGGTATCGATGCCGCGAATACCGATGACGCCTTGCTTTTCCATCTCCTCGCTCAAGCTGCGCTCTGCGCGCCAGTTGGATACGCGCTGGGCGAGGTCGCGGATAACGAGGCCAGCAACCCAAATACGGTTGCCATGGGACTCATTGTCCTCATCATTCCACCCGGTATTGCCAATATGCGGTGCTGCGGAAACCACAATCTGGCGGTGGTAGGACGGGTCCGTCATGGTTTCCTGGTAGCCGGTCATCGCCGTGGTAAATACGGCCTCACCCAAGGTGGTGCCGGTGGCACCAAAGCCATAACCGCGGAAGGTGCGCCCGTCCGCGAGAACGAGGATTGCTGGGGTTCTATCAGTCACGTCGTGGCCTTTCTCTGCCATATAGGTGGTCTCAGTGTGCAAGGTTAGTCTTCTTCGGAGGCTGCCAAGTCAAAAGTGACGGCTCCTCGCAAAATGGTGTGGGTAACGCGGGCGCCGAACTCTTCACCTGCATACGGGTTGTTTTCGGACTGGGATGCCAGCTTGGAGGAATCAGACACCCAGTGGTGGGCTGGGTCCACAATGGTCAAGTTCGCGGGCTCGCCTTCTGCGATGGGACGGCCGTGACCCGGCAGGCGGGTGATTTCCGCCGGGCGCTCGGACATGACGCGGGCGACAAAACGCCAATCGGCCAGCCCGGTCTCAACGAAGATTTTGGCGATAACGGCCAGGGAAGATTCCAGGCCCAGCATGCCTGGGCGGGCATTTTCAAACTCCACGCACTTGTCCTCGGAGCCGTGCGGGGCATGGTCAGTGGCCACGCAGTCGATGGTGCCGTCGAGCAGCGCCTGGCGCAGGGCTTCGGTATCGCGCTCCTCGCGCAACGGCGGGTTAACGCGGAAGAGGCCATCGTAGGTGCGCAGCTTATCGTCAGTCATCAACAGGTGGTGCGGGGTGACCTCAGCGGTCAGCGGGATGTCCTGCTCCTTGGCCCACTTGAGTAGCTCCACGGTTCCCTGAGTGGACGCGTGACAAATGTGTACGCGATTGCCATAGTCGCGCGCCAAGAGGGCATCGCGGGCGACGATAGATTCTTCCGCCACGCGCGGCCAACCGCGCAGGCCTAGTTTGGCTGCGGTCTCGCCTTCGTGGGCCGAAGCACCCCCGGTCATGCGGTCATCCTCGGCGTGCTGAGCCAGCAGTACATCCATACCCTTGGCGTATTCCAAGGCGCGACGCATCAGCTGCGGGTCCTGGACGCACTTGCCATCATCGGAGAACATGCGGACCTTGGCATCCGAGCGGGCCATCATGCCAAACTCGGTAAGGGTCTTGCCCTCCAGGCCCTTGGTAATAGAGCCCACTGGGTGGACGTCGCAAAGCGCCAAGGCCTGGGATTTAGCCCACACGGATTCCGCGATGATCGGCTGATCGGTCACCGGGTTTGTATTGGCCATAGTAAACACGGCGGTGAAACCACCCTTAGCGGCAGCCTTGGAACCGGTCTCGATGGTTTCGGTGTCCTCACGGCCGGGCTCGCGCAGGTGCACGTGCATATCCACGAGCCCCGGTAGCAGAACGTTGCCCTCGCCATCAATGACCTTAGCGTCTTGTGCCGCAACGTCACCGCCAATGGCTGAAATAACGCCATCTTTAACCAGCACACTGGTGGGCTCGCCTTCGCCATACAAGCGCACATTCTTAATCACAAGTGGGGATTCCGCCGGCGCGGAAAGGCGACCGGTTTCTGGGTAAGTAGTCATTTTCTCTCCCTAAGGTTGATTGCGGGTCGCGATATTAAATGCCGGCGTTTTCGCCATTGGTCAGCAGGGTAAACAGCACGGCCATGCGGGCGTGCACGCCGTTGTGTACCTGCTGCAGGACGGCGGTTTTATCCAGATCGGCCACGCCATAATTGATCTCCATGCCGCGCAGCATAGGGCCAGGGTGCATGACAACGGCGTCTTTGTGCATTGCCGCCGCGCGGTCCTTGGACAGGCCGAAGAGGTTGGCGTATTCGCGGTGGGACGGGAAGAAACCGCCATTCATGCGCTCTTGCTGCACGCGCAGCATCATGACCACATCGGCCTCGGCGATCTCTGCATCAAAGTCATAGGACACGCGCACCGGCCAATTCTCCACCCCGAAGGGCATGAGCGTAGCTGGCCCCACGAGGGTTACCTCTGCCCCCAGCGTGTTAAGCAAATCCACGTTAGAGCGCACCACGCGCGAGTGCAGGCAATCGCCCACAATTTTCACTTTGAGACCGGCAAAGCCTTGCTCGCCCTGCAAGCCGAGTCGTTGCCGCATGGTTACCGCGTCAAGCAGCGCCTGCGTTGGGTGCTGGTGGGCGCCATCACCGGCGTTGATAACGGAGGGGCCCTTGCCCTCAGGGGCTACCCACTGGGCCAGCTGCTGCGGTGCACCAGAGGAAGGGTGACGCATGATGATCGCATCGGCGCCGATGGCGGCCAAGGTAAGGCCCGTATCCTTCAGGGACTCGCCCTTCTTTACCGAGGAGGTAGAGGCGGATAGGTTGATGACGTCCGCCGACATCCACTTGCCGGCCGTTTCAAAGGAGGAACGGGTGCGAGTGGAGTTTTCATAAAAAAGCGTATAGATGGTGCGCCCGCGCAAGGTAGGAAGCTTTTTAACTTCGCGGCCTTCGAGGGCCTCGCGGAAGCGATCCGCTTCATCCATCAGGCCGATAATTTCAGACTTATCGAGCTCCGCCATATCGATGAGGTGCTTCATGGTTATGCCTCCCCCTTCTCAGTGCCTGCGGCATCGAGGTTGACGGCAGCTCGGGTCAGCACGACTGCGTCTCGACCGTCAATCTCATTGTTATATACGGTGACGTCTTCTTCTCGCGCGGTAGGCAGGTTTTTGCCCACGTAATCCGCGCGGATGGGAACCTCGCGGTGGCCGCGGTCAACCAGGACGGCGAGCTGGATAATGTCGGGCCGGCCTACGTCGCTTAGCGCATCAAGGGCGGCGCGAATCGTGCGGCCGGAATACAAAACATCATCGACCAGGATGACAATCGCGTTATCGATACCGCCGGTAGGAATGGTGGTGGGTTGCAATGCGCGATGCGGCTTATTGAGCAAATCATCGCGGTAGAGGGTGATATCGAGGGAGCCCCATGGGACTTCTACCCCGGAAAATTCTGCGATCTTAAGTGCAAGACGCTGTGCTAGCGGCACGCCACCAGAGGGAATGCCAAGCAGAATGACCCGCGGAGCCTCCGCGGAATCGAGCGCCGTTTTTTCAATAATCTGGTGCGCGATGCGTGCAACGGTACGCGAGACATCATCGGAGCTTAAAAGCTCCAATTGCTTCGCGGTAGCGTTAGTTTCACTCATCGTGACCTCCTTCCCCGCCTCACGGTGCGGTCTTTAAAGGATGCCGATAGATGGTCTCAAAAGTGTCTATGGTGTTAGACACAAGATACTTTAGCACTCCACCCGCCATCCGGGTGAGGCAACCCAGAAAGGTACATCGACGGTGAGTTTTTCTGTACAGCACGTAGTCCCTGCACCCCGCACAGATGTCTGGGCCTGGCATACCCGCCCAGGTGCTCTCACCCGGCTCAACGCCCCGTTCGCCTTTATGACCCCAGTGCAACAAGCACAGAGCCTGGGTGATGGCACTTCGATTCTGCGCTTGCCTGGTGGCCTGCAGTGGAAGGCACAACATGTGTTGTCCCGTTACCAGGAGGGTTATTCCTTTAGTGATGAGTGCGTCAATTCCCCGCTGCGCCAGCTGACTCAGTGGCGCCACACCCACACCTTCGCCGAGGACCCAGCCGGTACCCGGGTGACGGATGAGGTGGACACGCGCGTTCCTTCCGCCGCATTGAAATCAGTCTTTGCCTATCGTCAGCATCAGCTGATTGAAGACTTTGCCTTCTTCAAGCGGCTGCGCGATGCAGGACTTAATACCCAACCATTGACCATTGCGATGACAGGTTCGCGCGGCAGTGTCGGCACGGCGCTTACCGCGCAGCTACGTACCGCCGGCCATACAGTGATCCAGCTCGTGCGTGGTAAGGCGGGCAGTGGCCAGCGCCACTGGAATACCAACCTCCCCGATCCGCACTTGCTAGACGGCGTGGACGTCCTTGTCCACCTTGCGGGCGAGCCCATCTTCGGCCGTTTTAATGAGGAACACAAGGCTGCCATTCGGGATTCCCGCGTGGGCCCTACCCGGAGCTTGGCTCGCATCGCCGGCGAAACGCCATCCGTAAAAGCCATGGTCTGTGCCTCTGCTATCGGCTTTTATGGCGCAAACCGGGGCGAGGAAGTCTTAACTGAGGACTCCGAACCGGGCGAGGGATTCTTAGCCGATGTCGTGCGCCAGTGGGAGGACGCCTGCGAACCCGCCCGCGCAGCGGGCACCCGCGTAGTCAATATCCGCACCGGCATTGCCATGTCAGGCGGCTCCGGCCTACTGCCGCTGCTCCGAGCCCTCTTCTCCACCGGACTGGGTGGCCCCTTTGGCGATGGGGAATTCTGGTTTAGCTGGGTTGCCATCGATGACCTCACGGATGCCTATTTCCGCGCCATTGTGGATGATTCGCTTGCCGGCCCGGTCAATGCGGCCTCCCCCAATCCTGTGCTCAATAAGGATTTTGTGGCTGCATTGGGCAAAGAACTCCACCGGCCGGCTATTGTGCCCGTGCCCTCCTTTGGTCCTGCGCTCTTGCTCGGGCGCGAGGGCGCCCAGGAGTTAGCCTTGGCAGAACAGCGCGTAGCCCCCACCGTGCTCACCGAGCTCGGTCATAGCTTCCGCTACTCCACTATCGACGCCGCCTTGGCGCATGAACTGGGTGGCGAAAGCCTCTGCTAGTTGCGGGCCACTCCCCGTGGACGCCCCAGACACGTTTGGCGCAGCGCCACCGGAGTGCGACGCAATTTGTCGGTCAGCCAAAGGTTGTGGGCAGTGATTCACCATCGCAGCTCTTTACGGCAACGCGCACGTACTGCACCACCCCGATATAACTTCCGAGCAAGACCTGCGGTGTTCTTCTCCTGCCGGAAAGCACGGGTGTAGTTAGGTAGGCTAGGAAGGGTTGACCTTAACCCCGATTAGTACATGGATTGAGACTGTTTAAGTGTCTGAAGAACCAACACTGTATCCCGATACGCCGGTAGAGCCCGTTACTCTCGAGCGTATTGGTGAGATCTTTGAGTCCGAAAACCTCGAGTACCGCCTAGAAGAGCAGCCTGTAGGCGAGGACGAGACCGTACGTATCCTGCGTACCGGCTTTTCCAATGTTGCCATTGCTATGCAGGTTCGCGATAACGTCCTTGTCGCCGATTCTGTCTGGCGCGGCAACGTCCCTTCTTCTGAGGGACCAAGCCTGCTGATGGTTCTCAACCAGTGGAACCAGCAGCACTTTGCACCGACCCTGCGCTTTTTCGAATCCGCAGAAAACAATCTCGCGGTCTCCGGTGTGCGCGAAGTTAATGTGGAGCACGGCCTTTCCCGAAACCAGATTGGTTCCTTTGTGATGTCCACCCTGGACTCCATGCTGCAGTCCTTCGCCTTCGTCGAGGAACATTACCCACAGCTCGTGACCTGGGAGGAGCACAACCATGACTAATGCATCTACGGAAAATAACCTGCCAGAAATCAGCCTGGACCGCGTTATCGAGGCGATGCGCGCCTTCGATATCGAGCTGACCACAATGGATGCAGATATCGAGGCGGCCACCGCTAACCTCAATGGTCTGCCTACCATGTTCGCGGTACTAGACTCCGTTGTTATCGTTCGTTGCGACGTGCCTACCGACGCCGCCTATTCCAAGGCCGACGCTGGCCTATTCTTGGCTGCAAACCAGATCAACTCGGTAGCTTTCGGTGCGCGCGCGGTTATCTCAGAGCACGATGACATGCTCGTCG
Source organism: Corynebacterium nasorum (assembly GCF_022345765.1). Lineage (NCBI taxonomy): Bacteria > Bacillati > Actinomycetota > Actinomycetes > Mycobacteriales > Corynebacteriaceae > Corynebacterium > Corynebacterium nasorum. The sequence continues at coordinate 341,373 of NZ_JAKRDR010000001.1, read as the reverse complement.
TGCGCACCGAGCGCGATATCCCCGCTGCCGCTGGTATGAATGACGAGCAGCTGCAGGCAGCCTTAAAATCTGCAGTAGACGGCGTAATTCGTGGGCAGGACGCCATGGTCTCTGCTGCAGAAGAGATGGCCAAGCTTGGCTCCGAAACTGCTGGCAAGGCCAGCACGGAAGGCGATAACTCGGGTGCTGGAGATGCCACGAGTTAGCTAAGCCCGCCAAAGAACCAAGCTCCCTGAGCCCGCCGTTCCTCACATGGAAAAGGCGGCAGAAAGGGAGCTTTTTGTGCACAATTACTCGGCGTCGAGAATGCGCTGGCGTTCTTCTTCCGGATCAAAATTCGGTGCGGGCCAAGAAAGCTCTAGGTGGCGCAACGCGTCCACGATGAGGAACTTCAATGCCATGCGGGCGTACTTCTTATTATCTGTGGGGATGACGTACCACGGTGCCCAGATCTCGTCCGTTCGGCGAATGGCATCTTCATAAGCAGCCATGTACTCGTCCCAGTATCCGCGCTCCTCAATATCGGATGGGTCGTATTTCCAATATTTGTCCTCGCGTTCGGTGCGCTCAAGCAAGTTTTCTTTTTGGAACTGTGGAGAGATATGCAGGAATATCTTTAAGATCTTGACGTTTTGGCCGGCAAGTTCCTGCTCATAGTCCCGGATGGCTGCAAAACGGCAGTCCACTTCGTCTTCGTCTACCCATTTATGCACCCGCTGGATGAGCACATCTTCATAATGGGAGCGGTCGAAGGCCACAATCTGGCCCGGCACGGGGTCATGTTTGCGAATGCGCCACAAAAAGTCGTGCTCCAGTTCCTCGTCTGTCGGTTTGCCAAAGCCGACAGTTTTGGTGCCTTGCGGGTCAAAGACCGAAAAGACATTACGGATGGCACCGCCTTTGCCGGAGGTGTCCATTCCTTGTAAAACTACGAGCAAGGAAGGAGCGCCTTCTTCGTGGGCGCGGCCATTGGCAAAGAGACGCTCCTGAAGGTCGTAAAGCTCTTCATCGTAATGCCCGAAACGATCAGCTAGGTCAGATTTGGCGCCACTGAAGCCCGGTGTAGTGGTGGGGTCCACATCAGCGAGGCGGAAATTCCTCCCTGCCCTCAGGCCCAGTGCATCATGAATCTTAAATTTGCCCATGCCTACCATGGTACAAAAATACCGCCCGCAGCCAGCCTGGTATTTCAACCAAGCCAGCTGCGGACGGAAAATGGCTCACGCTAAGGGGCGCGGCTACTACTCGCCGGTATTACTGGGCCGAGTCTTCCGCTGGTGCGGAGGCCTCATCAGTTGCGGCTGCGTTGCCCGCAGTCTTTGCTGATTCGACCGGGGACACGGTATCCGTCGTGTCTTCATCCGCAGCAGTATCGTGCCCGTCTTCTTCTAGGCCCTGGTGTTCTGCAGACATTGGGCTTTCGGCGGAGCGGGACTGCGCCACATCGTCCAATACCGCGTGGATATACGGTGCCGCCTGCTCATTGGAGTACTGAGAGGCGATTTCGACGCCTTCTACTACAGCGGTAGCAGTAGGAATATCGGGATTGAAGAGCAGTTCCCAGACCGAAACGCGCAGGATAGCACGATCTACTGCAGGAATGCGGTGTAGCTCCCAGTCCTCGGAAAGGTAGCGAGAGATAGTCTCATCGATGACATCAAGCTCTTCCGCTGCCCCCTTGATAATGACCTTGGTGTACTCGGCAATCGGCGCTACCGCATTGCGATCCTCGCGCGCCAAAGCGATGCGGTCCTCCACGATGGCTACGGGATCGATGTCTCGATTCTCAGCTTCGTATAGGATGTCCGCGGCGCGGCGACGTGCACGATAGCGCGCGGTGTGCCGCTTGTAGTTAATGTCGCGCTTAGGGGTGTTATCAGACACAGCCAGATGCCCTAGTTGTTGACGCGGGAGAGGTACTCACCGGTGCGGGTATCGATCTTGAGAACATTGCCGATCTCGATAAACAGCGGAACCTGGATCTCCGCGCCGGTCTCCAAGGTGGCAGGCTTAGTGCCGCCGGAGGAACGGTCACCCTGCAGGCCAGGCTCGGTGTGCTCGACCTTGAGGTCTACGGAAATAGGCAGCTCTGCGAACAGCGCCTCATCCTCGTAGAAGGAAACTTGTACGCGCATGTTCTCCAGCAGGAAGCGAGCGGCATCGCCAAACTTCTCCGGCGGGAGCTCGAACTGCTCAAAGGTCTTCTCATCCATGACGACGTAGCTGGTGCCATCGTTGTAGAGGTAGGTCATATCGCGGCGGTCCACGGTAGCGGTCTCTACCTTCACGCCTGCGTTCCAGGTCTTGTCCACGGTCTTGCCGGAGACAACATCCTTAAGCTTGGTACGCACGAAGGCTGGGCCCTTGCCCGGCTTTACGTGCTGGAACTCAACGATCTGCATCAGTTTGTTGTCGATCTTCAGAACGAGGCCGTTCTTGAAGTCAGTAGTATCAGCCATTGCGGTTAAACTCCCGAAATTGTGGACTAAAGGTTGAAAACAATGATCAAGCCTACCGGACAACTGCCTTTCGGGGTATTACTGGTCCCCCATTTCCGCCCCACACTTCTGCCCTATCTTGGCTAAAAGAGAAACTTCCGCAGCTTGTGACCATACGCAGCAGGTGGAGAACAGACACGTAATGGTTTTTATCCAACGATAACTGGCTGTACGGTACAGTCTTGCCGTATTAATTTTTCACATTTCTACCAAGGATTTTTGCGATGCCTTTCAAGAAGCTTTCTGCTGTGGCTACCGTGACTGGCGCAGCTTTAGCAGCACTTAGCGCTCCCCAAGCATTGGCGGCGGATGCCCAAACCGTGATGTTCGGCGATTCTATCTTCGCTAACCCTACCTATGGCCAGATCGGGACAACCTCCAGCCTGTCCCCCGCAGCGGACACTGCTCTCTCGTCTGCTACCCATGGCATTGAAGACACCCCGGGTGCACCTTCCCCGCAGGGCTGCCCGCAGGGTCACAGCAATGTAGGCCGCGAACTTGAGCGGGTTTCTGGCCAGCACGTAGCCAACTACGCCTGTTCTGCCGCGAAAGCCGCCGGCCAGTCGCACCGCAAGGACTTCGAGGAGCAGATAAACGGGGCCATTGCCAATAACGATCTCAATGGTGCGACCAAGAATGTTTTGATTCAGTTCGGCGCCAACGACCTCCAGGAAATTTTGCGGCCATCGCTGTCTTCCGCCAATCCTTATTTTGACGGCATGAAGCGTTCCATCCAGCGCGTCCGTCAGGCCGCGCCTCATGCGCACATCACCGTGGTAGGGTATCCCGCCATCTCCGCCCGTAACGGCGCCGTATGCCCAATACGCACGTCTGCGCCGGGTTCCACCGACGCCGGTTTTAATCTGGATTATGCAGGCCTAGTGCGCACCGGCGAGGACCAAGTCAATAGCGCGATGTACAAGGCAGCACGTGCCAACGGTGTCCAGTACTACGACCTACGCGCCGATTCCATCAACCATGGCATGTGTGCGCCGGATAGCACACGCTGGATTTCCGGCAAGTGGGAGTACTCCGTACCGCACAACCTTTTCAACCACCTCACGCACCTGGGCAACCGCAACGTCGCCCAGCTGCTCAACTCCAAGGTGCTCAGCCACTAGGCGGGTAGCTCGGTAAACTCCTTCGTCGCGGCGGTGATGATCTTCGGCGCACCATCGGTAATGATAAGAGTATCTTCGATGCGCACACCGCCCTTGCCAGGCACGTAAATGCCCGGCTCGATGGTCAAGGTCATGCCCGCGGCCAGTTCGCCCTTCCCGGTCTGGGCGGCGAAGGGCGCCTCGTGTACGTCGAGGCCTACTCCGTGGCCAGTCGAGTGCACAAAGTAATCGCCATAGCCGGCGGCGGAAATAATGTCGCGGCAAGCTGCGTCGACGTCGGCAAGCTTAGCGCCCGGCACCGACGCTGCCACGCCCGCTTTCTGGGCGCGTAGCGCCACATCATAAATTTCTTTAGCAAAGTCATTCGCCGCGCCCACGACGTAAGTGCGCGTGCAGTCGGAGTTGAACCCCCGCAGATGCGCACCGAAGTCGATGGTCACCAAATCTCCGTCCTCGATGACCCGATCGTCCGCACCATGGTGTGGCATGGCCGAATTGGGACCGGAAGCGACGATGGTATCGAAGCTCACCCGCTCCGAGCCGAGCATGCGCATCCGGTACTCCAAATCGGCAGCCACCTGGCGCTCCGTGCGGCCGGCACGCAGCTCGCCTGCGGCCAGGAGATCCTCCAGCGCCTGACTAGCCAGCGCGGCAATTTCCTCCAGCTTTTCCAGCTCGAGTGGGTCTTTAAACAGCCGAATATCTTCAATCACGCCAGTAACGGGGACCAAGGTGACTGACTCTGGGGCCGAATCTTCGAGTTCCTTCAATTCAGATACCGTCAGGTAGTCTGCCTCAAAGCCCACGCGGACCGGTCCTTGCACATCGGCGAATTGCTGCAGGAGCACCTTGCCTACAGCGCGCCCCTGAATAGCTTCCAGATCAGGGACCTCACGGGAAATCTGCGTGGTGTAGCGGCCATCGGTAGCAACCTGTGCGGAAAGATCCTTGCGCAAAAGCAGACCACCATTGGATCCGGAAAACCCCGAAAGATAACGCACATGCGTGAGGTGGGTTACTAAAACGGCATCGATGCGCTGGCTGGCTAGTGTCGCGGCAAGCTTGCGGCGCCGGTCACTAAAGCGGGTATCTGCCAAAGCCATGATTTAAACCTCCTGGGTTGACTGCGGTGTTGAAAGTATTCACCCAGTATATCGACCTTGCCACCGCGGTCGGGCCGTTTTCTTTCCGCCCGGACGCCACGAAGCCCAGTGGGACGCTTCTATTGGCAGAGGTAGTCCACTGCCGCAACATAACCAAAGACCCCCAAGCCAGCAATCACACCGCGGGCAATCGGACTGAGATAGGAGTGATGGCGGAAGGGCTCGCGTGCATGCACATTGGAGATATGCACTTCGACGAATCCGGCTCCCTCCGCCACTTCAGCCAGGGCATCGCGCAAAGCCACCGAGGTATGGGTAAACCCGCCAGGGTTGATAATCACGGGATAGCCCGCATCCGCGGCGGCATGTACCTCTTCAATGAGCTCGCCCTCATGGTTGGATTGAAAACATTCCACCTCTACCCCGTGTTCGGCGGCACGCGAGGCAATCATGCGCTCCACATCGGCCAAGGTGGTTGAGCCGTAGACATCCGGTTGTCGCTTTCCCAAGCGGTTTAAGTTCGGGCCGTTGAGAACAATAATCTTCATCTTCTACTCCGAAATCGCGGCGTAGGCCGCCTCGAGCTCGTCCAAGTCAGGGCCTTCCAGGCGGGTGGTCTCCCCCACCCCGGTCAAGGCCACAAACCGGATTTTTCCGTCCCTATTCTTCTTATCATGGGTCATGGCCTCATACAGGTCGGCGAAATGGCCTGCCTTATACCGCGTGGGAAGCCCAATGCTGTGCAGGATCCGGCGGTGCTTTTCCACCAGTTGAGCGTCAATGAGGCCGCGGGAATGCGACAGGTGGGCGATAAACATCATGCCCACTGCCACCGCGTTGCCATGGCGCCATTCGTAGTTCTCATGGCGCTCCACAGCATGGCCAAAGGTGTGGCCGTAGTTCAGCGTTTCGCGCATACCTGACTCTTTCAAGTCCTGGCTTACCACGGCGGCTTTTACTGCAATGGAGCGCTCTATTAATTCTGGCAAGAAGCCCTGCGGGTCCACGCAGGCCCCAGGGTTGTCCTCATAGCGTTCCAGAATTACCGGGTCATGGATGAAACCAGTTTTGATAATCTCTGCCGAACCGGCAACGATTTCCGCCGCAGGCAGGGTGTCAAGGCGCTCTAGGTCCACAAAGACGGAATTCGGCTCGTGAAAGGCGCCGACAAGATTCTTCCCGGCCGCCGTATTGATGCCGGTTTTGCCGCCCACGGCGGCATCAACCATGGCCAATAGCGTGGTAGGCACCTGGATAATCTTGATGCCACGCATCCACCCAGCCGCCACAAACCCCGCCATATCGGTGGTGGCACCACCGCCTAGGCCGATGATGACGTCACGCCGGTTAAAGCCGTTCTCCCCCAGCTTGTCCCATACACCGCCAACGACGCTGAGCTGCTTGGCCGCCTCAGCATCGGGAACCTCAATGAGCACGGGCACGACCCCCTGGGTCCCAACGAGTTCCGCTAGGTGCTCGGCGGCGGCGCGCAGCGGCGGTTGGAAGACAATGCCTGCCCGGCTAGCGCCAATCTCCGCGCAGCGCTGCGCGATGTCTTCATTGAGACCGGCGCCAATGCGAACTTTATAAGGCTGCGGTCCATTAACGGCAATGGTGGGCATGGTGGTCCTTTCCGTTCGCCGCCGAGGCAGTGTGGCGAGGAACAAGTACGAGCGCAGCGGGCAGCTAAAGGGTATCGAGGAAACCGAGAATATCGCCTACTACCTGCTGCGGGGTTCGGGTATCTGTGCGCACTCGATAATCGGCAACCTCCTGGTAATACGGGCGCCGCACGTCCACTAGGTTTCGGTAATGTTCGAGGGGGTCAGCGGCTGCAAGAACCGGCCGATTGCTATCACCGGAGGTGCGCCTTGCTCCTTCTTCAGGGGAAATATCCAAAAAAATTACCGTGTGCCGCTCCAGGAGGTCACGAGTGGACTCCGTGAGCACTGCCCCGCCGCCGAGACTTACGACCCCATCGGTACGCAACGCGGCCGAAACGTGTTGCGCTTCAAGCGCACGGAAGTCCTGCTCACCGAGCTCGCTAAAGACTTCCCCGCAAGGCTTTGCTTGTGCCTGTTCAATAAGGTGGTCAGAGTCAGTAAATTCACAGCTCAGGGCATGGGATAGGCGGCGGCCAAGTGTGGATTTACCCGCGCCTGGCGGGCCAACCAAAACAACGCGTGGGCGGGGTTGGCCCGTAACGGCGGTTGGGGTGGTCATAACTTACTCCTGGTCAAAAGCAAGGCGGTCCGAAACGTATCTATCATACGCGGCAATAGCCTGAGAGGTTTCTTCGAGGCTATCTCCGCCGAATTTCTCAAGCACAGCGCGCGCAAGAACAAGGGCAACCATGGCTTCTGCTACGACGCCGGCCGCCGGAACCGCGCAGACATCGGAGCGCTGGTGAATGGCAGTTGCCTCGGCGCCGGATTCCATATCAACGGTGCGCAATGCGCGCGGGACGGTAGAGATTGGTTTCATCGCCGCCCGCACACGAAGCTGCTGCCCATTAGTCATGCCGCCTTCGAGGCCACCTGCGCGATTGGTGAGGCGGGAAATGCCCTCAGCGGTACGCACCATTTCATCGTGAGCAGCGGAGCCGCGCCGACGAGCCTCTGCGAAGCCATCACCGATTTCCACTCCTTTGATAGCCTGAATGCCCATCAAAGCGCTGGCTAATTGCGCATCCAAACGGTCATCGCCGGAAATGTGCGAGCCCAGTCCAATAGGCAGGCCATCTACCACGACTTCGACGATGCCGCCCAAGGTATCGCCTTGTTTCTTGGCGGTTTCGATTTCTGCAATCATGGAGGCCTCTGCCTCCTTATCACAGGCGCGCACGGGTGAATCATCGATAGCCTCGATGTCCGCGAACGCCGGCGCAGGGCCCTCATAAGGCTCAGAAGCCCCAATAGAAATGACGTGGGAGAGTACCTCGATGCCGAGGGTCTCGCGCAGGAAGTTGCGCGCGACGGTAGCGGCAGCCACACGCGCTGCAGTCTCACGCGCGGAGGAACGCTCTAGAATGGGGCGCGCTTCACTATGGCGGTATTTCACCATTCCGGCAAAATCCGCGTGGCCTGGACGCGGCCTAGTCAGGGCTGCACCTCGTCCAGAATTCATGGCCTTTATATTTTCTTCATCGTCCATATCCAGTGGATCGGCCGACATGATGGTGGTCCACTTCGGCCACTCCGTATTGCCAATCATTATGGCAATAGGGCTACCCAGAGTCAGCCCGTGGCGGACTCCGCCCAGCACGGTAACCTCATCAGCCTCAAACTTCATGCGGGCGCCACGGCCGTAGCCAAGGCGGCGCCGGGAAAGCTGATGCGAAATATCGGCGCGGGTAATTGGGACCCCGGCGGGCATGTGCTCCAGCAGAGAAATAAGAGCCTGGCCGTGGGATTCACCTGCAGTAGTCCAACGAAGCATGCGGGTATTATCGCACGATGAGGCCAATCCGGTATGAACTTGGCCCCGCAATATATTCTTCCACCCCCTCAAAAAGGGTAAACACAAGCCACGACGAGTGCCGCCGCCAATAACATCGCGGGGCCATGCGCGCTTTCTTTCTGCCCAGCACACACAGACCAGACGAACGTTAACAGGGACGCGCAGCCGCTCGCCGCCACCACCCCTATGAACCCAGCAGCATGCCCTACCAGCATCCCTAAGGGCACGGCCAGCTTAATATCGCCGCCGCCCACCCCTGTATGGGCCAGCCCAAGCACGAGATATATCCCCGGCCACCACAGCCCGCCCCAGTTGGCAAGTACAAGTGACAACGCAGCGGCTGGCAGCGTCAACCAGTCGGGCAAGCGGCGATGCCGAAAGTCCCACCAAGACAGCGCCGCGGCCCAAAGGCAATAAACAATTCCCCCAAAGATCAACACGGGACTTAGAGTAAAGCGAGGTACCGCCTAGCGCTCGAGGCTTCCACTCAGAGGGCGAATTGTGCAGCGTGAGCCAGACGCGAAGGATAGCCCGCACTTGTCCAGGCCTCGTTTTATTTGACAGTTTGCGACCGCCGCTGCAATTCCTCATTCAATGCATTTAGCATCTCTTCCCGCGGTGCGGCCACGCCGGTAAATTGCGCGAACTGGCTAAATGCTTGATATGCGAGCATGACATGTCCGCCGACGGACTTGTACCCGTTGGCCGCCGCGCACGTGGTCAGCGGCGTGGGCCAGGGATCATAAATGACGTCGAGCACCGGTGCGTGGGCGATGTCGAAGACGCAGTCCTCCACCGCAGCGGCGGGAACGGTGGATACAATGACATCGGCTGCGCGAGACAGTGCAGATAGGTCACCATCGAAACCGGTGAAAGAAAGCTCCAGTCCCAGCTCTTGGGCAAGTGGCCGTAGCTCGGCGCTACGGTCCGAGCGATTGAGCACGGTGACGGTAGACACTCCGCGCTCAGCCAGCGCCCACAAAGCTGGACGCGCTGTGCCCCCAGCTCCAATGAGCATCGCGTGCCGTGCGGGGGAATCCCCCAAAAGTTCTATGAGCGCGCCACGCACGCCTTCGGTGTCGGTATTGTCTGCAAACCACCCTTCTTCTTTACGCACCAGGGTGTTTGCGGAACCTATCAGCTGTGCGCGCTCGCTTACGGTATCCGCAAAGCGGAGGGCGGCGAACTTACCCGGCATGGTGACGGAGAACCCTACGAACTCAGGGGTACTCCCCCTCACCAGATCCGGCAAGCCCTCCGCAGCCGTTTCAAAGCGGGTGTAGTCCCAACCTTCGAGCCCGGCAGCCTCGTAGCCAGCATTGTGGAGCACCGGAGACAGTGAGTGCTCGATGGGGCTACCAAGGACTGCCGCACGTGGCATCGGTTCTACCTCTTCGTGGTTTTGCGACTTTATTTGGCGGGCTGCTCGGCAGCGGCGTCGCCGTTGCCGGAACCAGCGCCCTCCCCTTCGCGCTTGGAGTCAAGCACGCCGGAGCGGATGGCGTCATCAACGCGGCCCAAGTGCTCATCGTAGGTATCGGAGAAGACGGTGGTGCCTTCTTCGTCCACGGTGACAAAGAACTTCCAATTGCCCTCAGCAGGTTGCTCCATGGCCTTGATTGCATCATCCGAAGGAGAAGCAATCGGGGTATCCGGCAGGCCCTCCTTTGCGTAGGTATTCCACGGAGTCTTCTCCTCACGGGCCTTATCGGTGGTGGCCAGCTCAACGTCTTCCAAGCCATAGTTCACGGTGGAGTCAAACTCCAAGCGCATCGGCTCGTCCAGACGGTTGAGGATGACGCGGGCGACCTTGTCGAACTCACCTGCTGGCGCCTCGCGCTCCACTAGGGATGCGGAAGTAAGCAGCTCATAAGGGCTCAGACCGATAGCCTGGGCGCGTTCTTCGATCTTGGTCTCGTTGTAGCGCTTGGTAGAGCGGGTAATGAGGTCCTTCAGAATATCCTTGGCCTCCATATTGGGGTCCAGGACGTACTGGCCTGGAGCGATAAGGCCCTCAATGCGCTTAGGATCGTTGCCGCGCTTGTTGATGGCCTCGAGTGCCCACTGTGGCGCACCCAGCTCAGCAGGATCAGTTTCCGCAGCGACCTTTTCTAGGTCTTCCTTCTTCAGGCAGTTGCCATCGTTGCAGCTGACCTCAGAAATCAAGGAGTAGATGCCATAACGAACGTCTCCACCAACAACCTTGACGTCCTCCAAGGTTGCGCCGCCTTGGACTTCGAGCATGTCGACGCGGTTATTCTTATCCAATAGCGCCTCTACCGCGGCGTTGGCACTCATCTCTTCCTGCAGGCGGTAGAAGCCAGGTTGGATTTGGCTTGCGCTATGGTTCATAGACGCAGCAGAGTCAAAGGCGTCTTGGGTCTTGACCACATTCTTTTCCACCAGTGCAGGACCGAGCTCGGACATCGACGAGCCTTCCGGCACCTCCACCAGCTGGGTGGTACCGTTGCCGGTTCCCTCATAATCGGCAGAGGTATTGCCGAGACGGAATCCGATGTAGATAAGGGCGCCAAGGATAACGATGATCGACGCAATGATAACGGCAATGCCGCGCTGGCGGCGCTTGACGTGTTTCGGCTCCATCGATCGACCGAGACGTTCTTGATTACGGCTCACTTGTTTTAGTCTCCTGAGTTTGAAGGCTGATCTATTGCATCCCCTGGACGGAGAGCGTTTGCACGCCCGTCCAACCATGTCTGCAATATCTCCACCGCTGCTGCTTGGTCGATGACTTTACGGCCCTTCTTCTCGGACACGCCTGACGCGCGCAGCGCGGTGGTCGCTGCCACGGTAGTCAAACGCTCATCAGCCAAACGTACTGGTGGTGGAACTTTATCCATATTTGCATTTCGATTCAACCGACGGCGGATCCGAAACGCAATTTCTTTAGCATGTTTTACGCTTTTTGAGCCATTTCCCTGCAAATCTCGTGGCAGCCCCACGATGACCTCGACCGCCTCATAAAAATCAATCAATTCTAGGATCCGGTCGATATCACCCTTATCGCGGTCCTTAAACCCGGTTTCGCGGTGAACGGTCTCCACTGGGGTGGCAAGCGTTGCTTCCCTATTGGACACTGCTACGCCGATGCGCACAGTACCGACGTCAAGCGCGAGCCGGCGGCCCTGCCCCGGATCATCAACCCCGGGGATATCTGGTTCCACTTGTGCCACGTTCGAACTCCTACAGGGACTCGAGCATATCCTCGACGGCGGCAAAGCCGCGCTCTGCACCTGCAGCTGAAGAACCGGAGCCCTGGGCCATGTCCGGCTTACCGCCGCCGCGGCCATCAACGTACTGGCCAAATTGCTTGACGACGTCCCCGGACTTCACACCGCGTTCGACGGCCTTGTCGGTGGCTGCCACGATGAACGGGAACTTGCCCTTGTCCTGGGCGCCCAAGACGATGACGGCTTCTTCCTCGCGCAGGCGGTTACGCAGGTCCGTAGCCACGGTGCGCAGGTCCCCACCGGTGGTTCCATCCGGCAACGTCAGCGCAATAGCCTTGAAACCATTGATGTCCTTGGCGGCGCCGACAAACTCGGAGGCACGCGCAGCCAGCTGCTGCTTGCGCAGGGTTTCGATTTCCTTTTCTGCTGCCTTGAGCTTCTCAGATAGCTGAGCAATGCGCTCAGGCAGGTCCTCGGTCTGTACCTTAAGCTCGCGGGAGACTCCTTCCACCAAGGCGGTTTCCTTGGAGTAGTAACGGAAGGCATCCATACCGGAGTAAGCCTCAATGCGGCGAGCGCCAGAGCCTACGGAAGATTCACCCAGCACGGAAACCGGGCCGATTTCAGCGGAGGATCCCACGTGGGTACCGCCGCATAGCTCGATGGAGAACGGTCCGCCGATTTCTACCACGCGGACTTCCTTGCCGTAGTTCTCACCAAAGAGCGCCATGGCGCCCATGGCCTTAGCCTCTTCCAAGGAGGTCTCGATGGTGTTGACGGCAAAATTGGAGTCAATTGCCTGGTTGGTAATCAAGGCAATTTCTTCCAGCTGGGCCTGGCTGAGCTGTTCGGTGTAGTTGAAGTCAAACCGTAGGTAACCCGGGCGGTTCATAGAACCAGCCTGGACCGCGGTGGGGCCAAGCACCTGGCGCAGTGCGGCGTGAATGAGGTGCGTAGCAGAGTGAGCCTGGGTAGCGCCGTGGCGCCACTGCTCGTCGACGCCCGCCTCAACCGACATGCCCAAGTCTAGGCCGCCAGCCGTAACCGTGGCTTTGTGGACCCACAGCTTCTTGCCAATCTTTTGGACGTCATTGACCTCCAGCAAGGACTCGCCGGCCACAATGCGCCCGCGATCAGCCATCTGGCCGCCCGCCTCGGCATAAAGTGGGGTGTGGTCCAAAATGACCTCGACCTCTTCACCCTCGTGGACTTCATCGACCTTTTCTCCGCCGCGGACAAGGCCGATCACGCGGGCGTCGGAAGTAAGCTCCTCGTAGCCGGTGAAGACGGTGGGGTTATTGTCTACCCAGTCGCGGTAGAGGGAAAGGTCAGTGTGCCCGTGCTTCTTGGCCTGGTTATCGGCCTTGGCGCGGCGTCGCTGCTCACCCATGGCATCGTTGAAGCCATCCATGTCCACCTCAAGGCCCGCTTCCTGGGCCATTTCCAGCGTCAAGTCGATGGGGAAACCATAGGTATCGTGCAGCTCAAAGGCCTTCTCACCAGGCAGGACCTTTGCGGTCTTCGCGCGAGAGGTGGACTTGAGCTCCTGCACGGCATCGTCGAAGAGGCGGGTTCCGGACTCCAGAGTCTTGAGGAAGGCCTTTTCTTCGTTGACGGCCACGCGCAGAATGCGCTCACGGTTGTCCGCAATCTCCGGATAAGACGGAGTCATGGTATCCATGACCGTGTTCATGAAGCGCTCCATGGTGGCACCGGTAGCGCCCAGCAGCTTGGCGGAACGGATAATGCGGCGCAGCAGGCGACGCAGGATATATCCGCGGCCCTCATTGCCCGGGGTTACGCCATCCAAGATGAGCATCATGCCGGTGCGGGAGTGGTCCGCTACCACTCGGAAGCGGATATTGTCTTCCTGAGAGGCTTTATCGCCGTAGGTGGCACCGGTAAGTTCCTCAGCTACGTCAATGACTGGACGCAGCAGGTCTGTTTCGTAGACGTTGTCTACGCCCTGCAAAATGCAGGCCACGCGCTCGATGCCAAGGCCAGTATCGATGTTCTTCTTGGGCAGCTCGCCAACGATTTCAAAATTGCCCTTACCAATGCCCTCGCCGCGTTCGTTTTGCATGAAGACCAAGTTCCAGATCTCCATGTAGCGGTTATCATCGGCAATGGGTCCGCCGTCCTTGCCGTACTCAGGACCGCGATCGAAATAAATCTCGGAGCACGGGCCACATGGTCCAGGGATACCCATGGACCAGTAGTTATCCTCCATGCCGAGGCGCTGAATGCGCTCTTCAGGAACGCCAATCTTATCGCGCCAGATTTCGGCGGCCTCATCATCATCCAGGTACACCGTCACCCACAAGCGTTCTGGGTCTAAACCAAAACCGCCCTCCTCAACGGAGCGGGTAAGCAAGGTCCAGGCATTGGTGATCGCGCCTTCCTTGAAGTACTGGCCAAAGGAGAAGTTTCCGGCCATCTGGAAGAAGGTGTTGTGGCGGGTGGTAATGCCCACCTCTTCAATATCAAGGGTGCGCACGCACTTCTGAATAGAGGTGGCTAGCCCCTTGGCAAAGGGCGGATTCTGCTGGCCCAGGAAGTAGGGCTTGAATGGAACCATGCCCGCGTTTACGAAAAGCAGGTTAGGGTCATCCAGGATCAGCGAGGCACTTGGTACCGCCTCGTGACCAGAATTGACGAAGTGCTGGGTAAACCGTTCCCGGATCTCATGAGTCTTCACGAGCAACAATCCTAACTGTATGAGCTTTCATCTTCTATCGAGAAGTTTCTAACCCGCCCAACTTTACCCTTCGCCGCACCGCAATTTCCCTTGGGTAGGTATCAGCGCGGCCGGCGAGCGTTTTTACCGGGAGAACGCTTGCCGCGAATAATGCTGCGCAAGCGGCCTATATAGTCATAAACGCGCTTTTCAGCTCCATGATCGGTGGGTTCATAATATACGGAGCCTTCCAACTCATCGGGCAGGTATTGCTGTTCTACTACGCCGCGGGGATCATCGTGGGGGTAAACATAGCCCACGGCATTTCCCATCCGCTTTGCGCCCTCGTAGTGTCCATCGCGCAGATGCGCCGGCACGTGGCCCACCTTGCCGGCGGCCACATCTGCCTGGGCCTGCGTGATGGCGGAGATTACTGATGGAGACTTCGGCGCGGTGGCCAGATGGATGGTGGCCTGCGCCAAGGGAATTCTCGCCTCCGGCATTCCGATGAGCTGTGCGGCCTCGGCCGCCGCCACAGCTACCTGGAGCGCAGTGGGATCGGCCATACCGATGTCTTCGGAGGCATGCACTATGAGCCTGCGCGCTATAAAGCGCGGATCCTCTCCCGCTTCCACCATGCGGGCTAGATAGTGCAGCGCAGCATCAACATCGGAACCACGAATGGATTTAATAAACGCAGAGACCACATCGTAGTGTTGGTCGCCGTCGCGGTCATAGCGCACGACCGCCTTATTGACGTTGTCTGTGACCGTCTGTGCGGTAATTTCCCCGCCGTCGGCGACCGCCTCGGCCGCCGCCTCCAGGTAGGTCAATGTGCGCCGCGCATCACCGCCGGCCAAAAGAACTAGCTGCTCCAAGGCCTCGTCGGCGATCCGAATCTTGCGCTCGCCCAAGCCTCGATCGCTTTCTAGCGCGCGCTTGGCGACGCCCCTTAGGTCGTCGTCGCTTAGCGAATGCAGCTGCAAAAGCAGCGAGCGCGACAGGAGCGGCGCCACAACGGAAAATGAGGGATTTTCCGTCGTCGCCGCCACGAGCAGTACCGTGCGGTTTTCCACGGCCGCGAGCAGCGCATCCTGTTGGGTTTTAGAAAATCGATGTACCTCATCGATAAAAAGCACCGTCCGGCGCCCGTGAATGAGCTCTTGCCGGGCGTGGGTGATGACCTCGCGGACCTGCTTCACGCCCGAATCGAGCGCGGATAGACCCACAAAATTCTGCCCCATCTGGCTCGCAATAAGAGAGGCAATCGTGGTCTTGCCAGTACCTGGCGGGCCATACAAAATGACAGAGGCCTCCCCTGAGCCTTCCACTAGGCGGCGCAATGGCTTGCCAGGAGCCAAAAGGTGGTCTTGTCCGACCACTTCATCCAAGCTCTGCGGGCGCATGCGCGCCGCCAGCGGCGATCCTGCGTGGGTGGCAAAGAGGTTCTTCCCAGGCAAAGACGCGGCATTGTCCCCGGGAGTGGGCCCGCCAAAGAGTGAGTCTTGAGACACTAAAAACCTACCTCCTAGCAGTGTGCGGGCACATCAAAGTTATCTATTCATCATCCAAGCGGCGCGCAATTGCGCTGCCAAACTCTGCGATGGGTGCGCAGGCGGGGCCGTCGCAGCGCGCGGCATAGCGCGACAGCGCCTCAAAGGTTTCGTACAGATCGCGGCGTACCAGCAATTCATCTTCCGTAAACGGCCCGTGATCGGCCGGGCGCAAGATCGAATGCTGCGGATCGTGGAAGACCTCGGCTTCTCCCCTGACCAAGGCCACCAGCCCTTCAATGCCGCCTGCTTGCATGGTAGTCACGCTCGACAGCGCCCAGCCGATTAGTGAAGCCACGATGAGTCCATGGATCTCTTCCGGATCAGAAAACAGCGGCCACACGTCTGCTACCGCACGAGACCAGGCGGAGATAAAGATATCTGCCTCCTCGTCCGTAATCGGCTTAGAAAACAGGAACTGTGGGAAACCGGCAATAACGCAGGCTACATCGAAGCCCACATTGCGGAATCCCGCCCATTCATAATCCAAGAAGTGCAGGTGCTGCGAGACGATAATATTATCTGGAGAAAGGTCAAAGGGGGTAAAGGCCCGGTCTTTTCCGGAGGCCAAAGACCTGGCTGCTTGCCTTGCTAGCTCACGGAAGCTTTCGGGGGCTTCGAGCCCCGCCGTATCCAGCAAATCAAGGCCGATTCCGATGGAGCCTTCCAATGCCTCATCACGCACGGATTGGTGCGGGGCCAATTCCGGGTTCTTGCGCAACATGCGGCTAAGCAAGGTTTCATAATCCTGCTCATGCCCGGCGGTCCCCGCATGCATGTGGCCCAGTGCGCTGCCCAGCGAGCGCAGCACTCGGACGCGGTCGGCATCGGTGGATTGAACCAGGACATCGGCAAGCGTTTCGCCCTCTCCCAAGTCCGTCAAAACGATAATGCGCTTATCTAAATCATGAGCGAGCAGCACCGGGCCAGGGCGCACATCTTCAGATAACGCGGTAGTAAATTGATAAGCCACAACCTCACGCAGCATTGCGGCATCATCAACGCCATAGCCTGTGACCGGGTTGTATTTAATGACTACCGAGCGGTGAGGCAGGAAGGCGCCGGGGGCAATCCTTGCGCGCAGGACCATTGCATTGCCGGAGCCGTCCAAGCGCTCGACGCTCGACATCTCCGGGGTGCCACCAAAACGGCGCGACAACATCTCCGAGGCGGCCTTGATGACGTCCTCGGGCGATAGCACAGTATCGTTTTCATCCATAGTTCTATCCAGTATGCCCCCTCACACCAAAGCGGGGTCACAAGTTCGCCCGCAGCGAAAATGGCCACGGCCTACGATGTGCCCCGCACGGTGTGCCTTAACGGCTGAGGTTCAAGCTATCTGCTTACTTCTCCTCAGCAGTCTCTCCCGCAGTGGAACCGGCCTTGTCCTGTTCCTTCTTCTTTTCCGGCTTGTAGTCTACGCCGGTTTCCTTGCGCTGTGCGGCAGGGATTGGCGCAGGGGCGTCGGTAAGCGGGTCTACGCCGCCGCCGGACTTCGGGAACGCAATGACGTCGCGGATGGAGTCGAAGCCGCCCAGCAGGGAGACAATGCGGTCCCAGCCAAAGGCGATGCCGCCGTGTGGCGGGGCGCCATAAGAGAAGGCATCGAGCAGGAAGCCAAACTTCTCCTGAGCTTCCTCGTCCCCAATTCCCATGACATCAAAGACGCGCTTTTGCACGTCTTCCTGGTGGATACGGATGGAACCGCCGCCAATCTCATTGCCGTTGCAGACAATGTCATAAGCGTAGGCGGTAGCCTCGCCCGGGTTCTGGTCAAAGGAATCAATCCACTCCGGCTTCGGGGAGGTGAAGGCGTGGTGGACCGCGGTCCACTTGGAGTGACCCAAAGCGACGTCGCCGGAAGCGGTTGCGTCGGCAGAAGGCTCGAAGAGCGGGGCATCAACAACCCATGTAAAGGCCCAGTCGCCTTCCTTGATAAGGTCCAGCTTCTTTGCAATCTCGCCGCGCGCAGCACCCAGCAGGGCACGTGAAGACTTGGTGTCGCCAGCGGCAAAGAAGATGGCATCGCCTGGCTTAGCGCCGACGTGCTCTGCGATGCCCTCGCGCTCGGCGTCGGTAATGTTCTTAGCTACCGGGCCGCCCAATGTGCCGTCCTCACCCACGGTGATATAAGCCAAGCCCTTCGCACCGCGCTGCTTAGCCCAGTCCTGCCAAGCATCGAACTGACGGCGCGGCTGGGAGGCGCCGCCCTCCATAACCACAGCGCCCACGTATTCATTCTGGAAGACGCGGAAGGTGGTGTCCTTGAAGAACTCGGTGCACTCTACAATCTTGATGTCGAAGCGCAGGTCTGGCTTATCAGAGCCGTAGTACTTCATCGCATCAGCGTAGGTCATGCGCGGGATAGGAGTCTTAATCTCGTAGCCAATGAGCTTCCACAGCTCGGTAACGATCTCTTCTGCCAAGGCGATGACATCGTCCTGGTCTACAAAGGACATCTCCACGTCCAGCTGCGTAAACTCCGGCTGGCGGTCGGCGCGGAAATCCTCATCGCGGTAGCAACGAGCAATCTGGTAGTAGCGCTCCATGCCAGCGACCATGAGCAGCTGCTTGAACAGCTGCGGGGACTGTGGCAGTGCGTACCACGTGCCTGGCTTCAAGCGCGCTGGCACCAGGAAGTCACGCGCACCCTCCGGGGTGGAACGAGTCAAGGTCGGAGTCTCAATTTCTGCAAAGTCATGAGAATCCAGCACCTTGCGGGCCGCACGGTTAGCGGCAGAACGCAGGCGCAGGGCCTTCGCCTGGCGCTCACGGCGCAGGTCCAGGTAGCGGTACTTCAAGCGAGTCTCCTCGCCAACCTCACCCGAGGTCGAAGGATCATCAACCTGGAACGGCAGCGCTGCGGATTTATTGAGCACCTCAAGATCCGCGACATTGACCTCAATCTCGCCGGACGGCAGGTTGGGGTTCTCAGAGCCTTCCGGGCGTGGCTCTACGGTACCGGTAACCTTCACGCAGTATTCGGAGCGCAGGTCGTGGGCGCGTTCTGCCACGTCAGATTCACGGAAGACAACCTGGGCGATGCCAGAGCGATCGCGCAGGTCAATGAAGATCACACCACCGTGATCGCGGCGGCGGGAAAGCCAACCGGTTAGGGTGACGGTCTCTCCTGCGAGTTCTTTGCGGAGCTCACCAGCTAAGTGGGTACGCAGCACTGTTGTTCAATCCCTTCTGAAAATTGTGTCACTTGCGGGTCCCGCCACGCGTAAACAGCGCGCGCCAAACCAAGCACAAGACTAGGAACGTGCACAATCCTACATCCCTACCGGTACATGCAGCGTAGTAAGGTAGACGCAGCACCGCCCCGAAAGCGGAAAAGGTAGCTTCCTCCCCCTGTTTCCTTGCCCCCTTGTGTACCCATCTTCATCCTGTGTTTTAAGGGGGCCATGTGGCACTATTTAGACATGACTTTTAGATCTGGTGCCGATTTCGGCGGCAAGGAAGCTCGTTCCGGTGGCGGCGGCGGTGGCATCGCCATCGGCGGTGGCGTCGGCTCGATTGTTTTGCTTGGCCTTTTCTTCCTACTTGGCGGTAACCCCTCAGACTTGGGCGCGATTTTAGGCAACGAACAGTCTCAGTCCGATGGCGCCGCGCAGGGCGATAGCCCAGAATGCAAAACTGCAGAAGATGGCAATACCAAAGATGAATGCCTGGTAGAGTTCACCGGCCGCAGCGTGGACAACGTTTGGTCCAAGGTGCTGCCAGAACAGGCAAATATCCAATACACCGAACCGGAGCGCGTGGTCTTCCACGGTGGCGTTAATACCGGATGCGGCGCGGCATCCTCTTCTACCGGCCCCTTCTATTGCCCACGCGATGAGTCCGCCTACTTCGATACCGAGTTCTTTGATTCCCTGCGCAATTTCGGCGCGGAAAATGCCCCTTTGGCCCGCATGTACATCGTGGCCCACGAGTTTGGCCACCACATTCAAAACCTGGAGGGCACCCTCGGCTTGTCGGACTATAACAACCCCGGCGCCGATTCCAACGCCGTAAAGATCGAGCTGCAGGCTGACTGCTACGCCGGGCTGTGGGCCTCCTACGCCGACAAGGGTGACAACCCCTTGCTAGAGCCCATTACCAAAGAACAGGTCTCGGATGCTGTCGCCGCTGCCCAAGCGGTGGGCGATGACAATATTCAACGCCGTTCCGGCGGCCAGGTCCAGCCTGACTCCTGGACCCATGGCTCTTCTGAACAACGCGAGAAGGCATTCCTCGCTGGCTATAACTCCGGCAAGATGTCCCAGTGCGACACCTTGGAGCGCGGCGCTTACCGCGGCTAAAAACTACTTTTGGCCGCCGCCTATCCTCTAAGAGCCAAGACCGACTCGCCACCTCCGCTAGCCATACCGACTGTGCCGGGGCTAGCGGGTTTTCTTATCCCTATCCCAGGGCGCTGCAAGCACTCCGCGCTTGGCGACGCCCTCCCTTTCCACCTTTCTCCACACTGGCACCTATCACCATTCACCGAGCTAGTGCATTCTTGGTCGCTTTCATGACCTTAAAACCCTGCGCTCCATTGTGAACGCAAAGAACTCCTTTCCCACGCCCGCTATTACAAATCAGAGCTCATCGCTCAGCCGCACGCAGCAGTGGTACAGCAGATTTCCACCCTCCGGGACATAGTGGTGTCCCCTCCCGAGACCCTTCGCGTCCTGCAGCCGCATCGATGGGTCGCCGCGGATTTCAGCGATAAGCACAAACTCGATGCCGCCGACAGTGCGGATAGAGCGAGGTATCAAGAGCCCAGCGATCGCGCCATCTTTCTGGCCCGCACGGTAAGTGTGCAGGAACCGATGGATTGCCCATCAGAAACCGATAGCCTGGGGAACCGCCCGTGCGCAGCCGTCATCACAGAACACGGCAAAGTAAATGAGACTCCGCTGTGGTTGGTTGCACCGGCGGACCTACCGGTACTAATGGATGCCCTAGAATGGGAATGATTCGCCAGCCGTTCACACTGCGTCTTTTACCCCTGGGCACCGCAGAGAAAGGTAACCATGCAATTCGGCATCTTCAGTATCGGGGATTTAACCACTGACCCCAACTCAGGAAAAACTCCCTCTGAGGCCGAGCGCATCCGCAACTTAACGGAGATTGCACTCAAGGCCGAGGAGGTAGGCCTTGATGTCTTTGCCACCGGCGAGCACCACAACCCGCCCTTCGTGCCGTCCTCACCTACCACGCACTTGGCCTATATCGCCGCGCAGACTAAGCGCTTGCAGCTCTCGACTGCAACGACTCTTATTACTACAAATGACCCGGTCAAGATCGCAGAGGACTATGCCTTCCTGCAGCACCTTGCACAAGGACGAGTAGACCTCATGCTGGGCCGCGGAAATACGGGCCCGGTCTATCCGTGGTTTGGCAAGGATATCCAGCAGGGCATTTCCTTGGCTATTGAAAATTATCACCTGCTGCGCAGGCTCTGGCGCGAGCCAGTTGTTAATTGGCAAGGAAAGTTCCGCACAGGCTTGGAAGGGTTTACCGCGACTCCGGCGCCGCTGGATGGAATTCCACCCTTTGTCTGGCACGGCTCAATTCGTTCGCCGCAAATTGCCGAGCAAGCTGCTTATTACGGCGATGGTTTCTTCCATAACAATATCTTTTGGAATAAGGAACACACTGCTCAGATGGTAGATCTCTACCGCCGTCGTTTTGCAAGCTACGGCCACGGCCAAGCGGACCAAGCGATTGTAGGCCTTGGTGGCCAGGTCTTTATCGGCGATACCGAGCAAGAGGCTAAAGATTTCTTCCGCCCCTACTTCGACAATGCCCCGGTCTATGGACACGGCCCCAGCCTCGAAGAATTCACGGCCCAGACCCCATTGACCGTTGGCACCGTGGAGCAAGTAATTGAAAAGACCCTCAGTTTTGCTGACTGGGCCGGGGACTACCAGCGTCAGCTTTTCCTCATCGATCATGCCGGGCTACCGCAAGAAGTAGTCCTCGAGCAGATAGAAATCCTTGGCACCCAAGTAGTCCCCGAGCTGCGACGACGCTTTGAACAACGCCGTCCCAGCCACGTTCCTTCTCACCCGCCGACGCACGCTAGCTTGCTCGCTGAGCCCAATTCTTCTCACCTGCAGGTCAGCCCTGGAAAGGAACACTAGTTATGCGCTCCCTACTCGTTATTTCAGCTGGCTTATCGCAACCGTCTTCCTCTCGCCGGCTGGCAGACATGCTTGCAGAGGCTACCCGCGCCAAAATCTCCGCGCGCGGTGAAGGGACCCAGATCGACGTCATTGAGATTCGCGATTTGGCTTTCGAACTAGCTACTGCCATGACAGATCGGACTGCGTCGACGCCGGAGTTGGCCCGGGCCCAGGAGTGCATTGCTCAGGCCGATGGACTTATTGCCGTCACCCCTGTATTTCAGGGAAGCTACTCAGGCCTCTTCAAGATGTTCTTTGATACCTTGAAGCCCCATGCACTAGACGATCTTCCCACCATTCTCGCAGCTACAGCTGGTTCTTCGCGCCACTCCCTAATTTTGGATTACGCGCTTCGCCCACTGTTTAATCAACTCCACGCAAATATCGTGCCAACGGGAGTTTTTCAGGCTGCGGAAGACTTGGGCACTCCAGAAGGAGAACGCATTGTCACCCGCATTGAACGCTCTGCCATTCAGCTAGCTGACCAAATGGTTGCCCCCAGGGACAGGGTGTCTGGAATCGCTGGCGAGCTGGAGGGGTTGGGTGGCCGTTCTACTGTGCGGCTAGCCAAGGAGAACTTCATCCCCTTGGGAAAGCTCCTGAATGGATACGGCGACTAGGCCACAGGCCGCGGTCTGTACTTCGCATAGGCGGCGATTGATAGAAGGTGTGACTTTCGCTACGCTGGGCACAGAAAATTTGCCTCTCCCCTCGCTTCCGGCTTTGCCCCTTGATACGAGAAAAGCCCCTAGGAGCCAAACACATATCCACCCAGAAAGGTTCGGCACAGCTTAACTATGACAATTAGCGTCACGGACATCTTCTCCATCGGCATCGGCCCGTCCTCTTCGCACACCGTTGGGCCTATGCGCGCGGCTAAGCAATTCCTCGATTCCCTCGAGAAGCACCCGGCGAAGGTGTATACCGAGTTGCGTGGTTCTCTTTCCGCCACTGGCCGCGGGCATGCCTCTGACCGCGCGGTCATCCTCGGTCTCGCTGGCTGGGATCCACTGAGCGTGCCTATCGACGCCGAGCCGCACGCAGGTGGATTTATCCCCAGTGAAGGATCCATTTCTGGCCCCCGCGGCACGGTGGACTATGAGATCGTCTTTGATAACGAGCCACTTCCTCAACACCCCAATGGCATGATTTTTAGTGCTTGGGACGAAAGTGGCAACCTCATCGCAGAAAAAGAAGAGTACTTTTCTGTCGGCGGCGGCTTTATTCTCTCTCGCTCCGAGCTTGATGCAGAAGTCGCCGAAAGCAATGAGGTGCCCGCTGGCGTAGCCGCAGCGCAGGTTGATGACACCGTTCCTTATCATTTCACCACGGGCGAAGAATTGCTCAATCTGTGCGAGGCTCATGACAAGGCAATCTGGGAGATTGTGCTAGCCAACGAAGAAGCCTTGCACCGTGACGAGGGCGGCGCCGAATTCGTTTTGCGGCACCTTGATCTGGTCTGGGACATCATGCGGGAGTGTGTGACCGAAGGTATTTCCACCAAGGGCCTACTACCGGGAGGGTTGCGTGTGCCGCGTCGCGCCCCAAAGATGTACGCCCAGTTGCTGGAAAATCAGGATGACACCAGCTGCGGTTTCTCCGCCATGGAGTGGGTTAACCTCTATGCCCTCGCAGTCAATGAGCAAAACGCGGCCGGTGGCCGCGTCATTACCGCACCGACCAATGGTGCGTGCGGCATCATTCCAGCGGTACTGCATTACGCGCGCGATTTCCGCGCAGACTTCACCCGTTCTACCGCCCGGCGCTACCTATTGACCGCCGGTGCTATCGGCATGATCATCAAAGAAAATGCGTCCATCTCGGGAGCTGAGGTGGGCTGCCAAGGCGAGGTAGGTTCCGCCTCCGCTATGGCCGCTGCGGGTATGGCAGAGCTGCTCGGCGCTACTCCGGCGCAGGTAGAAAATGCCGCGGAGATCGCATTGGAGCATAACTTGGGCCTGACCTGCGACCCAGTTGGCGGATTGGTGCAGATTCCGTGCATCGAACGCAATGCGATCGGTGCGGTTAAATCCATCAATGCCGCACGCATGGCCAAGATGGGCGAAGGCACTCATCATGTGACCTTGGATAATGCAGTGCAAACTATGGCAGAGACCGGCCGCGATATGCTCTCCAAATACAAGGAAACCTCCCTGGGCGGATTGGCTAAGACCATGGGCTTTAGTGTGTCCCAGGTGGAGTGCTAAAACAGACTCCATGCGCGCAGATGCCCTTCACCGCCGCACAGCTATTATTGCCGCGGCGTGTCAGTTATTCCGATCCCACGGCGATAATGTCGCTTTGGATAAGGTAGCCGCACAGGCCGGGGTGAGTGTAGCCACCGTCTATCGCAACTTCCCTAACCGCGCGAGCCTTATCCGCGCTTGCGCAGAATATATGGGCGATGCCTTTGCGAGGTTCCAACAGCGTCTCATCGCTGACTTTGAGGATCCTAAGCATTCCGGCAATGATTATGTCCGCGCCTATGCCACCCATATCCTTACCATGGAGCTTAATACCCTTATCCCTGCCTTCATCCCTCAGGATTTGGATTCTCTGAGCCCCGAGCTAACCGCTCAGCGTGACCTCTTGGAGAGCAATGGGCGCAGGTTTATTGAGCTTGGGCAACAGCACGGCGAGATCGGCCCCGGAGTCACCCACCTCGAGTTCATTGTGGGCCTTCTCAGCTTGGCGCGGCCCCGCGAGGTCGATGTTGAGGCCTACCAGCCGGACCTCCAAGAAATGATTATTGATCTTTACTTGGCGGGTATTAAAAGAGGGCACCGCGCCTAAGCGCGATGCCCACCGGCTACAAAAACCTAAGCCTCGCCGTGCATTTCGCGTGTAAGGACGGAAACTAGGTCAGAGACATTGACGTCGTGCTGCTCATGCGCGGCTAGGTCCTTGAGCGCAACGGTGCCGTTTTCTAGCTCCTGCTCGCCCAGTACCAGAGCGAAGCGCGCACCTGCGCGGTCCGCACCCTTCATCGCGCCCTTGAGGCCACGGTCTCCAAAAGACATATCCGCGGAAATGCCGGCCTTGCGGATATCATTGATAAGAGTGGTCATGGTGCGCTTTGCGGAGGCACCCAGCGCCACGCCAAAGACGTCCACGCGAGAATCTACGCCTTCTAGGGTGATGCCCTCGGCTTCAAGAGCCAGCAGGGCGCGGTCGACGCCCAAGCCATAGCCAATGCCGGATAGGTCTTGGCCGCCCAGCTGGGCCATCAGGCCGTCGTAGCGTCCACCGCCACCGATACCGGACTGCGCACCAAGGCCGTCGTGGACGAACTCGAAGCAGGTCTTAGTGTAGTAATCCAGTCCGCGCACCATGCGCGGATTAATCTCATAAGCTACGCCCATATCATCCAACATGCCGGTAACGGTCTCGAAATGCTCGCTGCATTCCGCATTAAGGTGGTCGAGCATCAAGGGGGCATCGACAAGCTGCTCTTGGACTTCCGGACGCTTATCATCCAGCACACGCAGAGGATTGATCTCAGCACGGTGGCGGGTCTCTTCATCCAAATCAAGCTTAAAGAGGAACTCCTGCAGCTTCTCCCGGTAAGCCGGACGGCAATTGCGATCGCCTAAACTGGTGAGCTCGAGGCGGAAGCCGCTAAGCCCCAGCGCACGGAAGGAACGGTCTGCCAAAGCAATGACCTCGGCGTCTAGCGCAGGATCGTCGACACCAATTGCCTCCACACCCACCTGCTGGAGCTGGCGGTAGCGGCCGGCTTGCGGGCGTTCGTAGCGGAAGAACGGACCAAAATAGTTAAGCTTCACGGGCAGTTGGCCACGGTCCAAGTTGTGCTCAATGACAGAGCGCATCACGCCGGCAGTACCCTCCGGGCGCAAGGTAACGGAGCGGTCACCGCGATCGGCGAAGGTGTACATCTCTTTAGATACCACGTCGGTGGACTCGCCTACGCCACGAGCAAAGAGCGCGGTGTCTTCAAAAATGGGCAGCTCAATGTGCTGGAAGCCGGAGAGATGTGCCTGCTCCACCATGGTCTGGCGCACCTTATAGAATGCGGCCGACTGCGGTGGGAAATAGTCTGGGACACCTTTAGGAGCGGACAGGGCTTGAAACTGCTTTTTATTACTCACGGGTATTACAGTACCTCCCTCAATGTAGCGAAGAACGGATTGGTCGCCCTCTCCTTACGCATGGTTGTGGTGGGACCATGGCCGGGCAGAATGTCGAGGTTATCCGCCAAACTCCACACTGGGCCCGCGAGGGACTTCTGCATGGCTTTAGGATCCGAGTGAGGCAGGTCGGTGCGCCCAATGGCACCGGCAAAAAGCACATCACCGGTTAAGGCAAAGTCCTCAGCAATGATCATGGTGCATCCCGGAGAATGCCCGGGTGCGTGCTTCAAGCTGAAGGTGTGGCCGAGAAGTTCTAGGGTTTCCCCGTCTTGTAGCTCGCGCACATCGTTGATGGGGACCATATGAGCGGCGTCGAAAAGCTCCTGCGCCTGGGGCGAAACACCTTCGCCGCTGGCGAGCATGAACTTATCAGCGGGGTGGATATAAACAGGGATATCGAGCTTTTCGGCAAGGGATCCGGCGTCGCGGGTGTGGTCAATGTGGCCGTGGGTAAGCACGATAGCCTCATAGTCCAAGTCATGCTCTAGGACTTTTTCCATCGCATCCATGCCGGGATCGACGATAAAGGCGCGACGGCCCTCCGCAATCACATAGGTATTGGTCTGAAAGGGACCGGCAGTAAAACCGAAAATTTCCATACCCACCACCCTAGCTGCCCAGATAATAAAGAGCCGTCCGGCCCCGTCTTCGTAGATGAACCTCGACCAGCAACGCCGTGCGGCCTAGCTCAAAACATCCCACACCTTCTCGTAGTCAAGCTGGGTGACAACACCTGGAACCATTTGTGTGTGCATCACCCGGTGATTTTCATCGGCCACGACCACGGAGCGGGCAAGGAGGCCTTCCAATACGGAATCGCGTACGGTCACGCCGAACTTCTCTCCAAAATCCGATCGAAATGCGGAGGCGGCGATGACATCAGCAATGCCTTCCGCAGCGCAAAAACGCTTGAGGGTAAAAGGCAAGTCACGAGAAACGCAAAGAAGCTTAGTGTTATCTAGCTGCGCAACCTGCTCATGGAAACGGCGCAGTTGCTCCTGGCAGGAAGGGGTTTCGATAGAGGGAAAGATGGAGATAATAAGGCGCGTGCCCGCGAAAGTCTCATTGTTAATCTGACTCAGGTCCGTACCGATGAGTTCGAATTCGGGCAGCGGGTCTCCCACTGCGGGAAGTTCACCAACGGTGGGTGTTGGCGGGTCGATAAAACCTGGTTCAACCATAGAAACCAGAGTACTTATGACTTGGCTCAATAGCCATTGACTAGCCCGATTTACGTGCCCACGCTTTCTTCGAAGTATGGAACCGCTAAACTCGGTCAGGTTGAATCATGCCACCGAAAATCGCTAGAAAGGTTGACTCCCGGTGCCAAATAATAAAAAGCGCGGCGAAGAGGCGCTGAGCAAGCTCGAGCGCGAGCTAAAATCCCGCGAACGCAAGCAAAAGACACGCCCGCTGGGCGTTGTCTTCGCGTCCCTCGTAGTAATCCTCGCCTTGGTAGGCGGTATTTACTACTTGTCGACCCGCGAAGGCGACGATGAGAAGGTCCAGGCTGAGGAGTCCTCCGCAGCTGAGACCTCGCAGCAAACCCCACAGGCACAGCCCATTGCAGATAAGCGTGCAAAAGCTCTGCCGGATATCGTGACCTGTAAGTACGAGGACACCGGTCAAGATTCCAATGGTGCGACTAAGCCGAATGGAAAGGATATTTCCACCAAGGGCACCGTTACCGTTTCCTTTGAGACTTCTCAGGGCACCATTGAGATGGAGATGGATCGTGCCAAGGCGCCGTGTGCCACCAACGCAATTTCTGAGTTGGCAAAGTCTGGCTACTACGACAACACCGTTTGCCACCGTATGACCTCGGGTGGTCTCAACGTCTTGCAGTGTGGCGATCCGACCGGTTCCGGTTCCGGCGGCCCTGGCTTCAGCTTCGCTGATGAGTACCCCACCGACGAGGTGGATGAGAAGGATGCCCAGAACCCCGTTATCTACCCGCGCGGCTCCGTCGCCATGGCAAATAGCGGTCCAGACACCAATGGTTCTCAGTTCTTCCTCAACTATGACGATTCTGAGTTGACCCCGAACTACACCTACTTCGCCACCATTACCGATGAAGGTATGAAGACGATGGACAAGATTGCCAAGAACGGTGTCGAAGGCGGCCAGCCAGACGGCAAGCCAGCAAAGGAAGTCAAGATCAAGAAGGCAACCGTCAAGGCCTAGGCGCTTTAAAAGCCCTGCTTGGCGACGCCTCCCCCTGCCACCACCGCACACCCCCTAACGGGGGCAAGGGTTAAGCCCCGCGCATTCGTCACTTTCACAACGTACGGACGCGCCGGGGCTTTTACTTTCCTTAATTTAACCTGAGCCTGAATATGAGCCCTTAGCTGCAGAAACACTAAGCCTCTAAAATTCCCCTAGTTCACACTAGCCACAAGAGTAAACTTGCAGCACACAGCAGACTTTCAGATATTTCAGCGAGTAAACAGAGACCTGCCAATACTGTTGCGGAAGCCTGTCAGCCTGTCTAGTATTTGAAACGTCTTTGAACGCACCAAGCTTGTTAGGAATCAAAAATGAAGCTTTTCTCCCGCAAGGCACTCGTTGCCGGCGCAACCGCTCTGTCCATGACCTTCGCTGGCACCACCGTTGCTACCGCTGCCGAGACCACTCCAGCGTCCTCCACCGAGAACAAGGAGTCCGCCGCTGCGACCACCACCAATGGCGCTGAGCCGACCGAGGAGGGTTCCTCCATCAAGGATATGGATCCTAAGGAAATCAAGGCTTGGATCGGCGTTGTTACCTCCGTCATCGGCGCTCTGGGCACCCTGTTCGCCTTCGCAAACAAGTACCTCGACCTGCCTTTCGGCAACAAGTAAGGTCACCGCTTCATAGCGATTCTTAAGCCGCTGCATTCCAAATGGGAATGCAGCGGCTTTTTTGTAGGCTTTTGAGCAATCGGAAGAACTGCTCGACGCTAGTGCTTTCGAGTCTTAGGAATGCTTCTAGGACTCTTTGGCGTCTTCAATGTACTCGGACCCTACGAGGTCTTTGAAAAGCTCTGGATCGATTGTTTGACCGACCCTGATGACAGAGATATGACCCGTGGGCTCCAGGATCATAATCTGTACGTCCTGCATACGGCTAATGCCTGCCTTGCGGGCAGCAGAATAGATATCTGACTTAGTAATATGTGCCAGGTTCAAGTTATCCTCAACCATTTTCCCGCGAAATACTAGGAGAACTGGGCGCCGGTCAAGAAAGCGAGTCCACTTCACCACTTTGCGGATAGTACCGAACGCGGCCTCTAGAGCCATCAGAGTAGTCAAACCGATTACGCCGGCGGCCAGGGTCGGTGGATTACCCACAATGACACGGCCTGCAACCGCGCCGAACATAATGATGATGATGGCATCTGAGGCCGTCATGGAAGTAAGGACCCGGGAGCCAAATATCTTCACTAGGACCATGAAGGATAGATAAATGCCCAAAGTGGCCAATACGACAACGGGGATACGGTGCCATTCAATGCCTAGTTGATAGGTAATTTCGCGCAGGAAGAGGTCTAGAGTATCCACGGTTGATTAGGTTACCTGGCTGCTGCACGGCATACAGAAAAGGCGGAGCGATACTCCCCCGTTCAGGAAGAACCGCTCCGCCTAGCGCCGTGATGGCTTAGAGGTGGAATTGCTTGCGCAGGTCCTCAATCATCTTGCGCGCTGGGGCAGGAAGAATCTGCGGGTTCATACCCACAACCGCAACACCAGCTACCAGCGCCGCAACAATGGCAAATACTGCGCTGCCCATGGAAGAACCGTTAGAGGACAAGGAGGAACCCTTCGGCTCGGGCTTAGCACCCGGCTCCTGGGAGCCCTCGCCGCTTACCTCGATAGGCAGAGTTGCCTTTGTGCCGGCGTCAGTGGTGATTTCGAGGTTTTGCTTGCCGCTGAGGTTTTCTGGAACGGTGAGCTTTACCGTTGCACGTCCGCGCTCGCCAAATTGCGCATCGCCTTCCTGGGCAGCGTTGTCGATGTCGACGGTCTGCTCAGCGTCACCCAACTTCACGGTTGCCTTCTTGGCAATCGGCTCACCCTCGGTGGAGTAATTAAGGCTAGACAGATTGACGGTAATTTCCTTACCCGGCTTCACCTCACCTTCAACGTGGGCACCGATTTGACCTTGTCCGGTGCGGACCTCAGATTCACCCGACTTGATGTAGTCAATCATGGCCTGAGTGTCCATGTAGCCCACATCGTTTTTGTCCTTGATGGAACCAGCGTTGAAATAGCCATCGCCGCCGGCTTCTTCGTCACTAGAAGCAAGGAAGGACGACAACGCGATGGAATAATCCTTCTTCGGGTCAATCTGTTCGCCGTTGATGGTCACGGACTTTACCCGCTCACCCTTATTGGCCTTCTGGTCGTAGACCACCTGCACATTATTGGAAAGCCCCATGGCCAAGCGCGGACGGCTGCCTTCCTGCCACTGGTTTTCCAAAGCATTGATGAACTCCTCGCCGGAAATCTTTGCGGTAATCACGGAGTTACCAAACGGCTGCACCTCAAAGATGTCCTTGTAGGTAACGTCGCCACCCTTCAGGTCAGCACGCACACCACCGGCGTTCATGACACCGATCTCGATATCCTTACCTACCTGCTTGCTCATGGCATAGCGTTGGCCATCTGCGATGAAGTTATTGAGGGTGGATTCTACGCCACGGTTGGAGCCTGCCTCTGCGCCTTTGTCAGAGCCACGGAACAGGTCCTGCTTGACGTTTCCTGCAGTCTTGGAGCCTTCTACCTCGGCTTCCTTTTGTGCCTTTTCCACCACAGCTGCAATGCCAGCGTCCGGCTCGACAGCGGTAGCGTCGGTAGCATCGTACTGGCTGAGTTTGATGTCGGTTACCTTCTTGGCGGACTTGTCAAAGGTAATGTCGACGTCGTTAAGCAACTTGCCATACTCATGCCCCTGCGCCCATTGCAACGGGAGTGCACCTTCGCGCGGGACTTCGCCCTTGGTGCGCTGGTGAGTATCGCCGCCGAAAAGCACGTCTACGTCTTTACTGAAGCCCTCGGCATATTCTTGGGCATCCTCGTGGAAAAGGGCGACAACAACGTCCGCTTCGCCGGACTCCTTTAGCCGGGCGGCCTCTTCATTGGTTGCCTTTACTGGATCCGTGAAGGTAACGCCCGGGATCTTGGCCGCAGATACCTTGTACTTGGTATTTTCCGTCACGGTTCCGACATAGCCCACCTTGACGCCGTCCACGTCTTCAACGTGAGAAGGCTTAAGCAAGGGCTTGCCGTCTTTCAGCACGTTGGCACCCAAGATGGGATACGTGGAGTTCGGCTGAATGCGCTCGGTTAGATCCTCGGTGCCCTTATCAAACTCGTGGTTGCCCACTGCGGATACCTTCATGCCCATCTGATTGAGAGCCTCAAGGGTGTACTTGTCATCAGAAATTGCAGATACAAAGGCAGAGCCGCCTACGTTATCGCCCGAAGAAGTCAGGTTGAATTCCTGACCTTCATTGACCTGCTTGATTAGGGACTGCAAACGAGCCACGCCAATTTCATCGCCGGCCTTTGCTGGGTCGCCGATCTTGTCCTCCAAGTGACCGTGAATATCGGTGATATTGGTGACAGAGATGGTGGTCTTGTTTTCTTGTGCGACCGCCTGCGCGCCGAAGAGAGCTACAGCGGATACGGTAGTGGCGGCCACAAGTTGGCCGATGCGGCGAAACTGCATGGAAATACTCCTAGATTGTAGAAAGCAACAGGATAATTTATATCGCTTTACTAACAACTTGGCAGGAGAAACTAAGCTCGCTTGCTGGGGATTTACCTGGCAGAAGCCGAAAATTCATACACTGGTAACCAGCCCGAAGCCTTCGCGTTGCTTGCCCCGCCCCTCCTCGAGGGTAAGGAGAAAGCGCGCTAAGCAGTTACTCGGTAAACGTCGAAGACGCCTTCCGTATTGCGCAAGGTCGTCATTAACGTGCCCAGCTGCTTGGTGTCTGACACCGAGAACGTAAACCTAACCGTCGCAATGTGGTCATCTCCCCGGTTGGAGTTCATAGTCAAAACGTTGATGTTCTCATCACTCATAACGCGGGTGAGCTCTGAAAGAAGGCCTTGCCGGTCAAGGGCTTCCAATTGCAACGTCGCAGAGAAAGCACCGGTAGCTGAGGTCCCAGAAGACCAGGCCACCTCTAGCATGCGCTCGGGTTCTGCTTTGAGCTTTTCCGCGTTGGTGCAGTCGGCTCGGTGCACTGATACTCCGCCGCCGCGGGTTACGAAACCAAAGATGGTATCGCCTGGTACAGGCTGGCAGCATTTGGCGAGCTTGGCCATTACATCAGGGCTGCCCTCCACCAAGATGCCGGTGCCCGATGCGGAGTCCTCGGTGTGCTGGGCACGGGAATTTTCAATCTCAGACAGCGGCGTGCGCGAGGCCAAAGTGTCAATTGCATCGTCCTGGTCCCCAAACATGGCAACCAATTGATTGGCAACATGTTGCGCAGATACTTGGCCCGCGCCGATGGCGGTATACAGCGAATCAACATCAGCGTAGTGCAGCTGCTCCGCCACCTGCTTCATGGATCTGGCGGTAAACAGGCGGTGCATCGGCAGGCCGCCTCGCTGGACCTCAGTGGCTAGGGCATCTCGCCCAGCCTCCAAATGTTCTTCGCGGCGCTCTTTGGCAAACCACTGCCGCACCTTGGTCTTAGCGCGTGCAGATACCAGAAAGCCCTGCCAATCACGGGACGGGCCTGCGTTAGGGTCTTTAGAAGTAAAGATCTCAACCTTGTCACCGGATTTTAGCTTCGACTCCAGTGCTACCAGCTTGCCATTGACCTTGGCACCGATACACCTATGCCCCACTTCGGTATGTACTGCGTAGGCAAAGTCCACCGGAGTAGAACCTGCTGGCAGATTTACTACGTCACCCTTAGGGGTAAAGGCAAAGATTTGCTTAGCGGTAAGGTCATAGCGCAGGGAATCTAGGAACTCATTAGGGTCAGCTGCTTCCTTCTGCCAGTCCAGAAGTTGGCGCATCCACGCCATCTGGTCCACTTCTTCTTGGTGGCCCGAGTTTTTGCCCTTGGTTTCCTTGTAGCGCCAGTGAGCGGCCACGCCGAATTCAGCATTGTAGTGCATCTCGTGGGTGCGTACCTGGACCTCCAGCGTGGCACCACCATCGCCTAGCACTGTGGTGTGCAGCGATTGATAGACGCCAAATCGCGGCGAAGAAATATAGTCCTTAAAGCGCCCGGGCAGAGCTTGGTAGATCGAGTGAACCACGCCAATTGCGGCATAACAGCTATTGACATCCTCTACTAGGATGCGGATACCCACTAGGTCAAAAATCTCTGCAAAGTCGCGGCCACGTACGATCATCTTTTGGTAGATGGACCAGTAGTGCTTTGGCCGGCCCATAACCTCAGCTTCAATGCCGTTTTCCTTCAATGCCGCACTAACTTGGCTAATGATCTCTTTGAGCGCGCGGTCACGCGAGGGGGCGCGGTCTGCCACCATGCGCACAATCTCGTCGTACTTTTTGGGGTACAGGATGGCAAAGGATAAGTCCTCCAACTCCCACTTCACACTGGCCATGCCTAAGCGGTGGGCTAATGGAGCGATAACCTCGAGGGTTTGGCGCGCCTTTTTGGCCTGCTTTTCGGGCGGGAGGAACCGCATCGTACGCATATTGTGCAGGCGGTCGCTTACCTTAATGACCAAGACGCGCGGGTCAGTGGCCATGGCTACGATCATCTTTCGGATGGTTTCCGCCTCTGCGGCCGAGCCCAGCGCCACCTTATCCAACTTCGTCACGCCGTCAACCAGCCGGGCCACCTCGGGGCCAAAATCCCTGGTGAGGTCGTCTAAGGAGTAGTCCGTATCCTCCACCGTATCGTGCAAGAGCGCTGCCACGATGGTGGTGGTGTCCATACCAATTTCCGCAGCGATCGTAGCCACAGCAAGTGGGTGGGTGATATAAGGTTCTCCAGATTTGCGGAAAACCCCTTCATGCAGACGCTCGGCGGTGTTATAAGCACGATTGAGCAGGTCTGAGTCGGCCTTAGGGTGAAACTTGCGGTGGATGGACATCAGCGGGTCCAGCACCGGATTCACCCTGACTCGGCCGCCTGTGAGCGAACGGGCAAGGCGAGCCGACATGCTACGCATACCGCCGCCGGTCTGGCGCTTTACGGGTTTATCCATGGCCATTTCTACCGCCCTTCACAGTGCCACGGGCCATATTGGCCTCATATTCGTCTAGATCGTGGGATCTAGCTTAGACACTTCATCTTAGTCTGTGGCATTTAGCACAATGAGCGGCGGGCCGGATAAACGCTCACGCCCATTGAGGCCTTTGACTTCCAGCACAACGACGTTGCCGGCAACCTCGGCACCCGCAGACTCGAGCAGAAGTTTCGCACCGTGGAGGGTGCCACCGGTGGCTAGGACGTCGTCGACAAGCACTACGCGCTTGCCCTTGATGTCGACGCCGCTGGCCGGAATCTCCAGCGCCGCCGAGCCGTATTCCAGCTCGTATTCCTCGGTGTATACCGGAGGAGGAAGCTTGCCCTTCTTGCGGATGGCTAGGATACCCAGGCCCATCTTGTAGGCCACGGCCGAGCCGAGGAGGAAGCCACGGGCATCTAGGCCACCGATCATTTCCGCGCCCAGTTCCTCGCAGGCGGCCGCTAAGCCGTCTACGACGGTGCGAAAAGCCTCTGGGTCTGCCAAAACTGGGGTGAGATCTTCGAAGAGGATACCCTCCTCTGGGAAGTCTTGAACGAGGCGAACCTTATCCTTGAGAGCCTGTGCTGCTGATTCGTAGTGCGAACTCATAATCTTCCTTGAGAAATAATTGCGAGAGGTCGTTAACGGCCGCTGTTGCGGGTCCTACTTCTTTTCGGTTGGAGCGGTGCTACGCCAGCGATCCATATTCCAACCGATGCCCGAGACGCCAGTGTACGGCAGGACACCTTCCACGTCGCGGCGGACGAGGAAGACACGCGGCTGCGCGGAGAGCGGA
This sequence comes from Corynebacterium nasorum, assembly GCF_022345765.1. Classification (NCBI taxonomy): domain Bacteria; kingdom Bacillati; phylum Actinomycetota; class Actinomycetes; order Mycobacteriales; family Corynebacteriaceae; genus Corynebacterium; species Corynebacterium nasorum. The sequence goes on along the minus strand of NZ_JAKRDR010000001.1, from coordinate 306,438 downwards.
ATGGACGGAATATCCTTCCACAAAGCTTCTTCTGTCTTCTTAAGCTCCGCAGAGTTTTTCATACTAGCTTCGACCGCGGAGTACTCCGTCTGGGGATCTACCGGTCCAAGGAAAGCGTCGACGGTAGGTGCCCAGGTTTCTGGATCCATTTCCAGGTAGTGCTGAGACATAAACTCCGCAGACGCATCCTCGATGGTGATTCCGGCCGGCTCACAGGATGCACGGAGCTGTTCCACCATAGCTGCGTAACGCTTATCCGGTCCTAAGTAGCCGACCTTGATGGTCGTTCCATTCAGATTCCCCGCCTGCGCCAGATCGGTACCCTGGTGCTCCTTACCCACTTTGTCGAGGCCGCCGGCAACCGGGTTGGTGACGGAAACGGTGCGCACATAAGCCGGTGGCACCTCTACGCCAGAGGCCGCGGAGCTTGCCTGAGCCACCGCCTGCTGATCGACGCACGCAGCGAAGCTCTCGCGCGCCCACGGCTCGGCGAATACCCCAGCCTCAGACAGCGTCAGCGTATCCGTTAGCTCGCCTACCATTGGGGTAGCTTCATAGGAGTCCTCCCCTGACTCACTTTGATTCCGGTCAAGCCAGTCAGGGGTTGCATTGGCGGCGTCGACCACGCGCAGTGCCCCCTTATCTACCAGCTTGTGCGCATCAGCATCCGCTGGCCACACCACAACGTGGTCCTCGGTTGGCGCATCCCCAAAGTATTTTTCGTTCGCTTTGAGGATAACCTCGCCCTCATCGCCTATCTTGTCGATGACATAGGGGCCAAAAGACACTTGCAGTTTTGGATCGAGTTGATCCTTTGCCACGGAAAAGCCATACCGCCATGCCTGAGCAACTGGATCTAGCGCCTGCATATCTTCGGCTGCCAGCGCCGCATTAAGCTCCTCAAGGCTCAACCCAGCCTTTTCTGCCAGCGCATGGGCGGGCATGACCGTTCCGGCGCCAAACATATGGCGCCAGCGCTGCCCCTGATCCTTATTAAAGGTCAACGTAAACGATTTGCTGTGGGGTTCGCAGCTGAAATTCGCAATGTCATTCATCAGCGGCATATGGGAGGCGAATTCAGCCGGATGGGTGCCGGCAACGTAAGTCAAATAGTAATCATCACAGGTCACGGGAGTGCCATCGGAAAAGACGGCATCCTCGGCCAAGGTCAGCTGGACGCTGCGCTGGTCGCTGCCCTCAGCGGGCGGGAGCTCTTCCGTTTCTACTAGGTCTGCATTGGGGATCAATTCGCCCGCGGGACCAGGTACGAAAAGGCCAGGATATAGGCGCGTGGACAACAGTCCGGCGGAGCTGGCAGAACCAAAGGAGGTGCCAGCGTTGGTAGTCGCCAGACGGGAATTTACCTGGTACCCAAAGTATCCATAGGATTCTGGTTCCTGGGGCGCAGCCGAAGACTCATCCTCGCCACCCTGCCCGCTGCAGGCAGATGCAGCCAGGGCGAGTGCGGATACGCATGAAGCAAGGGCCCGCCTCCCCCTATGACGTCCTCCAGAACTGCTCTTTTCCTTAAGCATGGTTATGTGCCCTCACTTCAGCTAGCGATCCGCCTGAATTTTACTACCGGAAGTTACCTGCCTGGCCGCCACGTTGCGCCAGGGTGTCCGGTGGACTCCGCCGATTCGGCCTCATTGCCAGCCGGGGTGGACTGAGCACTTACTGGCGAAACCACGGTGCGCCCCGCTGCGGGTGCGTCATCTTCTGCAGCACCCTTCTCATCCTTACCAGCACGGTAGTCCGCTACTCGCTTATTGTGGCGCTTAATCTTCTTGGACATATTGGCGAAGGTGACAACCAATGGCGTAGCGAAGAAGATGGAGGAGAAAATACCCTCAACCACACCGATGAGCTGGATGAGTGCCAAATCGCGCAGGGTACCAATGCCCATGAGCCACACGGCCACCACGAAGAGCGCGATAATCGGCAGCGCAGAAATCACCGAGGTAGAAATCGAGCGCATGACCGTCTGGTTAATCGCCAGGTTCGTCAGCTCAGCAAAGGTCTTCTTGCGCTGTCCCTCCAGGCCTTCCGTGTTCTCGTTGATCTTGTCAAAGACGATGACCGAGTCATACATGGAGAAGGTCAGGACGGTAAGCAGACCGATAATGACAGCAGGGGAAACCTGGAATCCGAAGAGCGCATAAATGCCGGCAATAATCACGCCGTCTGCAATCAGGGCGATGATAGCGGCAAAAGCCATGTTCTTCTGCAAGCGAATGGCCACATAAACGGTGGCAGCTACCAAGAAGACCAGCATGGCGATAAGCATGCGCTGGGTAATGGCAGAACCCCAAGACTCAGATACCGTGGACGAACCGATGGCATCCGGGGTGGCCTTACCTTCTTCATCCTTCGGCTTAAAGTCCTCGTAGATAGCGGTACGAGCCGCATTCACCTCTTCTTGGCTGAGGCGTTCGGAGACAATCTCCAAGGTCTCGGAGTTGCCGGAGCCTACGATATGTACCTGCTCGGGTTCTACGCCGGTGGAATCTTCAAAGACGCGTCCTACTTCTTCTTCCTTAAGGTCCCCTGCCGGCATGGACAGCGTAGTGCCGCCTTCGAAGTCAATCGAGAGGCTGAAGCCGCGAATTAGGATTGCGGCCACGGCCGCCACGATCAGCGCGGCGGTGATGCCGTACCACAGCTTGGTGCGGCCAATGAAGTCATAACCGCGCTCATCCTCGTAGAGGCGGTCCATTCGGGAAATCTTGTGCTTAGTCGAAACAGCCATGCTTATTTCTCCTCATCTTCCGCAGCATCAACGGGACGTGCGGTTCCTGCGGCAGTATGTGCTGCCGTTTCTGTGGTGGCTGCCTCCTTGGTTGCGGAGGTTTTAGTGGAGCCTGCTTTGCGATGCCCCGAGCCGAAATAGCCGCGTTCACGACGCTCTTCCACCAAGGCGTAGATACCACCAAGGCCGTTCATCGAAGGCTTGGCTGCAGCTGGACGGCGGCCCACCAACTGCATCAGTGGTGCCATAACCAAGAAGGATACGACAAGGTCGAAGACCGTGGTCAGGCCCATGGTAAAGGCGAAGCCCTTAACCTCACCGATGGCGAGGAAGTAGACCACTACGGAGCCGATGAGGGTCACCGCGTTACCGGTCACGATGGTCGCACGAGCACGCTCCCACGCCTTTTGCGTAGCGGAGCGGAAAGTGCGTCCCTCTAGCAGCTCATCCTTGATGCGCTCGTAGTAGACCACGAAGGAGTCAGCCGTTGCACCCACACCGATGACCAGACCGGCAATACCGGAGAGATCCAGTGAGTAGCCGATCCAACGACCCAGCAGCACCAAGGCACCATAGGTCAACAGGCCAGAAGAAATGAGGAAGACGAGGGAGACGCCGGCCAGTGCGCGGAAGTAATACAACGAATAAGCCATCACGAGTACCAAGCCGACTAGGCCCGCGATAAGGCCGGCCTGCAGGGCGGCCTTACCCAGTGTCGGCGGAATGGACTCAATGGTACCGCCCGGCTCGCCATTTTCACCGGCGAAGGACAGCGGCAGTGCGCCATACTTCAAGTTATTGGCCAGGTTCTGTGCTTCCTCCTGGCTGAAATCACCAGTAATAGAGGTTGCGGACCCAACTGGAGTTGCGCCCTGGATCACCGGTGCAGAGATAACTGCGGAGTCAAGGGTAATGGCGACTTGGTCGTTGAGGTGTTCCTTGGTGAGGTCCGCCCACGTCTGGGAACCGTTTGGTCCATCTCCGGTCTTGAAAGAGAAGTTGATCTCCATTTGGCCGGTTTTGTTGTTCATACCGCCTTCGATAGGACCATTGGTATTGATCTCATTGCCGGTTAGGCGGGTGCCATTTTCATCCTTGATGCCGTTAAGAAGTGGCGCGGGCTCGAGGACGTACGGGTTGCCCTTGGAATAATCACAGGTAACAAATGGCTTAGCCGGATCGTCCGCGCCAGCCAGCGGATCGGTATCGCCCTGACAGGTCATCAGCATCGAAGCTGCGGCTTGGGTCGTCGGATCCTCGGACTGGCGGTCCTTGAGCAACATCTCCGTGATTTCATCACGGCGCTTCGACTGCTCAATGGAGTTGCTTGGCTCATCCAGGGGCTTAGCGCTGACCTTTGGAGCCTTCTTCTCCTTTGGCTTCTGTCCGGTCATCTGCGCTTCCTGCGCAGAGATGGCCTTGACGCCTTGATCCATCTGCTTGTTCGCTTCGTCTGCGCTTAGCACGCCATACTTTACCCAGCGGTTGGCCATGTCTTCTAGCTCCTTATTGAGCTTGCCCATATCCGGCATGGATGGCTTAGCCACTGGGCGGAAGAAGAGCTGCGAGGTCTTACCTACGGCCTGTGCTTGGGAAGCGTCCTCTCCTGGCACAGTAATAACCAGGGTATTGCCGTTAATGACAACCTCAGAGCCGGAAACGCCCATACCATTGACACGCTGTTCCAAGATGGTGCGTGCTTGTTTGAGCTGGTCCTGAGTGGGTTCCTCGCCTTGCGGAGCAAGCGTTACGCGAGTACCGCCCTGCAGATCAATGCCGAGCTTCGGCGTGCTTTGACGGCTACCAGTAAGAAAGATAAGCGCATAGATAACAACCACAATGAGGACGAATAACGCGATAGCGCGCTTCGGCCATTGGCGTTGGCTATTTTTCATAGCGCGACGGGGTGATGCGGACAACGATAATCTCCTGTGCTGCTTATAACAGGGTGCTTAGACAATAAATACGGCCCGACCGAATGGCGCAGGCACGTCAACAACGCACAATCGTACGTCATGAGACGGAATTTTCCTTAACGAGGGCCTGATAAGACCCAAAGTGTGATGGGGTCTACGCTCCACAAAGTTCCCACCACCTAGCAAACGCTAAGATAGTTCTCAGGAAAGGCGGGGTTAGTTCTTCCCCTCGCCGTCGAACGGAGGGACATTCTCATCAGGCAGGTTATCTTTCGTATCGCCTTGTGCTTCCTCAGCAGCCGCAGGGCGCTCGAGCTCATTGGCCTCCTGCTCGGTGCGAATCACGGCCATCTTGTCAAAAGTAACCACCACTCTTGGGGCAATTTCTAGATCCACATTCTTGTCACTGGTGCTACGCACCACGCCATGTACACCGCCCGCGGTGACGATGGAATCGCCCGGCTTGAGGGAGTTTTGTAGGGCCTGCATATCATTTTGGCGCTGGCGCTGCTTTCGCATGGCCATGAAGGAGGGAATGACGAACAGGATGCCAATAATGATAAGAATGATGATTTCCATAGCTCCCTAGTGTGCCAGACGGAAGTGGACACAAAAACCCAGAGTGCTTGACCAAGCAGGCTGGCGCCTGGAATTAAAACAGGCCAGCTGCCCCCTCAGGAGGAGTAAGCCCCAAGTGTCGCCACGCAGCGGCGGTAGCTACGCGGCCGCGTCCTGTTCGCGCAATCATCCCGGCACGCACCAGGTAGGGCTCACACACCTCCTCCACCGTCGAGGGTTCCTCGCCCACCGCAATGGCAAGGGTGCTCACGCCGACTGGTCCGCCGCCGTGCCCCTTAATCAATGCATCGAGCACTGCCCGGTCCAAGCGATCGAGGCCCATTTCATCCACGTCGAAGACCTCGAGCGCCCCTTGGGCCGCACTAAAATCAATCGAACCCGTACCGTTGACTTCAGCGTAGTCGCGAACGCGACGCAGCAGGCGGTTGGCAATACGCGGGGTGCCACGCGAACGAGAACCAATTTCTACCGCCGCATCGTGGTCAATGTCTACGTCTAAGATGTGCGCCGCACGCTTAATCACCTGAGTTAAGTCAGCTGTGTCGTAGTACTCCATTTGCGCAGTAAAGCCGAATCGATCACGCAGGGGGCCAGTAAGCATGCCGGCGCGTGTTGTAGCCCCTACCAGGGTAAAAGGCGGGATTTCCAGCGGAATGGAGGTAGCACCAGGCCCCTTGCCTACGATGACGTCAATACGGAAATCTTCCATCGCCATATACAGCATTTCTTCTGCTGGCCGGGCAATGCGGTGGATCTCGTCGATGAAAAGCACGTCACCCTCCATCAGATTAGAAAGCATGGCGGCCAAATCGCCGGCGCGTTCTAAGGCAGGACCCGAGGTCATACGCAGCGAAGTCCCCAGCTCCTGGGAAATAATCATCGCCATGGTGGTCTTACCCAGGCCAGGCGGGCCAGAGAGCAGAACGTGGTCCGGTGTAACTCCACGATTCTTAGCGCCTTTGAGCACCAAGGAAAGCTGCTCGCGCACCTTGGGCTGGCCTATAAACTCATCTAGCGACTTCGGGCGCAATGACCGCTCAAAATCATGTTCCTCGGAGTGTGCGGTCGCTTCGACGTCGCTATTGCGCTGCGAGGAATGCGCCGCGTCGACGCCGTCGGGGAGATTAAATTCGGTGCGCTCAATATCGGACATGATTGTTCAGCCTTCCTGCCTGCCGTTACTTTTTCTTACCCAGCTGCGCTAGAGCCGCACGCAGGAGGGAGGACGTATCGGCGTCGGGGTTGTCCGCATATGCCGCTTCCACCGCAGGCCGCGCTCCCTTATCAGTAAACCCAAGGCCAATGAGCGCCTCAGTCACGCTTTCTACAATGGCCCCGCCGGCTGGCGCGACGGCGGTATCGCCGCTACCTGCAGTAGAGGGCTCGCTTGGCGCAAAGGCCGCCACCTTATCTTTCAGCTCCAATGCTAAGCGCTGAGCCATACGCTTGCCGACGCCTGGGATAGATTGCAGCGCCTTGACGTCTTCCGCACCAATTGCAGCTGCGAGCTCCCCTGCGCCCATGACCGAAAGCGCTGCCAAGGCAAGCTTTGGTCCGAGCCCCGACACGGATTGCAGAACTTGGAACATCTCGCGGTCCTCATCAGCGCTAAAGCCATAAAGAGTCAGGGAGTCTTCCTTGACCACCAAGTTGGTGAGAACCGTAGCTGGTTCCCCGCGGCGCAAAGTGCCCAGCGTTTTTGGGGTGGCCAAGAACTTGTATCCCACACCTGCACAATCGATGACCCCATGGTCGAGTCCAATATGGATTACCTCTCCACGCAGTGCAGCAATCATTGGCTTCCTATCCTTTTCTCTCAGTAAATTTCTCTACCGCTTCTTAGCTTGTCCGCGCACGCCACTTGTCTTGGCTCCAAGCCCAAGACCATTCTGGTCCATCCGCGCAATGGCAGGGGCGCGCCAGCAATGACACACCGCCAAGGCGAGTGCATCGGCGGCGTCGGCAGGCTTGGGCGGCTCCGTCAACCCCAGAATACGGGTGATCATAGTGGTCATCTGCTTTTTATCGGCGCGTCCATTTCCAGAGATTGCCTTTTTCACCTCGGATGGGGTGTACATATACACCGGAATGTCGCGCTCAGCTGCAGCCAGCACCAACACCCCTACCACGTGGGCAGTTTGCATGACCGTGGAGACCTGGCCGCGTTCGAAGACTCGCTCGATCGCTACCACATCCGGCGTATAGTCATCCATCCATTCTTTCGCTGCCACTGAAAGACGCAGGAGGCGCTCCGTTAAGTCTTTATCGCTAGGGGTACGAACCACGCCTACAGAAACCGGGAGGATTGCTCGGCCGCGACCAGCTTGAACCACGGAAAGTCCACAGCGCGTCAAGCCCGGGTCAATCCCCATCACGCGCATTCCTTCTAGGTTCATCTCTCCCCCATTGTCATGTCAGCGCCTTATCGGACCGCCTACTGCCCCCATTATGGACTACACACAGGTGTTCTACAAACGTAGCAGTCCACCCCACCATAGCGAAGCGCCGGCAGCGCCTCCGGCGAGCAATTCTCGCGGAGCGCTCCCGGCGCTACATAGCCGCCGCTATTGCGGCGAAGAGGTGATTAACCCTCGTTCAACTCGGCTAGTACCTCATCGGACAGGTCCATGTTGGTGTAGACGTTTTGCACGTCATCGGAGTCTTCCAAAGCATCAATGAGGCGGAAAATCTTCTTGGCATCATTGGCATCAAGCGGCACCTCAACAGAAGCGCGGAAGTCATTATCAGAGTCATCGACCTCAATATCGGCTTCCTTGAGCGCGTCCTTAACGGCCTGCACATCCGTCGGGGCGCAGACGATCTCAAACTTCTCGCCCTGGTCCTTTACCTCTTCCGCGCCAGCTTCTAGCACGGCCATCAAAACATCGTCTTCCGTCAGCTCGCCCTTTTCTATTAGGACGTAGCCGGTACGGGTGAACATATAGGCCACGGAGCCGGATTCGCCCAAGTTGCCGCCGTTTTTAGACATAGCGGTACGCACGTCGGTCGCCGCACGGTTGCGGTTATCCGTAAGGCACTCAATGAGCATGGCCACGCCGTTGGGGCCATAGCCTTCGTACATGATGGTTTCCCAGTCGGCGCCGCCGGCTTCCTCACCGGATCCACGCTTGCGAGCACGCTCAATATTGTCATTGGGGACGGAGGCCTTCTTGGCCTTCTTGATCATGTCATCAAGGGTTGGGTTAGCCGCTGGGTCACCACCGCCGGTGCGGGCCGCCACTTCGATATTCTTGATCAGCTTGGCAAATTCCTTGCCACGCTTTGCATCGTTGGCAGCCTTTTTATGCTTGGTAGTTGCCCATTTCGAGTGGCCTGACATGTAGTCCCTTTCTAATCGGGTGCTGAAACTGGTGGCAATTATACGTGTGCTGCATGAATGCGTGAAAGCGACCCCCTTATAAGCGGGGCATATTTACACGTTGTGCCAATTGCCATGGGCGGAGCCGCTGCCCAGCTTTTCATCCAAGAAGCGCGTGAGGCCCTCTTGATTGACCAAAGCCACCAATTCGCCCTCCTCCGTAAAGAGCTTGCCGCGCGCAATTGCCGTTCCTTGAAATGCTGAGGGTGATACTTGCTCATATAAGAGCCATTCATCCACGCGAATAGGACGCAGGAACCAAATGGCATGGTCGAGGCTGGCCAACTGCACTTTCTCTCCTTGATGCGGAAGGAGCGCGGAGCGGATGAGAGTCATATCCGACATGTAGGTCAGCGCGGCGCGGTGGAAAGCCGGATCCTGCGGAAGCTCAACGGTATTGCGAAACCAGATATGACGAAATCCTGCACCGGTGCGTTCCGCTGCCACAGGGTCTCGGCCTTCCTCTGGTACCAAGCGGATATCCCATTCCTCCCACTCTTTGAGGATGATGCGGGTGGAGTAAGGCGCACCGCCACCGGAACGAGCTGTTTCTTCGGGCCCAGGTACCTCCGGCATGGGATCTTGGTGCTGCGGTCCGCAGTCCCCATCGCGATGGAAGCTCGCCATGGCAGAGAAAAGTAGCGTGCCCCCTTGGTAGGCGCGTACCTGCCGGTTGGCAAAGGATCTGCCGTCTCGAATGCGCTCGACCCGCAACTCAATCGGCCGGCTCGCGTCACCAGGCCCCACAAAATAGCCGTGCAGGGAGTGAACCTCTTTCCCGGAAACGGTGCGTTGGGCCGCGGCCACTGCTTGGCCAGCAATATGTCCGCCGAAGGTACGCTCAATCCGCGACTCCACCGCCGGGCCACTAAAGACATCGTCCGCTCCCGTTTTCTCTATGTCCAAAATCTCGCGGATGGCCGCCATCTCCACACTCCCAATGTCCTAAATCACTACCGCTAGCAATTGTCGTCCACACTACTAAAAGGCCGAGCCGCCGATTCCTTTTCTCATTATCTCTCCCCCATTTTTTGGCATAAGTGGAAGAATTTTCTAGAAGAAACTATGTCCGCCACCGAAGTGAGCGCTCTTTGAATAAAGTCTTTTGGGTGAAACGCCTCGCTTCTGTTCCTGCAGTTTGGATTGGGTGGGTTATCGCCCGCCTGTGCCTTGTATATCTACTCAAGATTGACCACAGTCCCAGGGGCGATGTCGCATATTATTTTGCGGGTATCTACGGCGACGACCCAACTCAAATGACCGAGTACCCTCATGCAGGCACGTGGCCTACGGTGCTTTTGGGGTGGCTCACCGGTGAAAATATCACCGCTTTCTATATCGGCTTTACCATCATGACGCTGCTTGTCGACGCCGCGTTTTTAGCCCTGCTGCTGCGCCACCATCCCACCCAACCGCGCGCTTTTTGGGCCGCGTGGTTCTGGGTTTTCTTCGGCACCGCGGCAGGCCATGCCTTTGTGTGGCGCCTCGATATTTTCCCCTCCCTAGCCGTCGCCGGAGCAGCCGCCCTTCTGGCTACCCATCCCCTTATTGCCTCGGCGTTACTGGGCTTTGCCACCACCATGAAGCTTTGGCCCGGAGTGCTCGCCGCAGGCTTAGTGGGCCGCTTCAATAGGTCTGCGACCTGGCAACGCCTGCTCGTCTTCTTCTGCACCATCATTGCAGTCTGCGCCATAACGGTTGCCACCTGTGGCACCGAACGCTTACTTTCACCTTTAAACTACCAGGGCGTGCGCGGACTCCAGTTGGAGTCCATCCCGGCGACCTTCCTGTTGCTGCAAGCGCATCGCCACCCCGGCCGCTGGGATTTGGGCTACGCCGCTTCCAAGAGCTTTGAGATCTCCGGGCCCGGCGTGGATACCGCCATCAGGTGGAGCACCATAGCCATCATTATCATGCTGGTGTTTGCGGTGGGATGGGCGCTCTACCGGCTGTGTGCCGGCGGATGGACCACGCGCACCACCATGGCGTTCTTTAGCGTTATGGTCTTGCTCCTTATCGCGACCAATAAGGTTTTCTCCCCGCAATACATCGTCTGGCTCGGCCCGCTGCTTGCAGTGGTGATCCGCCAGCGACTTCCACAAGGGTTTACTACCTTGCGGGTAGTCCAGCGCCTGCTAGCGGTCTGCGCCATTATCGCCGCTGCGCTGGGTACTTTGGTCTATCCGTTTAACTACGACTACATCTGGCATTACGTGGGCGAGAATATGTTCCCCGTGTATCTCTTGGTGGCCCGCAATATTCTCATCGTGGTTATGGCCATCATTGGGCTTATATGGTTTGCGCTCGAGGTGGCGCTGGCTGGAAAACTGGAACGCGCAGGAATTCACCAGCCACACGCGCCAAGCGCCCTGGCACAGCCGGTTTTACGCCGCCGAGGCGGCCGGCACTCGCTTCGGTCATAAAACCGCTCAGCAGGCTACTCAGCCAGCATGTAGTCAAAGTATTCCGGCAGCTTTGCGGTGCCGCCCAGATGGAAAAGCCGCACCGCAGGGCGCAGACGCAAAGCACGAGTATCGCTGACCGCTTCGTTATAAAAGCGGTGGGCGAGCTGGATACGCCCTTCGGCGTCGGCAAGCGCAGCGGGGCGGCGCTCTGCGGGAAACTCCCGCACAATGGCGGCAGAAAGCTCCCGCTCGGCCAGCGTGCGCGGTTCGAAGTGGCCTTGGTAAAGCTCGGTGGATTCGGCTCTTTGGGCCAGGGCCGCCAGGCCCGGTGCCACTGCCGCTGTGACCGCTGCCCTGCGGTCTAGGGCCGCCTGTAGCTGTGCCAGCGAGGCATCGGTGCGAATGTGCAGTGAGTTGAGCCGCTGAGCGGTAAAAAGCGCCCAGGACCCCACGATGATGAGCAGAAAGAGGACTAGCGCAATTTCAATGGCCATTAGCGCTTCACCCTCACCTTGGTTCCGTCCTGGACGGTTTCATAGACCTGCATAACAGCTGCTGCCACATGGTCCCAGTCATACGTGCTGGCACGCTCGACACCATTGCGTGTCAGCCGAACCCGGTACTCGGCATCATCAAGCACCTCACTTAAGACGCGCGCCAGATCTTCACTATCCTCATTGCGGAAGAGTGCGCCGGCAGGCTCATCAGAATCGGCGTTGCACACCGCGCGGAAGGCTTCAAGGTCAGAAGCAACTACTGCCGCGCCGGCCGCCATGGCCTCTACTAACACAATGCCGAAACTTTCGCCCCCAGTATTTGGGGCCACGTATACATCGGCGCGGCCGAGGATCTCGGCCTTTTCGGCATCGCTGACTCGGCCGACAAAATCTACGCCTTCTACCTCGCGAGCACGGCCGCCACCCATGATGGTAACGCGGAGGGGGTGGTCTATCTGGCGGAGCGCACGAAGCAGGATATCCAGCCCCTTGCGCGGCTCGTCGAGCCTGCCTAAGAAGACTACTTCTAAAGGATCTCCGGGGGCCTTGGCTGGGCTGCGGCGCCGTGCCTGCGCGTATACCGATGTATCCACGCCGTTGGGAATGAGGACTGGGTCTCCGCCCAATTGCTCCACCTGCCAGCGGCGCGCCATATCTGAAACCGCGATACCGCCGCGGATCTTTTCCAAAAAAGGCGCGAGGAAAGGCTTGGCAAGGGTCAAGACCAGCGAGCTCGACGCGGAGGCGTGATACGTGGCCACCAACGGTCCCTGCGCTACGGCCAGCGCGGTCATGGAAAAGCTCGGGGAATTGGGCTCATGGATGTGCAAAACATCAAAGTCGCCATCTTTGATAAAGCGTTTGACCTTGCGCGTTACCTGAGGTCCGACGGACAGGCGGGCCACCGAACCGTTATAAGCAATGGGAAAAGCCGGGCCTCCCTTGACCACAAAATCAGGCAGCGGCGTGGAGTCAGAAGCGGGGCCGATGACTTGAACATAGTGCCCTTGCTCTATATATACAGTGGCTAGATCAAGGATATGGGCTTGAACTCCGCCCGGTTCATCAAAGGAGTAGGGGCACACGATGCCGATCCGCATTATTTCTCGTCTTCCTGCCGTGCACCAGCGTGGCGGCTATCACGGGCCTTGTGCGCGGCGCGCGCTTGCCGACGCCTCTCAATATCGACATTCCACTGCGGCTGCAGCATATGCCAATCCTCCGGATGCCGGCGAATATTGGCAGCGAAGCCATCGGCCATGCGTTGCGTAGTCTCTTGTACGTTTGTTACCTCAAGTTCCGGAGACACCGATAGGCCCCAGCCCTCTCCCTTAAACCATGAGTGCACCACATGGAGGGCGGCACCAGTCTCCAGCGCAAGGCGGGCGGGTCCGGCGGCCATATTGGCCTCCTCCCCCATGAAATCTACGCTCACACCACTTCGAGTCAGGTCACGCTCGGCCAGCAGGCACACCACGCCGCCAGCTTCTAATACTTCTTTGAGGCGAGCAAAAGGCGAGGCTTCGCCCCCGGTGAGGGGAAGGACCTCAAAACCGAGGGTTTCGCGGTAGTCCACAAAGGCGTCGAAAAGCACTGCGGGCTTCAAGCGCTCTGCGACAGTGGTGAACTGGCCATAGTGGCCCACGAGGAAGACACCCGCCATGTCCCAATTACCCGAATGTGGGAGGGCCAAAATAGTGCCGCGTCCGGATTGAGCGGAAGCATCAAAATGCTCGAGACCTTCCAAGCCGCTGAGTAAGCGCTCGTGCAGGCTGGCATCGCCGTGGATAGCCGGCAGGCGGAAGGCCTCCATCCAATAGCGCATATAGGAGCGAACGGAATCGCGTACCAGCGCGCGGGTAACGTTTTCTGGCCCCACCACGCGGGCAAGGTTGCGGCGCAAGCCTTCCATTCCGCGGCCATTGCTGCTGGCAAAATCTGCGCCCCACCGAAACAGCGTGCGCGCAATGGGCTCAGGCAGCCGACGCACCACCTTCCACCCCGCGAGGTAGCCCGCCGCGGAGAGGTCTTCTTTATCCCACATGGTGTTAAAACCTCCTGGTTTTTCGGTGGTGCTCAGCGAGCTAGTGCTGCTCCTGGCGGGCAGCGATGACCATGCGCTGGCACACGGTGAAGATGGAGCCAACGGCAAGGATCCACAGCGCTACCTCGATAGCATGCGGAACGCCAAGGCCCTCAAGGCCAATGCCGCCCAAGCCCAAGATAAGCCGCTCAGGGCGCTCGATGAGGCCGCCGACCATCTTGAACCCAGACGCCTCTCCCCTAGCCTTGATATAGGAAATGACCTGGGAACATACCAAGGTGACAAAGCAAGCGATGACCGTAATGCGGGAAGAATCCGCGGAATAAATCAGCCACCACGCAATAGCGCTAAACAAGGCACCATCGGTGATTCGATCGCAGGAAGCATCCAAGGTCGCGCCAAAGGCGGTGGCTTTGCCAGTCAGACGCGCCATGGTGCCGTCGAGCATGTCAAAGGCGGCAAAGAGGCCGGATAATACGGCAGCGGAAAACAGGTGACCGGTAGGAATGAGGATCACCGAAATAGCAATGGTGACAATGGTTCCCACAATAGTGACCACATTCGGGGTCAGGCCCAGCTTTAAAAAGGCCTTCGCTATAGGTTCCACCACCACGGCGGCGGGCTTTCGCCCATGCACGCTAAGCACGCGAATCCTCCTCTTCCATCTCGCGCCAACCTTCTGCCAGCACGCGGCGTGTATCCTGCAGAAGCTGCGGTAATACCTTAGTCCCATCAAGGACAGTCATAAAGTTACTATCCCCAGGCCACCTTGGCACCACATGCAGGTGCAGGTGATCTCCCACGGAGCCTCCTGAAGCGCGACCCAAGTTCAAACCTACGTTAATGGCCTCTGGGTGAGAGACGCGTTTGAGTACCCGGATAGCCTTTTGCGCAAACTCCATCAGCTCTTGAGATTCCTCTTGCGTTAGGTTCTCAAGCTGAGATTCTTTACGGTACGGCACCACCATGAGGTGTCCAGCGTTGTACGGAAAGAGGTTTAGCAATGCATAAACGCTCTTGCCGCGGGCGATGATGAGCCCGTCTTCGTCGCTACCCTGCGGGGCGGCAACGAAGGGGTCCTCAGAGCGCTTGGCTATATAAGCCATGCGATAAGGTGCCCACAGCCGTTCTAGACGGTCCGGGTCGCCCGCGCCTGAGTCAACGAAGGTCCCCTCCACCGCTCCATTGTCGAAAGCGGCGGAGCTTTCGGTCTCGCGCGTCTTTTTAGCGTCGGGCAATGATGAGCTCTTCAGTCGGCTGCTCGTTATTGCGTTCTGCGACCCACGCAGTGATGAGTTCCACAGCCTCATTCACTGGCACACCGTTGACCTGGGTGCCATCTAGGAAGCGGAAGGACACGGCGCCGGCTTCCACATCGCGGGCACCGGCGACCAGCATGAATGGGACCTTTCCGGTGGTGTGATTGCGAATCTTTTTCTGCATGCGGTCATCGGAGGTATCCACATCGGCGCGGATTCCCTTCTGGCGCAGCTGTGCGGCAACTTCTTCAAGGTGCGGGGAGAATTCATCTGCCACCGGGATACCCACCACCTGGTGCGGCGCCAGCCAAGCTGGGAATGCGCCAGCGTAGTGCTCCAGCAGCACACCAAAGAAACGTTCAATGGAGCCAAAGAGCGCACGGTGAATCATGATCGGGCGCTTCTTTGTTCCGTCCGAAGCGGTGTACTCCAGCTCGAAACGCTCGGGCAAGTTGAAGTCCAATTGCACGGTAGACATCTGCCAGGTACGGCCAATGGCATCGCGGGCCTGGACAGAAATCTTTGGACCGTAGAACGCGGCGCCGGCTGGGTCCGGTACCAGCTCCAAGCCAGACTTTTCCGCGACCGACTGCAAGATGGAAGTCGAGCGCTCCCAAATCTCGTCGGAACCGACGAACTTATTCGGATCCTTGGTGGAAAGCTCCAGGTAGAAATCAGACAGGCCATAGTCCTTCAGCAAGGAGATGATGAAGTCTAGGACCTTGGTAAGTTCTTCTTCCAGCTGTTCTTCGGTGCAGTAAATGTGCGCGTCGTCCTGGGTAAAGCCGCGGGCACGGGTCAGACCGTGGACCACGCCGGACTTTTCGTAGCGGTAGACGGTGCCGAACTCAAATAGGCGCAGCGGTAACTCGCGGTAGGAACGGCCACGGGATGCAAAAATCAGGTTGTGCATCGGGCAGTTCATGGGCTTGGCGTAGTAGTCCTGCGGCTCCTTGACGGTATTGCCTTCTTCGTCATACTCGCCATCGAGCTGCATTGGCGGGAACATGCCATCGGCGTAGAAGTCCAGGTGGCCCGACTTCTTGAAGAGATCACCCTTGGTGATATGCGGAGTGTTGACAAAGGAATAGCCGGCCTGGACGTGGCGGTTGCGAGAGTGGTTTTCCATCTCCATGCGCACGGTGGCACCATTCGGGTGGAATACCGGGAAACCGGAGCCAATCTCATCTGGGAAGGAGAAGAGGTCTAGCTCTTGGCCCAAGCGGCGATGGTCGCGCTTTTCAGCCTCTTCCACCATGGTCTGGTAGGCCTCCAGGGCCTCCTTGGACTCAAAAGCGGTGCCGTAAATGCGCTGCAGGCCAGCCTTAGACTGATCTCCGCGCCAGTATGCAGCAGAAGAGCGGGTTAGCGTGAAGGCCGGGATGTACTTGGTGGTTGGAACGTGCGGTCCGCGGCAGAGGTCGAACCACTCTACTTCCCCGGTGCGCGGGTTGATGTTGTCATAGTGGGTCAGATCGCCAGAACCAACCTCGGCGGCCTCATCGGAGTCAGGGTCAACGTTGCCCTTGTCCTGGACCAGCTCGAGCTTGAAGGGTTCTCCGGCAAGCGCCTGCTCCGCTTCTGCAGCGGATTCGTAAACGTGGCGCTCAAAACGCTGGCCTCCCTTAATGATCTTCTTCATGCGCTTTTCAATCGCCTTGAGATCTTCCGGGGTGAAAGGCTCCGCGGTTTGAAAATCGAAGTAGAAGCCATTTTCAATGGCCGGGCCGATGCCCAGCTTGGTGCCGGGGAATTCGGCCTGCACGGCCTGCGCCATAACGTGGCCGCAGGAGTGGCGGATTACCGCGCGACCGTCTTCCTCGCAGGCGGCTACCGGGGTGAAGGTGGATTCCGTGTCGGGGGTGTGCGACAAATCAAAGAGAGTGCCGTCTTCACCGCGAACGACTACGACAGCCTCAGGGCCCTTATTGGGAAGATTGAGCTCTCGCATTGCTGCGCCCACGGCCTGGCCGGCGGGCACGGTGAAGGAATCGTAATTGACCGGTACTGCGGGAATGAGTTCCGCCATAATCGCGCTCCTTTATGCGCTCGTGCGTCGGCGGCATACCTGGCCGCGTCCGCTATTTAAATTTACGGATAGCTATTCTACAACCCTGCATACTCGCAAAGCGATTTCGCCCACCAAGATTCACGCCCATCCGCGTCGAGGGTGCCCGGCGGGCAGAAATACATAGCGGAGCCGATATGGGTCAGCCACTCATTCATCAGGTCAGATTTATCCAAACGGGCCTGGATAGGCTCGAATTGCTTGGTGGGATCCTGCTGATAGCAGATGAAAACCTGGCCGATATTGGAAAGCTGCCCATCCTTGCCATCGGGGGCCAGCTCATAGTTATACGGCCGGCGTAGGATGCGTTGCTCCGGATGATCAGCAGGTGGCGCGGCCACGGCCATGTGCGAGTTTTTATCAATCACCGGCAAGCCGTAGTCATCTACCGCATCGAAATCTGCAGCATCAAATTCTTCTTCACCGGTAAGCGGGGCGCCGGTGTCAAGCTTACGGCCCACCGCATTTTCACGGGAGGAGCGATCCAGCTTCTCCCACGTATCCACGTTCATGCGAATGCGACGCACCACCATGGCCGTTCCCCCTTGCGCCCACTTCGGCCCTTCATCGATCCACACTTGGGCTGCAAAATCTTCCTCGCTGCGCGGGTTAACGGTGCCGTCCTTTTGCCCGAACATATTGCGCGCAGTAGCGCCCTTTTCGTGGCTGCCATAGGCATTAATAAATCCCTGCTGCAGCCACTTCACACTGGCATAGTGCTCACCGGCTCGCACCATGTGGCGCAGTGCATAAGTATTCATCAACGGGTCATCGCAACAAATCTGAAGGACAATATCGCTTTGTCCCCATTGTCGTTGCAGCTCATCACGCTTAAAGGAACGCACATCTCCCAACCAGTGTGGTTTCTCCACGCCGAGCAGGGAGAATACCTTCTGGCCTAGACCGCAGGTGATGGTCAAGTTGGCGGGCTGTTGCACCATTTCCGGTTCCAGGGTGCCCAGCGGCGGCTCCCCCGTACACAGCGCGCGGGCGTCCTCGGTCCACAATTTCATCAGGCTGGCAAACCCCCGCTTGTCGACGCCCCTTTTAAAGTCAAACCCCACCAGATTCAGGTGAGCCTGCTCTGCGGTAGCAATGCCCGCCTGATGCTCGCCGTCAAAAGCCACGAGGGCGTCGGCAAGCGCAGGCTGTTCCTGTGCCCCAGCATCCGGGGAAGAGCCCTGGTTATTGCAGCCTGCCAACGCGAAGGCGCTGGTCGATACCGCAGCGCCAGTGAGAAATCCCCTTCTGCTGAACCCAGACATGGTTAGTGGTCGTGGCCTTCCTTATTGTGGGACATATCTCCGTGCTCCATGTGGGACATATCGTGGCCTTCCATATCGCCGTAGTCCTCATCCCCGGAAGGCATGCTACGCGTTTGGATCTCGCCCAGATCGAGCTCTTCGCCGCCTTCTAGCTTCACCTTAAGGTCAAGGGATTCACCGGGAGCGATGTGGTTTCCCATTTCCATGAGCATGAAGTGGTCACCGCCTGGTGCAAGTTCGTGGGACTCGCCGGCCTTGACCACCAACGGGCTCGACATTTCCTGCATCTTGCCATCGACGGTCTCATGGATCTGGTTCACCTTGGCATTAAGACTGGTGGAAAAACCGGTGATAGCGATGTCCTTATCGGTGTGGTTCACCAAGGTGCCAAAAATAGCAGTCATGTCTTTATCTTCGTTGGCACGCACGACCGCGTCTTCGAAGGTCAGGTCCTCGGCTGCGGCGGGGGAGGACTTCTCCGCAGCGCTGGAGGTGGCATCAACCTTCGACTCGGTGGAGTCATTTTGGTTCTGCGGGGAGCAACCCGCCAGGGCAAGGCCGGCCACAGTTAACCCCACAAGGGCAATGCTAGAAATCTTGGACATTATTTTTCACCTTCCGAATCAATGCGACGAGACTTGCCAATAAATAGGGCAACTACTGCGGCAATTGCCAAAACGCCGCCCACGCCCAAAATGATTTTCAGCGACATCGGCAGCCCCTCGGTTGCTTCCTGGTCTGTCGCGTCAGACTCGCCAGCCTCGGGGTTTTCGGCCCCGTCACCTTTAACGGAAAATTCCACACCACCGCGAGTAGCGTGTCCATCCGAAGACGTGATTTGGAAACCCACCTGGTAGTTGCCCGGCCCAGGGTTAACCCCCTCAGGAGTCTCAATTGTGAGGTCTCGTTCATGGAGCTGCGGTTCCTGGCTAAAGAGCTTCTCACCGGTATCGGCGTTGGTTACGGCAAAGGTGTTGAAGTCCTCTTTGGGGATGCCAGAAAACTCAAGGGTGATTTCCTTAGGGAACTCATCGAGTAGATCGCCGTCTTTGACCGAACCGCCAATAACGGAGTCGTGCGCGAATGCGGCAGGCATCGACCCGCCCAAGACCAGTGCGGCTGTGCCCACTGCTGCGGCTGTGCGGCGCAGCCAAGGTACGCGGTAGCCCATAGATAGCTCCTTTGTGATGTTGGAAAAGCACAAGTTGAATTGTCAGACATACTAGCCCCGCGACTTGCCATAGCGGCAATCACAAAAGCAGCGCGTCGAGTCATATGTCGGCTTGAACTGGGCTCGAGTTCCGCTTCCTTAATAAAAAGAGGTATTTATCACTATTTAAGCCAAGTTGACTCAATTCCAGCGGACCTAGCCTTAGGACCTCTCCCCCTGCCGGGCATTAAAAAACGGACCAGAAACCATCAGAGCAAAAATAACCAGGGCGACGCCAACACCGATGAGCGTCAAAGGCCACGCCCCGCTGCCACTGCCTCCAGCCGCATCTGCCGCAGTAAGGCCCATAAAGAAAAGCACAGTCCCCGAAACAAAAGACGCGAAGCCGCAGGCTCCAACCAATAGCGGTACCACTAGTGCGCGTGACATCTTTCCTCCTCCGCTTTGGGTTATGACTCTTCAAAGGCAAGCGTATCGCACAGCACACGGAAGGAGACAAGAAAAAGCCGCCCCGTCTCTGGGGCGGCTACATGGAGCGGATGACGAGACTCGAACTCGCGACCCTCACCTTGGCAAGGTGATGCGCTACCAACTGCGCTACATCCGCACAACAAACCGGAGTTTGCTACAGAGCCTAAAAAGAGACTCTCGTGCGCGATACTGGGATTGAACCAGTGACCTCTTCCGTGTCAGGGAAGCGCTCTCCCACTGAGCTAATCGCGCTTAATGCCCGAAGGCATTAAGAAGTTGAGGTGGAAACGGGAATCGAACCCGTGTGCACGGTTTTGCAGACCGTTGCCTCACCACTCGGCCATTCCACCGTGGCGATACCGCCTCACACAATACAGTGCTGGAGCGGATGACGAGACTCGAACTCGCGACCCTCACCTTGGCAAGGTGATGCGCTACCAACTGCGCTACATCCGCATGCGAAACCAGGCCCGGTTTCTAGGACAAAGTCCTTGTGCGCGATACTGGGATTGAACCAGTGACCTCTTCCGTGTCAGGGAAGCGCTCTCCCACTGAGCTAATCGCGCGCTATTCACTTAGAATCACTCTTCACAGGTAGCCCTTTGAAAAGCGTGGAGCGGATGACGAGACTCGAACTCGCGACCCTCACCTTGGCAAGGTGATGCGCTACCAACTGCGCTACATCCGCATTGCGCCGCAAACTTTTATTCCGTTGCGGTGCGAGAAGAAACATTATCGTGCTCCGCGCCAGTTTCCAAATCCCCAGCCCAGCGCCTTGCTTTTAACCGCCGATATTCCACGTTTGTACGTTCCCAAATCACACCGGTGTGATTCTTGTGGACCGCAGGCGCCCAGCCGCCTCCCGCTCATGAGTAGCCCTACGCAGCCAATTAGGTATTTGAATTTCAAGCGGTGTACATTTAGCCACCGCACGGTCCTATAGCTCAGTGGGAGAGCGTTCCGTTCACACCGGAAAGGTCACTGGTTCAATCCCAGTTAGGACCACCACTTCCCCGCCCAGCGCTCCTCTTCACAAGGAGCCTGGGCGGGTTACTTTGTGTGCCGGTAAAGTGTTCCGTCGTGTTGTGGATCCTTTTAGGCGTTATCGCTGGGCTCGTTTTGCCCGTACAGACCCTGGTTAATACGCGCTTGCGCTTGTCAACAGGCACGCCCTTTTCTTCTTCGCTTATCTCTTTCGCCGTGGGCACGGTGACCTTGCTCGTTATCGCCACCGCTGTCACCGGCGGTGAATTCGGCCTTTCCCGCACAGCTGGCCAACCACTGTGGATATGGTTCGGCGGTTTGCTCGGCGTAGTTGCGCTTACTGGGAATATTCTCCTATTTCCCCACTTGGGTGCCGTCCAGACCGTAGTTCTTCCCATCGCCGGTCAGATCATCATGGGGCTCGTCATCGATCACCTTGGGCTCTTTGACTCCCCTATATCCCCGCTGACCGTGGTTCGCATGCTAGGGGCTCTCATCGTCCTAGGCGGAGTAATCGCCATCGTCGCCGGCCCCGGCGCGCCCACGAAGCGTGAGGACAGTGCCACAGCGCTGTGGATGTGGCGCTTAGCGGGGTTTGTTTTTGGCTGTTTTACTGCAAGCCAATCCGCGATCAATGGTCACCTGGGCCAGATTACTGGCTCACCTGTTAGCGCGGCTTTAGTTTCTTTTAGCGTCGGGGTATCTGCCCTTGCCATTGTGAATATTGTTCTACGCTGGCGACCTCGCATTGAGCGCCCCGAGGGGAAGAACAATCCCTGGTGGATGTGGGTTGGTGGCGTCCTGGGTGCGTTGTTTGTTTTTGGCAACGCGGCTTTGGTACCACAACTGGGCACGGGGCTTACCGTGGTCGCGGCTCTGCTCGGCTCCATGCTGGGGTCCCTACTCATTGATCGCTTGCGTGGCGCCCGCGTAACGCTGCGCCAGGTAGCCGGCATTGCAGTGATACTGGTCGGCGTGATTCTCATCCGTCTGGTGTAGCCCGTCTTGCTGAGGTTATGGCGCTGTTATTGCCATGCTGGGCACTCGCCGCTCTGGCTACACTGGGATGACATGGATATCTCTTCGCTTTTGGGTCCTGATTCCCGCGGCACATTCACCATCCGTACGAATATGGTCAGCACATTGACCGGATCGGCGACGATGAACCATGTCTCAGAAGACATGGGAAATGACACCGATGGACAACTTTTTGCAGCTCTACGGGACTGGGCAGACGTGGTGTTGGTGGGCGCGCAAACGGTGCGCGCAGAAGATTACTCCGGCGTTGTTCCTAGCACCGATGGCTCGCGCCCAGCTCCTATTGCAGTGCCTTCTCGCAGCCTTGATTTCGATATCGACTCGGACTTTTTTACAGACTTTACTACCCCACCTGTCATCTTGGCCCCACACAGCAGCTGGGAGGATGAAGACATCGTTACCCGAATCGAGGCTATTGAAAGCACGGGGGCGGAGGTCTGCGATGCCGGTGAAGGAAGCGTGCGCGACTACATATCCGTCCTGAAGGATCGCGGGTTTAAGCGCGTGCTATGTGAAGGCGGACCAGGAATGATTGGGCAATTAGTGGACGCCGATGCGATTGACCAGATGTATTTGACCCTGGATCCGCATCTGTCTACCGGCGTAGAGACTCCGATGGCTACTTTTAAGGGCGAGCATTCCCACCGGCGCATGCAGTTGGAAAATGTCGCGGCCGATACGGATGGCACGGTGTTTCTGCGGTATTCCCGCACCCGCGAGGACGTAGACTAAGGGCCCGTGAATTCCCGAATCAATGTTGCCGCTTGGCCCGTGGCCGTATTGCTCGTTGTGCACCGCTTATTCATCATTGCGCGCAACGGCACGCCAACGGATGATTTCACCACCGTGTATAACGCGGTGGCGCGCATGTCCAGCAGCCAGCCGGTCTACGAGCAGGCCTATAACCACGTTGACCCGCTGTATCTGTATACCCCGGGAGCCACGCTGCTGCTTGCGCCATTAGGGCACCTAGACTTCTCACTTGCGCGAGGACTATTCATCGTGGCGAATGCGGCCGCGATCATCGCGGCACTGGCGGTGCTTACCCTTATAGTGGACCGCAAGCTCACCTCGCCCGTGTGGCCGGTATCTATTGCGCTGGCGTTTGTCACGGAGTCAGTGACCAATACGCTTGCCTTTACCAATATCAACGGCGTTCTCTTGCTGTGTCTGGCCGTGTTTTTGTGGGCCTTTTTGCGGGCCGAGCGCACCCCGTGGTTGGGCTGGGTGGCAGGCGTGGTCATTGGCCTTGCCATCGTCATTAAGCCGCAGTTTGCGCCGCTGCTCTTCCTGCCCTTGGTAAAGCTCCAGTGGCGCAGTCTCGCCGAGGGCATCGGAGTTCCGGTGATTCTCAATCTACTGGCGTGGCCGGTGGTGCCGGGCGCCAGCGGCTTTTTCGAAAAGCTGCTGCCCTATCTTTCGGAAACTCGTGACTATGCCAATTCTTCCTGGGCGGGTTTCCACGCCTACGTTAATTTTGGCGCCGGGTTGTATTGGACCGTGTGGCTGATTTTTGCCGGTCTTACGGCCGCAGCGATTCTCGGGCTTTTACGCTGGCGCAACTCCGACCCAACCTTGTGGGCACTGACCACTAGCGGGGCGATAATGGTGGGAATTTTCTTCCTGTCTTCCCTAGGCCAGCAGTACTATTCCATGTGGCTTTTCCCGCTGATGTTTACCGTTGTGCTCCCGCGCTCGGTATTTCATTCCGCGGGAGCGTGGTTGGCGGCATAACACATTTAGCCTGCGGTCTCGTGGGCGTCTACAGCGCACCCGGATGCTGGACGGTGGATGAATTTTTTCACGGCCACGGCAGGATGGGCGCTGCTTATCGTCGCAATTTTCGCTACGGTCGCTGGCTGGTGGCGTGCCGCGCGCAGAGCGGTTTAGACTCGGCCCATGACCGATTTCAAGCTCATTGCTGATACCGAATGGCGCCAGCGCTTAAGCCCCGAGGAATACTATGTTCTGCGTGAGGCAGGTACGGAGCCGCCCCATGTAGGCGAGTACACCAATACCACTACCGAGGGTGTCTATTCTTGCCGCGCGTGTGGAGCGGAGCTTTTCCGTTCCACGGAAAAGTTTGAGTCCCATTGTGGCTGGCCGTCTTTCTTCTCCCCGCTTGCCGGAGACAAGATCATCGAGCGAGAAGATAACTCGCTAGGCATGCGCCGAGTAGAGGTCTTGTGTGCCAACTGCGAATCGCACCTAGGCCACGTCTTTGAGGGCGAGGGCTACGACACCCCTACTGACCTTCGCTATTGCATTAACTCCATTTGCCTTGACCTGGAGGAAAACCGGTAGAAGGTGGCACCGCTTAAAGGGCCTCGACACAACTTACACCCCGTCACTAGCCTGGCTGCCAGGCTAGTGACGGGGCGCAGCCCGGGACGTCGCCAAGCAGGGCTTTTGCTGGGCGACGCTTCTTTTAGGGCAGTACTGCAATGAGTTCTGCTACGTCCTTGACGCGACGGCCGGTGTGGAAAGGAATTTCCTCGCGCACGTGGTGACGGGCTTCGGTATAGCGCATCAGGTACATCAGGTCGACGATACGGTGGAGCTCATCCGCCTCAAAGGCCAGAATCCACTCGTAGTCACCCAACGCAAAAGCCGGTACGGTATTAGCTCGCACATCAGGATAATCACGCGCTTGCATGCCGTGCTCCATAAGGATGCGGCGGCGCTTTTCCTCGTCCATGGTGTACCAGTCATAGGAGCGCACGAAGGGATAGACCGAGATCCACTCCTTTGGCTCCTCGCCCATGATGAAAGACGGCAGGTGCGACTTATTAAACTCCGCTGGACGGTGCAAAGCGTTGCCTACCCAGGTCACTTCGCTAACCTGGCCCAAGGTGGTCTCGCGGCGAAAGTCCCCAAAGACCTTCTGCAGGTCAGAGAATTCCTCGGCGTGCCACCAGATCATAAAATCAGCAGAATCGCGCATAGCCGTGAGGTCATAGATACCGCGCACCGTCACTTTGCCAGCCTCTTCAACGTCGGCGAAGAACTTCTGCGCTTGGGCGATGATTTCCGCTCGCTCGGTGCCGAGCGCCCCCGGGATCACCTTAAAAACTGCGTGCTGGGAATATTGCTGAACCGCATTGAGTTCCTTGTAGTCTAGCTTCGCCATTGCGTTCTCCTTTGCCAAAGCCTCTGGGTAATCGGACATATCCATCATAAGTTGGATATGAAACCTTGTCACTTCCCCCGCCGCGGGGATGCCGACACGCTCTCGCATCGGCGCGCCTCCCCCAGCTAGAGGCTGGGAAACTATAGCTTGAACGTCGTGAGCAATTCCGAATCGACCACCCCACGCAGCGCCGAGGCTTCCGCCCCCACTCCTTTGCACAGGCAAGCGGAAAGCCACGAACCAGCTACCCCCGCCGCATTCACCCAAGCAGTGGAGTCAATGCACGCGGCCGACCTGCGCCCCGAGATAACCCTGGGCTCCATTCGCCCACCGCAGCGCCTTGCGCCGTTTAGCCACGCTATCGGCCTCGAGGTGGGAGGCGAAGACAACCCAGACATCGTGCCCACTGATGCGGAAGGCGATGCATTTGGCCGCCTTATCTTGCTCCACGATCCGGGTGCTGAGGAAGCCTGGGAGGGCGCTATGCGCCTTGTGGCGTATATTCAGGCCGATATGGATGATGCCGTAGCAGGAGATCCGCTCTTGCCCGATGTGGCTTGGCAGTGGCTCAATGAAGGCCTAGAAGAGGAAGGCGCCGACCACACCAACTTGGGTGGCACCGTCACCTCTACCGCGTCCGTTCGATTTGGGGAGATTGGTGGCCCACCGCGCGCCTATCAAATTGAAATGCGTGCTTCGTGGACCGCTGAAGGCCTCGATCTGGCGCCTCACGTGCAGGCTTTTGCAAAGGTATTGGCTAACGTTGCCGGCCTCCCTCCTGAGGGCGTTACCAAGCTCGGCCACTAGAATGCCAGAATTGCGCAGCCGGCCGGTAGAGGGCATCCCGGCGGTCCTTGCTACCCGGGATGAATTCACCGCTGCCGCCGCACGCCTAGCTGCAGGTACGGGCCCGTTTGCCATCGATACTGAACGCGCCTCTGGTTATCGCTACGATGACCGCGCCTTCGTAGTTCAAATTCGCCGCTGCGGCGCAGGCACCATGCTTTTTGCCCCTGAAGGCCATCGCGCGGAGCTCACCGCTGCCCTCGCCCCAGTACTCAACGGGGCGGAATGGATAATTCATGCCGCGCATTCGGATTTGCCCTGCCTAGGGTGGCTTGGGCTATTCCCCGGCTCCATCTTTGATACCGAGCTAGCGGCGCGGCTCGCTGGTTTCGACCGCCCGAATCTGGGCACAATGGTTGCAGAGCTTTTTGATATCGAATTAGAAAAAGGCTACGGCGACGCTGACTGGTCAACCCCGCAGCTCAGCGAGGAACTCAAGGCCTATGCCGCACTAGATGTGGAGCTGCTCCTCGAGCTTGCCGATTCACTACGCGATATCTTGGCCGAACAAGACAAAATGGATTGGGCGCTAGAGGAATTTTCCTCCATTGTCCGCGAGCATGCCGGTGATACTCACCCGCAGCCACCTACTTGGCGCGACCTAAAGGGAGTCTCCAACCTGCGCAACGGCAGCCAGCTTACCGCCGCTCGTGCGCTATGGCTCAAACGGGACGCAATAGCTCGGCGCACCGATACTGCACCCGGCCGGGTTTTAGCGAATAAGACGCTGGTAGAAATTGCGCGCGCTCTCCCCACCTCTGGCAGCGATTTGGCCCGCATCAAGGGTTTTCCCCGCCGGCGCAAGGGGGCCACCGCCCGCTGGATGGCGGTGCTAAACCAGGCGCGCGCCATTCCCCCGCACCAGCGGCCTCGCGTGCACCGTACCCCGCATCCGGTCCCTTCCAAGACCATCTGGACTAAGGACTACCCTGATCTCTGGGAGATATATCAAACTATTCGCGCCGACATCGCGGAACTAGGCGATGATCTTGGAATGTCCTCCGAGCTTATTATCCGCCCCGCCACCGTGCGCGCCGCAGTATGGGCGAAGGTAGGGGTACGTGCTGATAAACGCCACCGCGGACCTGATTCTGTTGCCGGTTCCATCCGCCAGCCAGACGACGTCGCTGCGTTTCTCCGCGCGGAAGGCGCGCGCGAATGGCAAATAGAATTGACCGCCCCGCTTATCGTGGACGGTCTTTTCTAGAAGATATTTATCAGGACAGGCCTAGCCTTCATTTCCCAGCTCATTGGCATCAGCAGTGAAGTTTTCTACCCACTCGCTAATCGAGGCCGCCATAAGTTCAGGGGTAAGCCCGAATTCCTCTAGGACCTCGCCGCGCGAGCCGTGCTTAGGGAAGTATCCCGGAACGCCAAGTCGGCGCACAGGGGTATTTACCTCGGCTGCGCTGAGGGCTTCAGAAATCATGGAGCCAATACCGCCGCGTACAAGGCCGTCTTCTGCCGTAACCACCAGATCGTGGTCAGCGGCGAGTGCCACAATAGAACTTGGAACCGGCACAACCCAACGCGGGTCAACGACGGTTACGTTAACGCCTTGCTCTCCGAGCAGCTTCGCTGCCTCGATGCTGCGCGCGGACATGGCACCGATAGAGACGATAAGCACCTCTGGGGTGTCCTCGCCAGCGTCGGCTTCGCCGTAGTGGAGGATGTCGACGCCATCCCCCAAGGTTTCTACCGCATCCATATCCGGCAGCAGGTTGCCTTTAGGGAAACGAACTACGGAGGGGCCGGATTCGATTTCTAGCGACTCCCGTAAGAGCTCCCGCAGGCGCGCGCCATCGCGCGGGGCGGCAATGTGTATGCCCGGTACGATGCTCATCAGCGCCATATCCCACACACCATTGTGTGATGCTCCATCGGAACCGGTAACCCCGGACCGGTCGAGCACGATGGTTACTGGCAGCTTCAGCAGCGCAATATCCATAATGACCTGATCCACGGCTCGATTTAAAAAGGTGGAATATACCGCCACGACCGGGTGCATACCCCCGAGCGCGAGACCAGAGGCGGAGGTCATCGCGTGCTGCTCTGCGATTCCCACGTCAAAGAAGCGTTCAGGAAAGCGCTCTTGGAACGGCGTGAGCCCAGTCGGCCCTGCCATGGCAGCGGTAATGGCCACAATGTCTTCGCGTTTTTCAGCAGCAGCTACAAGCTCTTCTGAAAAAGCTGCGGTCCAGCCAGGCTGCTTAGTTCCTTTTGCCACACCGGTGACCGGATCAATAGCACCGGTTGAGTGCATCTGATCCTTTGGCTCATTGACGGCTGGGGCAAACCCATGGCCCTTTTCAGTAACCACATGCACAATGATGGGTCCGTCATAATCGCGGGCATAGGTCAGGGCATGCACCAAGCTATCGATATCGTGCCCGTTAATGGGACCGATGTACTTCATGCCTAGTTCCGGGAACATCTCGGTTGGCAAGACCGTAGACTTGACGCCTTCTTTCATGGCATGCAGGGCATCGAAGGCTCGCTCGCCTACCCAACCCATTTGTTTCAGGCGGCGCTTGCCCTGCTCCATAAGTTCGTCATAGCCGTGCTGAGAGCGGATACGACCAAGATTTTCCGAGAGGCCACCGATGGTGGGCGAATAGCTGCGGCCATTGTCATTGACCACAATCACCGCATTGCGGTCCTTGTCCTCGGAGATATTGTTGAGTGCCTCCCAGCACATACCGCCGGTCAGGGCGCCATCACCAACGACGCCGATAACGTTGCGGTGACCATCGCCGCGGATTTTAAAGGCCTTTGACAAGCCATCCACCGTAGACAGCGAGGCCGAAGCGTGCGAGGACTCGGTCCAGTCATGCTCGGACTCGCCGCGGTCCGTGTACCCCGAAAGACCATCTTTTTGCCGCAAGGTATCGAATTGATCGGTGCGACCGGTAAGCATTTTATGCACATAAGACTGGTGCGAGGTATCAAAAATAATGGGCTCGCGCGGGGAATCAAATACGCGGTGCAACGCTATGGTCAGTTCCACCACGCCCAAGTTGGGACCCAAATGTCCGCCTGTGACGGAAACCTTATCAATGAGACGCTGCCGAATCTCTGCCGCAAGCTCTTCAAGCTTGTCTGCGGACAGTGCCTTGAGATCCTGCGGCGAGTTAATGGTATCCAAGATAGTCATGGAGCGGCCTTCAACTCCTTCTGTGCTTAGTTCTTCTTTTCTACCGTACCCGCGGCGGGCGGTGAATATTATATTCCGGCTAGGGCGCGGCACCGTACCCGGCCGCGCCTGGGCACCTATGCGGCGCATTAGGCAGGGGTAATGAGCGCAATCGTTTCGAAGTGATGCGTTCCGGGAAACGCGTTAATGAGCGCCATTTTTCCAATCCCGTACCCGTGTTCGTCCCAGTAATGCAGATCGCGAGCAAAGGTGGCTGGGTCACATCCCACGTGCACGACCGCTTGGGGTGCAGCGGCCGCCACGGAACGAATCACGTCTTTGCCTGCGCCGGTGCGTGGGGGATCGAGGACTACAGCGCCTGGTTTAGGTAACTGCGCAGCAACCTGCTCCACCTTCGCGGATTTTAGTTCCACATCGCAGTCCGCCAGGCAGGGCTGCTCCGCTGCCGTTGCCGCTGGCGAATAATCCACGGAGATGACCTTGCCCTGCACGGCTGCTGCCAGTGCTGGAACGAAAAGCCCAACGCCGCCATAAAGATCCCAGGCGGTACGTTCCTGGTACTCACGTTGACCGAGCCACTCAGTTACCAGCTGGGTATACGCTGCCGGCGCCTGACTATGGGCTTGCCAAAAGGCAGTGGCGGGGAAGCTAAACGTCCTACTACCCACATGTTCTTGCACTTGGCCGCTGCCTTCTACCACCTCACGGATGGTCTCTACGCGGCGTCCGCGCGGGGCTTTGCGGGTTTCTACTACATGGCGGTCTCCCGCGCCATCGACAACAGCAATGACCTCTGCACCTGGGGTAAAACGACGTGCGCCTTCTCCGACGAGGCCGTCTGCCAATCCCGGAGCCAGCTGCGTACAGGCGGCTGCCGTAACGAGCTCATTGGACCGACGCTCACGGGTTCCAGCACGCCCTTGCTTGTCGACGCCCCACCGAACCCGAGTGCGCCAGCCCCTCACCGGCTCTAGGGTGTGTTGTTCAATGTCTAGGCCCGCACTGGTTTTAACGCCAGTGCGGCGCAGCTGCTCCGCTAAGATTTCTGCCTTAATCCCAGTTTCGGCCGCAGGATCTAGCTCTGCAAAATCGCAGCAGCCTGCCCCTTGTTCCGCAGCTGGGCACGACGATGGCACGCGCAGCGCACCCGGGGTCACTACACTGTCCAGGTCCGCCTTAATGAACGACTTCTTGACTCGGCCGGCCTTAGCCTTAACGACGTCTCCTGGAAATGCGCGTGGAACAAATACAACTCGCCCATCAGGCGCCTGGCCGATTCCTTCCCCGCCGTGTGCCATGCGGTCAATTCTCACCTCAAGAATATCGCCCCGGCTAATCGTAGGTTCAGTCATTTTCTACCTCGGCCTCTTGTAGTGGTTCTGGTTGTGCCTGCGTACGCTCACCCGCGCCTGTAGCTTCCTCCACAGCTGTGTCCGCGCGCCGCACCATCCACACGGTAAGCGCCGTTACCAGAAGGGTCAGGGGCCATCCCATTAGGATTCTGGTCACTCCCAATGCTGTAGTTGCATCGGCATCATAGATGGCGCGCTGGACAATAAAACGGGCGAGAAAGATTACCGCCCACCCACCGGTAGCTATGGCATAGGCCCGGCGCGCTGGGGTAATCTTCTGCCACTGCATTTCCTCGCCGTTAATCCCCTTCCAGATAACGCCCACCGCGGGCCACCGGAATAGGATCGAGAGTACGGCGGCAATGCATAGCGCCAACGACATCCAGATACCGTACAAGAAATACCCTTTGGCATCACCGGTAAACCAGGCGATTGCCGCACACAGAGCGACGCCCAAAAGCCCCGATATGGCTGGCTGAAGGGTCTCTTTGCGAAGCACCCTCCAGATAGCGATAGCAACGGCTACACCAAGCGCCGCTCCGAGGGCTGGGCCCAGCCCAAAAAAGTTATTGACTGGAATCAGCACAAGGACCGGCAAGGTAGCGGAAACGAGCCCGGATAGCCCACCCATTTGTTCCAATAGGGTGGGTTCGGCTTGAGACTCATTAGCGTCAAGGTTCTTTGCGTCCTGGGAGGACTGCGGCGAGGAAGAATGTGTCACGTGGTTTACTGCTTTGCCTAGTCTTTGGAAGTAGGTGCAGAACCCTCATCGGGGTCCTGCGGGGACGATCCATTCTCCCCCTCCTGTGGGGTGCCGCCCAAATCGCGCAAGTGCTGTTCCGCCTCTGCTTCTGCTGCAGGGTCTGGACCGCCAACGCCGTTTTCTGGGTGGTTCTGGGCATTAGCGGCTGCCTGCTGCTCCTGCTGGCGCTGGTCCATGGCCTGCTTGACTTGCTCTACGAGCTGCTCGGGCATGATGACCGGCAAAGCGTTTCCGGCCAAGATGGGGTCTTCTCCACGGTAGACAAAGGTGCGCGCGGCTACCTCGCGGGCCATTTCTGCCAGGTCAGCTTCCATTCCTGCCGGTGCCGCCAGCGTCATGCGCAGCATCCACCGTGGGCCATCTGCACCGATGACGCGAACCTGGCCATTGTCGTTTTTACCCACGACCTCAGCACCCCACGGGCCTGGCTCGGTAGTAACGGTGAGACCGTCGCGGCTCATGCCTTCCCTGATCTCCTCGACGGATTCTGCCCACTGGCCCGGCTTGCGTGGGGCGGCAAAGGCTACGGGGGTAATTCGGCCCACCTTGGTTACGATGTGCAGCATCCGCGGGCCTTGCTCGCCCATTTCTACTTGTACCTGGGATTCCTTTGGCAGTGGGATGCGCAGAGAGCCCAAATCTAAAATGCCGATGGAAAAGTCGCTGAAATCGAAAGTTTCGATATCTACGGAGTCACCATCAAAGGGGCCGGTCTGACCGTTGATAGCGTCATGGGCAAATTCGCGTGATTCATTGCCAGAAGCGGCCGCGGCATCGGCTGCGGTATCTTCTACCGGAGGATATGATTCCTGGGCATCTTTATCCACGGACTCGGGGCCCACCGGCTTTTCGCCCTTTGCTGCAGGCTTTGCCTGCTCCTTCTTCGCATCCTCGTTCTTCTTGCCAAAGGGCCAGATTCCCATGGTTGCTACATCCTTTCTAGAAGTTTCGTTAAGTCTCTATTGCTTTAGCTACACGCCGGTAGAGCCATAGCCACCGGCTCCCCGGTCGGTGTCATCCAATTCTTCGACCTCAGCAAATCCCACTAGTTCAACGCGCTGGACCACGAGCTGAGCGATACGCATTCCGCGTTCGATTTCGATTGGGGTATGCCGGTCGTGGTTGATAAGGCAGACTTTGATTTCCCCGCGGTAGTCAGCATCCACTGTCCCCGGAGTATTAACTACCGAAAGCCCTTGTTTAGCAGCCAACCCGGACCGTGGATGAATCAAACCGACTGTTCCTAGTGGCAGCGCAATTGCAATCCCGGTGCCTACAAGGGCGCGCTCGCCGGGTTGCAACGTAAGTGCTTCTGCTGCGTAGAGGTCCGCACCAGCGTCGCCGCGATGGGCGCGTTTCGGCAGCGGAAGCTCCTTGTCTAGACGCTTGACTTTAATATCGCCGAAAGGGCTTTCTGGCTGAGAATATGGAAACGAGTCAGTCACCTGGCCAATCCTACCTGCCTTAGCAGGTTCATTCTGTGGTGCGTGTGGACTAGACTAGCTAGACGTGTCTGATACATCTGCTTCTTCCGCAACTCCGGCACCGTCGAGCTCCGCTTCTGCACAGGGCACGATGGCCCCTCAGGTGCTCTACCGCGAACGCCAATGGGTGCCTTGGTACTTTTGGCTTTTTGCCGCCGGCATCGTGGCACTTACTTCTGCTACCGCCGGGCTAAACCGCTCCATGTGGTGGACCATTATTCCTGCAATACTCCTTGGCGCCATCGCCGTGTGGGTACTTATTACGTGGTCCAATACGGTCATCGTGGTAGAGCGTGACCCAGACGGAACGCGTTGGCTCTCAGTCAAAGACGCCCAACTACCCAACGACGTGGTCTCGCGGTCTATCACGGTTCCCAAATCTGCACGGCGTAATGCGCTAGGCCCGCAATTCGATCCCGCGGCGTTCTTGGTCTCCCACGCTTGGGTGGATGAGCACGCCATGATGGTGCTCAATGATCCTGAGGACGATACCCCTTATTGGCTCATCGCTTCGAAGGACCCAGAAGCTTTACTCCATGCCTTCCTGCCGGAACAGCACTAAATTTTAAAGATTTTGTAGGCATCCTCGAACCGGCAGATTCGAGACGGCCACAACACCAAACCCCGCACTCGGCTTTAAGCAAGTTGCCGTGTGCGGGGTTTCTTTACTGCTGCGACTTCCTTTAAGCACAGTCCTTACAGATAGGCTGGCCATCCTCATCGTGGGAATAGCGCTTATTGGACTGCACTAGGAAACAAGAGCCGCAAGTAAACTCGTCTTCTTGGCGGGGAACTACCTCAACATTGAGCTCCTCACCGGTAAGGTCAACTGTTGGCGGCTGGAACGATTCGACGATTTCTCCGTCATCGTCCATGCCGTTGTTGTCGCTTTCAGCGGCTTTGAGCCCCTCTAGGGAGTCAGTTTCGAGTTCATCTTCCGCGCGCCGGCGCGGTGCGTCATAATCGGTGGCCATAATGCACGCCCCTAATGGTCAAATTGCTTTAAGGAATGGGTAATTATCGATCGCGCATAGTAAAGCACAAATGGCTAGATGTCATCTCACCGGCCGTTAGCGTGGAAAACTATTACCCCCGCAACGCGCCTGTGGCGTTGTGTGCTGCCAAAAGTTCCTCAAAGGCGGGGGCCAAATCTGCCCCCGCGGCCCAGGTAAGTTCGCCCTGAGCAGACCCCTTCTCAAAGCCTGGATGGTGCACCACCGCGCCTGCTTCGCGGGCAATAATTGCCCCGGCGGCAAAATCCCAAGCATTGATGCCGTGCTCAAAGTAGGCATCAACCGTGCCCTCAGCTACGCGACATAAATCCAGCGCGGCAGCACCGATGCGGCGAATATCTCGTACCTGGGGCAAGAGCTTGGTGAGCAGCTCGGCTTGCGCTGCTCTCCGTTGGGCATCGTATCCGAAGCCAGTGGCTACCAATGCCAACGCGGGATTTTTGGTGTGGGCGCACTGCAATGGGTGCGCCTTCCCGTCCGGGCCGGTGACCGTGGCGCCCTGACCGGCCGCGGCTGCATAAGTGCGCCCGCGGGCCACGTTGACCACCGCGCCAGCTACCAGGCGCCCCTGATATTCCGCACCGATAGAAACTGCAAAATCCGGCACCCCGTAGAGGAAATTTACGGTGCCATCAATCGGATCCACTATCCAGGTAACACCGCTGGTGGATTCCACATTGGCGCCTTCTTCCCCAAAGATT
Organism: Corynebacterium nasorum; assembly: GCF_022345765.1. Classification (NCBI taxonomy): domain Bacteria; kingdom Bacillati; phylum Actinomycetota; class Actinomycetes; order Mycobacteriales; family Corynebacteriaceae; genus Corynebacterium; species Corynebacterium nasorum. The sequence continues at coordinate 272,170 of NZ_JAKRDR010000001.1, read as the reverse complement.
CCATCCCCTGGGCGTTGGGTACGAATGGTGGTGGCAATGAATTCCTCTGTGGCGGTGTCGACCTCAGTTACCGGATCCACATCACTGGACTTGGTGCTGGTATGCGCCGCGATGCCATCACCGGCGACAAGCTCTGCGCGCCGGGCGGCAATTAGTTCGGCCGCTCGCGTGGCGGTAGAGACGGCAAAATCCCGCAATTGGAGAAAATCGATGTGCTCAGTCATGCCAACTATTGTGCCTTCTTCTACACTGTCGGGCATGACTACTCTTTCTGGACATTCTTTTGGCGTCGATGTCGGCGGTTCGGGCATTAAGGGCGCAGAGGTGGACCTTGCCACCGGCGAATTCGTGGGCGAGCGTATGAAAATCGCCACGCCGCAGCCATCGACTCCGCACGATGTTGCCAAGGTGGTAGCCCAGATCATCCAGGAAAAGCAGTGGGAAGGCCCAGTAGGCATTACCCTGCCTTCCGTTGTCCGCAACCAAGAGGTAGAAACGGCAGCGAATATTTCCAAGGAATGGATTGGCATTAATGCTACAGAGCTATTCGCTGATTACTTGGATGCGGATTTTGCCGTGCTTAACGACGCCGACGCGGCGGGACTAGCCGAGGTTGCCTACGGAGAGGACATCGCCAAGCAGGGCTCCGTAATCTTTTTGACTCTGGGGACCGGCATTGGTTCGGCCTTCTTCTTGAATGGTCAGCTCTTTCCCAATACCGAGCTAGGGCACATGCTGGTGGGCGATGATGAAGCCGAAAGGATTGCATCTTCGGCCGTCAAGGACCGCGAAGGGCTCAAGTACAAGCACTGGGCTAAGCGGTTAAATAAGGTCCTTGCGGAGTATGAAAAGCTTTTTAACCCGCAGGCTTTCCTCATTGGGGGTGGTATCTCGCGCAAGTTTGAAAAGTGGGGCCCGCACCTTGACATTGCCACCCCCGTCAGGCCTGCACAATTGCGCAATCGTGCAGGGATTGTTGGTGCCGCAATGGCGGCGGTAGAGGGCTTGAAACCATAAAATTTATGCACTGCTGGTGACCCTATCCACCGGCAGAGTAGAAAGATCCTCTATACTGGGCGGTCGATCCTAAGTTAAATAGCTCTAAGGCGTGTCTGGCCTGCATAAGGCCACAGCGCGTTAACATCACAGTGATGGACGAGCACCCAGCTAGGGCGCACTGAGCTGTTTTAATCAAGAAGTAAGTCGAAAGGGCGTACGTGGCAGCCACTGAATCTTCAGACCAGGCACTCGGCGAGGGCGAAAACGCCGCCGGGGCATCTACTCCTGCAAAGAAGACCGCCAAGAAGACGGCAAAGAAAACCGCGAAGAAGACGGCTAAAAAGACGGCCAAGAAGACCGCTAAGAAAACAGCCAAAAAGACTGCGAAAAAGACCGCTAAGAAGTCGGCCAAGAAGACCACTAAAAAGTCTGCTAAGAAGGCCACGAAGAAGACGGTCCGCAAGTCCGCGGCGAAGAAGCAGGAATCCCCCGCTGAGTCCGAAAAGCAAGCACAGCCGGAGGTAGAAGAAGAGCTCGACGAGGACGAGCACGACGAAGACGTCGACTTCGATCCCACCAATGCGGACATCGAGGAAGATGATGACTTCGCAGGCGGTGAAGATCTCGAGGACGAGGACCTCGAAGAGGACTTGGACGAAGACGATGAGGACGATGACGAAGAAGAGGACTCCTCCTCCGTCTGGGACGAGGAAGAATCCGCTGCACTGCGTCAGGCACGCAAGGATGCGCAGCTGACTGCCTCTGCTGACTCCGTTCGTGCCTACCTCAAGCAGATTGGTAAGGTGGCCCTGCTCAACGCCGAGCAAGAGGTTTCCTTGGCCAAGCGCATCGAGGCTGGTCTTTACGCACAGCACCGCATGGATGAGATGGAAAAGGCCCGCGCCGAAGGCGATAAGGCCGCTAAGCTCTCCCCCATGGAAAAGCGCGACCTGCGCAGCATCGCCCGCGATGGCCGCAAGGCCAAAAACCACCTGTTGGAGGCGAACCTGCGTCTGGTGGTTTCCTTGGCAAAGCGCTACACCGGCCGCGGCATGGCTTTCTTGGACCTCATCCAAGAAGGCAACTTGGGACTTATCCGCGCTGTGGAGAAGTTCGACTACACCAAGGGCTATAAGTTCTCTACTTACGCCACGTGGTGGATCCGCCAGGCTATTACCCGCGCCATGGCTGATCAGGCTCGTACCATCCGCATCCCGGTCCACATGGTGGAAGTCATCAACAAGCTGGGCCGTATCCAGCGCGAGTTGCTGCAGGACCTGGGCCGCGAGCCTACCCCGCAGGAGCTGGCAAAGGAGATGGATATCACCGAGGAAAAGGTGCTCGAAATCCAGCAGTACGCCCGCGAGCCCATTTCCTTGGATCAGACCATTGGCGACGAAGGCGACTCCCAGTTGGGTGACTTCATCGAGGACTCCGAAGCCGTTATTGCGGTCGACGCTGTCTCCTTCACTTTGCTGCAGGATCAGCTCCAAGACGTGCTGACCACCCTCTCCGAGCGCGAAGCCGGTGTGGTGCGCCTGCGCTTCGGCTTGACCGATGGCATGCCGCGCACTTTAGACGAAATCGGCCAAGTCTACGGCGTTACCCGCGAGCGCATTCGCCAGATCGAATCCAAGACCATGTCGAAGCTGCGCCACCCCTCTCGCTCCCAGGTATTGCGCGATTATCTCGACTAATCGTTTTACGTGGACAAGAACAAAGCCCGCACCTTTCTGGTGCGGGCTTTTGCGTAGCTGCCCTCAGGCGGTTGTGGCCAAACTACCACTTGCGCAGGTATTCGATGCGCTCGCGTAGCTGCTCAGCGTTGCACAGCGCGGTGGGCGGTCCACCGCAGGCCTTGCGGACCTCGGTGTGAATAGCACCGTGGGGGCGGCCAGAGCGTTGGGCGGCGATAGAAACCACCGTGTTGAGCTCCTTGCGCAGCTGGCCTAGCTCATCGACGACTCCGGTATCGCTTGACTCAGCTTCCACAGCCTTCTTCCGCGAGGCCGGGGCATAGTCCATGCCATAGAGCTTGCGACGGTGAGCCTCCTCGGCCTCAGCCGCGCGCCGCGCCTTTTCCTCCGCCTCGCGGCGGTCCATTTCCTCAGATTGCTTCTTGCGCAGCAGATCCTTGACTTGGTCTGCATCGAGCAATCCGGGAATACCAAGGAAGTCGGCTTCTTCATCCGTGGTCATGTCCCCAGTGTTGAACTGAGAACCGTTATAAAGCAGGCCTGAGAACTCTGCCTCGGCACCAAGCGACTCATAAGACTTCTCCAGCATGTCCGGTTCGGTCTTCTTCTGATTCGCTTGCTCTAGCAGCTCATCGTCCCAGCCCTCCTTGTCCGGCTTTTCCTCACCCAAAACGTGATCGCGGGACTTTTCCATATTTTCGGCCAAGCCCAGCAAGACAGGCACCGAGGGAAGGAAAACGGACGCCGTCTCACCCGGCATGCGCGAGCGCACGAAGCGGCCGATGGCCTGGGCGAAAAAGAGAGGGGTCGATGCCGAGGTAGCATAGACGCCCACCGCTAGGCGCGGGACGTCGACGCCCTCGGACACCATGCGGACTGCCACCATCCACTCATCGGTGGACTCCGAAAATTCCTGAATGCGGTCCGAGGAGCCGGGATCATCAGACAAAATCACCGACACTGGTGTATTGGAAAGCTGCTTGAGGATCTTGGCATAGGCGCGTGCGGTCGTCGTATCCGATGCCAACACGAGGCCACCGGCATCCGGCATATTGCGCCGCATTTGCATGAGCCGGGTATGCGCTGCCTGCAGCACTGCAGGGATCCATTCGCCCTTGGGGTCCAACGCGGTGCGCCACGCACGGGCGGTTTGCTCCGCATTCATAATGTCACCCAAGCGCGCGGCATGTTCCTCGCCAGCCGAATCCCGCCAGCGGGCCTCGCCGGAGTAAGAGAGGAAGACAACGGGGCGCACGACGCCGTCGGCAAGCGCATCGCCATAGCCATAGGTATGGTCCGAGCGAGAGACCTTGTGTCCCTCCCCGTCGTCTACATATTGAACAAAGGGAATGGGCGAGTCATCGGAACGAAACGGCGTACCCGTCAGCGCCAAGCGATGGTTAACGTCATCGTAGGCCTCCTTGACACCATCACCCCAGCTCTTGGCATCACCGGCGTGGTGAATCTCATCCAGGATCACCAAAGTGCGCCGGGCAGAGGCCACCGCGCGGTGCTTGAAGGGGTGCATTCCTACCTGCGCATAGGTCACCACAATGCCATCCATCGAAGGATTGACAGCAGAAGAATTGCTAAACGCAGGATCCAACGCTAAACCTACTCGCGCGGCAGCGCTAGACCACTGGGTCTTGAGGTGTTCGGTAGGCACCACCACGATAACGCGTTCGACCGTGCGGTCTTCCATAAGCTCGGTTGCGATGCGCAGCGCGAAGGTAGTTTTGCCGGCGCCCGGAGTCGCCACCGCCATAAAATCCTGCGGCTTAGTGGCGAGGAATTTATCAAGGGCGGATTGCTGCCAAGCGCGAAGGTTAGTCTTTTTAAAAGTCCTCACTTGCGGCGCAGACCCTTATACACACGCTCACAATCGGGGCATACCGGAGAACCCGGCTTTGCCTGCTTGGTCACCGGGAAGGTCTCGCCGCATAGGGCAACGACATACTTGCCGTTGACCGCGGAATCGAGGATGTGATCCTTTTTGACGTAATGGAAGAACTTCGGCGTGTCATTATCCGTCGTCGAAGTGTCTTCACGAATATCTGGCCGTTCAATTGTCTTCGTAGTCGTAGTCACGTCCTCTATTTTGCCGCATCGGCATCGAACTTTGCGAGTCATGCGTCTACCCTTGGAGAACATGGACACCTCATGCACGCCAGCCACTGCGCCCCTTTCCCCATATCGAGGGATGACTACCGCGCGCGAGGGGAGCCGAGTTTAGGTTGTTTGGCAAAAAAGAGCGCTACCTCATCACAGATGCCAAGCTCACGCCTGGCCAGGACCGTAAGCGCCGCGAAATTCAGTACGGAATCTTCCAGTTCTTGCGCGTTCCTTCCTTGCTCATCGCCGGCTTTTTCCTCTATATGCATTGGTGGCTGCTAGCCGCAATCGTTGTGGGCGTGACTTTTCCCCTCCCGTGGATCGCCGTGGTAATTGGGAACGGCCGAGGAGAAAAGAAGGATAAGCGCGAAAAGAATGTGTACAAGCCAGCCGTAAATCGGCAGCTTTATGGCCAGACACACGCACCACAGGTCTCCAGCGGCACGGCGCGGCCGATTGAGGCTAAACACGACATCATCGACCACGAAGAAGAGTAAAGGAATCCTGCCCACATGACGACTACTTTTGGACCCGATTTCGATGCCGCGGCACTGGCCACGTTGGCCCCTGAACTTGCGGACGTCTTTACCGCCGCAGGCTTTACCACCGATGGCGTGGCCGGGTACCTAGGGCCGGAGGTTACTGAAGCCCTATTCCGCGGCGAGCCGGCACCTGTTTCGCTAGCCGCGCACAGCGAATCTCAGATGGACTTGTTGATCCGCTTTTTCCTCCTGCACGAGCACCTGCCTGCCACGCTTTTGGGTGAGGCCGTAGGAGCGCGCCTGGCTACCCAGTTGCTGGATGCCAAGGTTGCGCTTGCCGACGCCCACGGCATGGCCTACATTGCCCTCGACATCCGCCCCCACACCATCGTGGGCGCTAACCGGCTCATCTTCTCCGACGTCGATGCCTCCCTCGTGGATCACGTACCCGGCCCTGACCATGTGCTGGGAGTAGGCGCGGCGAGTCTCTCTTTGCTGCAGTCCACGCCAGTAAGTCCAGTCAGCAGCGTTCTCGATCTGGGCACCGGCTCGGGTGTTCAATTGCTGGGGCAAATCGAATGCGCAGAAAAAATCACCGCGACCGATGTGCATGAGCGTGCCTTGGATTTGGCCACGGCCACCATCGCGGCCGCTGGTGAGGGCGACAAAGTGGAATTGCTCCCTGGGTCATGGTTTGAGCCCGTAGCTGGTCGCCGCTTTGACCGTCTAGTAGCTAACCCGCCTTTTGTTGTAGGCCTTCCCGAAGTGGGCCACGTCTACCGCGATTCCGGATTAAACCTCGACGGAGCCAGTGAATTGGTTGTCTCTCAAGCCACCGATCACCTGACGCCCGGCGGAACCGCTCACCTTCTGGCTGCATGGGTACACACCAGTGGCGAAACATGGCAGCAACGCGTTGCTTCCTGGTTGCCGGATAAAGGGATCGCCGCCTGGGTCATTCAGCGCGACGTTGCCGATCCCGCACTTTATGTGTCCACCTGGCTCGAAGATGAATCCCTCGATATTCGCTGCCCTGAGGGGCAAGAGCGCTCTCGCGCCTGGCTCGAACATTTCCAGGAACACGAAGTAAACGGCATTGGTTTTGGTTTCGTAGCTATTCAACGCATCGGTGACGATGAGCCTGCAGATATCTTGGCCGAAGAAATGCCGCAGGCCTTCAGCGATCCGCTTGGCCCCGAAGTAGAAGAATACTTTGCCCGTGTGGCGTGGCTGCGCGATCTTGTGCCGGGAGAACTGCAGGGAAAGCACTTCCAAGTAAGGACCGGCTTGGCACGCGAAGATATCGGCACCCCAGATGAAGATTTGGGACAGGGATTCACCCGCGCCGCCTTGCGCCTAACCCGCACAGACGGCCCGCGTTGGAGCCACGAGGTAGATGAACACATTGCCGCAATTGTCGCTGGTCTCAACCCACAGGGTCTGAACCTAGAAGAGACAATTGGGCTGTATGCGGCGGCGCACGGATTCGATGAGGAAGGACTCACCGCCGCTGCCCTCCCCGCAGTCATCGATATGGTCCGCCACGGTCTGCTTATCCCAGCAGATCTCCTCTTGGACACCGGTTCAACGAACCTTAGCTGATACCGCATTTTCAACCCACTGGATAGATAAGGAGAAGTAAGCGGTGCGCGCAGTTTTGACTCGAGTTTCAGAGGCCACAGTAACCGTCGATGGAGAGACCGTCGGGGCCATTGATTGTCCCGATACCGGCGGTCTTCTCGCGCTCGTCGGCGTCTCGCGCGAGGATATGGATGATTGGCAGCCTCGAGCAGAGAAAATGGCGCGCAAAATTGCAGAACTGCGCATTCTTGACGGCGAGGTCTCGGTGATCGATGCCGCAGCTCCGGTACTAGTAGTGAGCCAATTTACTTTGTATGGTCGCACTGCCAAGGGGCGACGCCCTTCATGGGCGGATGCCGCGCCAGGTCCGGAAGCTGAGCCGGTTGTTTCAACGATTATCAACCACCTCAAGGAACGCGGCGTGTCAGTAGAAACAGGCCAATTCGGGGCTAAAATGCGCGTCTCCTCTGTAAATGAAGGCCCTTTCACCGTTTTAGTTGAGACGTAATTTGCGCGCCCTTCTCCCGCCCCAACGATCCTCAAAACGTATTAAGCAGTACTTTCATTAGAGCACTTGTGACTAGTGCCACTCTCGGTGAAATTATATGGAACAAGCCATAAAGAACGGCAGATTGCAAATTTTTCGAGAGTGATAAATGCCCTACCTGTAGTGCAATAATTTATTATCATCCTGCAAGTTTCTGTTCTATACTGAAGGCACAGCGAAGCAAAAGGGCTGGACAAGCAGGATGAGAGAACTTTTCTCAAGGTCCTACTAACGCAAAGTTGAATGAGAATCTTTTTCTCAGTCACGGTTGCAGAAGCCCAAACGCTTCGGCCGACCAACTAGATGTAGGAAAGAAAATGTCCCACTCACTCAAGCGGCGCAATTCAGCCCAGCACCCAGAAAACAGGGCAGAAATGCCCGAAACCCCCAAGACAGCCGCACCGGCTCCTGGCATCGACACCCCCTTCGATGGCCAGAAGGGCGCACCGAAGTGGAATAAGGAAGACACCGTATGGATGCTCTCCCTGTTCGGCACCGCCATCGGCGCCGGCGTCCTCTTCCTCCCCATCAACGCCGGTATCGGCGGTATCATCCCGCTGCTCATCATGACGGTCGTAGCACTGCCTATGACCTACTGGGCTCACCGCGGAATGACCCGCTTGGTACTGTCCAGCTCCAAGCCAGACGGTGACCTCACGGACGTCGTCGAAGAGCACTTTGGCAAGAAGGCCGGTGTTCTCATGAACATCCTGTACTTCCTGTCGGTCTACCCCATCCTGCTGGTTTACTCAGTCACCATCACCAACACGGTCAACTCTTTCCTGGAGCACCAGCTCGGCGTTACCCCGCCGCACCGCTGGCTAACCTCTCTCTTGCTCGTTGGTGGACTCATCTTGATTGTCCGCATGGGCAAGGACGTCGTGGTTCACGTCATGTCCTACCTGGTATACCCGTTCATCGGCATCCTGGTTCTCCTTTCCCTTTACCTCATCCCGAAGTGGAACACCGCACTCTTCGATTCCTTTGACCTAAACGTTGCTCGCGAAGCCTCTGGTCACGGCATGGGCGTTACCCTGATGCTCTTGGTTCCGGTTATGGTCTTCTCCTTCAACCACTCCCCGATGATTTCTTCCTTCGCCGTTGACCGCCGCCAGACCTACGGCAAGTTCGCAGAAGCCAAGTCCCGCAAGACCCTGCTCCGCGCTGAGATCCTCATGGTCGTCGTGGTTATGTTCTTCGTCTTCTCCTGCGCCCTGAGCCTCTCCCCGGCTGATATGGCAGAAGCTAAGGCACAAAACATCACCATCTTGTCCTACCTGGCCAACCACTTCGATACCCCACTTATCCAGTGGATTGCTCCTATCATCGCCATGATTGCAGTTGCTAAGTCCTTCCTTGGCCACTACCTCGGCGCAGCCGAAGGCTTCGAGGGCCTCATCGTCAAGGGCAGCAAGAACGCAAGCAAGGATGACGCACAGTCTGCTCACAAGCTCGACACCATCACCCTCATCTTCATGCTGGTTACCGCTTGGCTCGTCGCTTGGGCTGACCCGTCCATCCTGGGCATGATTGAAACCCTGTGTGGCCCAACGATTGCCATCATGCTCTTCATCATCCCGATGGTCGCTATCCACAAGGTTCCTGCTCTCAAGCGCTACAAGGGCAAGGCTTCCAACTACTTCGTCTTCTTCATGGGCCTCGTCGCCCTAGCAACCATCATCTACTCCATCGTCCACGCCTTCTAAGCCCCGCCGTAGACGAGAAATTCGCAGAGGATTCAAGGAAAGAACAATGTTCATCAGCATCTTCGATATGTTCAAGATTGGTATCGGCCCCTCAAGCTCACACACCCTAGGGCCAATGAAGGCCGGCAAGGCTTTCGTAGACGAGCTCAAGGAAAAAGACCTCTTTGACAAGGTCACTCGAGTGCAGGCAAATGTCTACGGTTCCCTTTCCCTCACGGGTATCGGCCACTCCACCGACAAGGCCATCCTCCTCGGCTTGGCCGGTGAAGAGCCAGAGACCGTTGATATCGACGGCATCTCCGAATTCATGAAGAACGTCCGCAGCAGCGAGAAGCTCATGCTGGGCGGCACCCACGAGGTAGAATTCCCCAAGGACGGCGGCTTCTTCTTCCACGACGAATACCTCCCGATGCACGAAAATGGTATGTGTCTTATCGCCTTCGCCGGCAAAGAGGACATCCTGCACAAGACCTACTACTCGGTCGGCGGCGGTTTCATCGTCAAGCAGGAAGACTTTGCAAAGCGGCAGGACGTCAAGGTTGATATCCCCTTCCCATATGCCAGCGCTGCAGAAATGCTCGAACTGTGTGAAAAGAACGATATGACCCTCCCCGAGCTGGGCTTGGCCAACGAATTGGCACTGCGCTCTGAAGAGGAGGTCAATGAGCACCTGCGCAAGGTTCGCGATGTCATGTACACCGGCATCAAGCGTGGTTCCTCCACCGATGGTCCGCTGCCTGGTTCCCTGCTCGTTCCGCGTCGCGCGGCTGCCCTTAAGCGTCGTCTTGAGCAGTCCGAACCGCACGATGGTTTGAACATCCTCAGCTGGGTAAACATGTTTGCACTGGCTATCTCCGAAGAGAATGCAGCCTGCGGCCGCGTTGTTACCGCTCCTACGAACGGCGCCTGTGGTGTCGTCCCCGCAGTCCTGGCTTACTACGACAAGTTTGTCGAGCCAGTTACCACGGAGATGTTCGCTGACTACATCTTCGCCTGCAACCAGATTGCTTCCCTGTACAAGATGAACGCTTCCATCTCTGGCGCTGAGGTCGGCTGCCAGGGTGAAGTTGGTGTGGCGTGCTCCATGGCTGCCGGCGGACTCGCCCAGCTCATGGGCGCTACCCCAGAGCAGGTATGCATCGCAGCTGAGATTGGCATGGAACACAAGCTTGGCTTGACCTGTGACCCAGTCCTCGGACAGGTTCAGGTACCCTGCATTGAGCGTAACGCCGTTGCTGCGGTCGACTCCATCACCAGTGCTCGCATGGCGTTAGAGCGTGAGAGCAAGCCGTGTGTTTCTTTGGACGAAGTCATCTGGACCATGTACAAGACTGGTAAGGATATGAATGCCAAGTACAGGGAGACCTCACAAGGTGGTCTGGCCCTAGCAGTTCACCCACCAGTCCCGGTGTGTGGATAAAGACCACCCTGTAATGAAGCGATGAGCCGGGTGAGCACAGCGCTAAGCCGCTAGTGTTCACCCGGCTTTCTTCGGACTATTCCCTTTCTTCCACCGAGTCGCTTCCGTGTGGTACCTTCGCTATAACCTGACAGGAATTAAAGGACATGCTTCAGCTAATGAATCTTCCTAGCGGCAGTGCCTCCGAAGAAAACTTCCTCGAGCAGTATATTCCCCTCGTCGAATTCCTCGGTAAGGCAATGGGCCCCAACACCGAAATCGTGCTCCACGATCTCGACGTTCCCGATAAATCCATCATGGCCATCGCCAATGGGCACATCTCCGGCCGGCAACTTGGCGGCCCGGTGACCGACTTCGCTCTATGGTTTATGAAACAGGGCGATGCCGCAGCAATCCCCATGATGACCGGCTACCGCGCCGTCAATGCGGAAGGCAAGATTTGCCGCTCCTCTAGCTACTTCATCCGAGACGACTCCGGGCATATGCGCGGCATGCTGTGCATCAATGTTGATGTATCCGAATTGGTACACATTCGCGATGCGGCCGCAGCACTCATCGGCAAGGCCGATGATCCCGCATTCGATAAGTCAAAGGCTTTCGGCGGCTACCCAGGTGAAACTGAGCTACCCAACCGCCCCGTTGCAGTACCAGACCCAGTTCCAGATAAGGAACCGGTAGAGGAAGAAGCGGACAAGGAAGGAGTCAGCGAGTCTTTGCGTTCCAACGTGGAACACCTTCTGGACTCAATGTTGGACTCCGCCATTTCTAACCAAAACACCCCTGCCCCTCGCATGCAGCGCGAGGAGCGCCTCGAGGTGGTCTCAGATTTGGAGGATGCGGGATTCTTCCTTCTTAAGGGAGGAATTGCCGCAGCGGCAGAGCGGCTAGGTGTTTCCGAACCCACCATCTACCGCTATCTCGTACAGGTACGCGGATAGTACTTCTACGTACCTGTCCCATCGCAGAGCGCGGCGTTCTCCGTGGCACATCTCCCCCGAAAAGGTGGAGTCGTACCACGGGGAACGCCGCGTTTTATCAATTCTTTCCACATTGGGAACTAAATCTCTAAAGACTCCGTTGTACTTTGTGAAACCGGCGACAAATTCAGGAGGCTTCACTATGACGAAGACATCTGCCACCACCGCCAAGGGCGCTTCAGCTGCCACTACTAATGAAGAACAGGAAGTAGATCGCGGATCTCGCCGCAACCAAACCAACGACAACCCCTCTGCCGACCTCGTTCGTGTTTATCTCAACGGCATTGGCAAGACCGCACTGCTCAGCGCGGAAGATGAGGTAGAACTCGCTCAGGCCATCGAAGTTGGACTGTACGCGGAGTACAAGCTCAATAACGCTGAAAAGCTCACCCGTGCAGAAAAGCGTGATCTTAAAATCCTCGCCCGCGAAGGCAAAAAGGCACGCTCCCACCTGCTTGAAGCCAATCTGCGCCTCGTGGTTTCGCTGGCAAAGCGCTACACCGGCCGCGGTATGCCATTGCTGGATCTCATCCAAGAGGGAAACCTCGGCCTCATCCGCGCGATGGAAAAGTTCGATTACGCCAAGGGCTTTAAATTCTCCACGTATGCCACGTGGTGGATCCGCCAGGCAATTACCCGCGGCATGGCTGACCAGTCTCGCACCATTCGCCTCCCAGTCCACTTGGTAGAACAGGTCAACAAGCTGTCCCGCATTAAGCGCGAGATGTATCAATCCCTGGGCCGTGAAGCTACCAATGAAGAGCTTTCGGAAGAATCAGGCATTGACGAAAACAAGATTGAGATGCTGCTGCGCCAGTCACGCGACCCAGTCTCTCTCGATATGCCGGTAGGTACCGATGAAGAAGCTCCTTTGGGTGACTTCATTGAAGACGCCGAAGCTACCGATGCAGAAACCGCGGTCGTAGCCTCCATGCGTCATTCCGATATTCGCGGAGTGATTGACACCTTGGAAAAGCGCGAGCAGGACGTAATTCGCCTGCGCTACGGCCTCGATGATGGTGTTCCGCGCACCTTGGATCAGATTGGCCGCCGCTTCGGTCTTTCGCGCGAACGTGTACGCCAAATTGAGCGCGAAGTTATGGCAAAGCTGCGCGATGGCAACCGCGCCGATCGCCTGCGCGAGTACGCTCTTTAATCTGGGCTGGCAGCGCTCCGCGCCCAGTCCCCCTCCCCGAGTCCATTCGGCACAATACTGCCACGGGCTCGGGGTTTGGCGTTAGAAAGGCAGCGGCTTAGTTCGACGCGGCGAGCAAGGGCTTAGGTAGGCTAATCTGGACTGCAGAGTCTAGAAAGCGCTTTCCCGTCCTTGGTCGGGAGATTAGCCGCGAAACTGTATTCACACAGAAAGGTATGCCCACGTGAGGGACCTAGTTGATACAACGGAGATGTATCTACGCACCATCTACGAGCTAGAGGAAGAAGGTATTACTCCTCTTCGCGCCCGCATCGCGGAGCGTTTGGAGCAGTCTGGGCCTACGGTTTCTCAAACTGTAGCTCGCATGGAACGCGACGGCCTTTTGCACGTGCGTACCGACCGCAGTTTGGATCTCACGGACAAGGGCCGCGACCTGGCTACCGCAGTCATGCGCAAGCACCGTTTGGCAGAGCGTTTGCTTACCGACGTCCTCGGGCTCGACATCGCAAAAGTTCACGACGAGGCCTGCCGTTGGGAGCATGTGATGAGCGAAGAAGTAGAAAAACGCATGGTCGCGGTTCTCGATGATCCAACCCGGTCACCATTCGGCAACCCTATCCCGGCGCTGTCTGCACTGGGCTTCGATGCTCCGCAGCCGGACCAGGGCACCCGCGCAGTCGATCTCCCCAATGGTGATGAGGTCTCCGCCACCGTCATCCAGGTCAATGAGATTTTGCAGGTTGATGATGGCACCTTCCAGGAACTCACCGCTGCCGGAATCCGCGTGGGAGCAAAGGTATCGGTAGTCAATAACAGCGGCACGATTACGTTGTCGACACCGGATGGCGGCAGCGTCGTGCTTTCCGACGACTTGGCGCACGCAGTGCGCGTGGAGGTATAACCATGAAACTTCTTGTCACCGGTGGCGCCGGCTATGTCGGCAGCGTGTGCGCCGCTGTATTGGTCGAACAAGGCCATGATGTAACCATCATTGACAATTTCTCCACCGGAAACCGCGAAGCCGTTCCAGAAACAGCCCGCGTCGTCGAGGGCGACGTGGCGGATAAGGCCGCCGAGGTCCTGGGAGAAGGTGGTTTCGAGGGTGTCATCCACTTCGCGGCGCGCTCGTTGGTGGGCGAATCCGTGGAAAAGCCCGATGAGTATTGGCAGCACAATGTCGTTACTACCCTGACGCTGCTCAATGCCATGCGGGATAACGAGGTCAAAAATCTCGTCTTCTCCTCCACCGCTGCAACCTACGGTGAGCCGGACCAAGTGCCGATTACAGAGGATATGCCAACCCAGCCCACCAATCCCTATGGTGCAACCAAGCTTGCCATCGACTACATGATCACCTCTTTCGCCCACGCCTATGGATTGGGGGCGACCTCCCTGCGCTACTTCAATGTGGCTGGAGCCTACAGAAACATCGGTGAGAACCGCGAGGTAGAAACCCACCTCATCCCCATCGTGTTGCAGGTGGCCTTGGGCCACCGCGATAAGATCTTCATGTTCGGTGATGACTGGGATACCGCAGACGGCACCCCAGTGCGTGACTATATCCATATCCGTGATCTGGCCGATGCCCATGTGCTTGCTCTCGAATCCAATGAATCTGGTAGTCACCGCATTTACAACCTGGGTTCTGGTGATGGCTACTCCGTCAAGCAGGTCATTGAGATGTGCCGCAAGGTCACCGGCCACGACATTCCTGCTGAGGTGGCTCCGCGCCGCGCAGGCGACCCCGCCACCCTCATCGCTTCCTCAGAGAAGATCAAGCGGGAGCTCGGATGGAACCCCACCCGCACGGATCTGGAAACGATCGTTACCGATGCATGGAATTTCACCCGCCAGCTAGGCGATAAGGCACATTCAGCGAAGCGGGCCTAGCCTCCGAAGCTACTTTGCGGGGCATCGGCGCCAAGCCCCGCCGCGTCGCGGGCTAGCTCACAGCCATGGCAGAGGCTCGTGACCAACCGCCTTCCCATGCCGCTGCGATACCCCTGCGCTATGAGGCGCCCCAAATTATGATGGGGCGCCTCTTCTACTAGTACAGAAAGCGCCGGACCCGCATAAATTCCGAATTCATGGGATACCTGGCTAGCTGCGTATAAGGCTAGGGCGTTATAGCGGATGGACCCCTGGAATGTACGTGCCACCGCTAGGAGGAGGTCCCCTGCTTCCCGCGGCGCAGACACCAGCTCTGTGATGACCAGGTCACGGGTCCACGTGGTAGACATCCACATGGCTGCTGCACACAGCAATTCCTCATTTTCCAAAGTCTCCTCCAGCGATTCCACCTCACTGAGCACGAAGCGGACATCAGCGATAAGGCGCTTGACCACCTGCACTGGATCTGAAGTTTGGTAACCGCGCCCGGCGCGCAGTTGGCGGGCGATTTCTCTGCAGCATCGCTCCATTGCGCTAATTTCTTCTTTCCCAAAGTATGGGTTGTGGTCCTTAAAACGCTGAACCAAGTCATTGCGGCTGAGTTCAGGAAGCATGCCATTATTCACGCACTCACGCATGGAGTGGCTCGTCGATATGGCGGGAATGGTTCCTTCCATCCAATTCTGCAGCGGGCCCTCGCCGTCCTCGGACGCGTGGCCAAAAATGAGGTCGTAGGCGGTATCAGTAGATAGCTCTTCGGCCAGCCAACAGGCGTCAATGCCCACACCAGAGCGATCCTGAAAGCGGTAGAGGGAGTGCATGATATCCCATAGATCTTCTTCTTGGCGTTGAGAGAGAACGAAACCAAAGATGCTTTCGGGGTTGCCGCAGTGAAATGCATCCATCACTTCTTGCAAGGCGGCAGGGACATCGTTCAGATTGAGGCGGGCTACCGGCCCCATACTGTATCCGCGTGGGCTGGGCTGGATGGAGATGAGGATGACTGATTCGGAGGGGAAGAATCCGAGAATTCCTGGGATATTGGCGAGGATATCGCCGGGCGTACGAATGGGCTGAGTTGGTGTTGAGATGTGCATAGCCCCAGCTTCAGCCACGCGCGCAACCATGTATAGGACAAGCATCGAGAAGTGGTAAGAATCTGGGGATAGGCGGGGTGAGGGGGCGTCGGCAGGCGGCTTGTCCACACCCCGCCCGGGATTGCGCTGGCAATGTGCGGCGATTTGGGGCACAATCAGTTATTTAACCTCCCAGTGCGCGCGGGAATACTGAGCCCGCCTGCGGCGTTGGGGTAGGTAAGAAAGCAAGGAGGTAACACAACATGCACGAAGAAGATCGCCGCATGTATGAGCTGGAGTATCCAGCCCCGGTGATTAGGGATGATTCCGGTGACGGACAAGGCCCCACCATGATTGTTGCCATGCACGGCTATGCAGACGCCGGCCAGGCCATCGAGGCTAGTGCGGACCATTTGAAGGCAGCTTTGGAAGGCCGCCAACTGGCCTCGTTTAACTCTGATGAGCTGATTGATTACCGCTCGCGCCGGCCAGCCGTCACCATCGATAAGGATCGGGCGCTAGAAATTGAATCGATGGACCTGGGTATCAAGGTCCTGCGCGATAATTCCGGCAAAACCTTCCTACTGCTGTCTGGCCCAGAGCCCGACATGCGCTGGGAGGCTTTTACCACTGCTGTGGTCAAGCTGGTGGAAAAGTTCAATATCAATGACACCATCATGCTCTATGCCGCACCTATGCCAGTTCCACACACCCGCCCCACGGTGGTCACGGCGCATGGCACTTCCTCCCGTCTGACTGAGCATATGTTGTCGATGGATTCCACCATGATGGTCCCCGGCTCTGCTGCACTGTATCTGGAAAAAGCACTGGCGGATAAGCAGCGCACCGTAGCCGGATATACCGTCCACGTGCCGCATTATCTTGCGGCTTCGCCCTACCCGCAAGCCACGTTCCAGTTATTGGATTCGGTAGCTCGGGCCGCGCACCTCAATATTCCTTTGGGCAGCATCGAGGCTGATATTTCCCGCGTAGAAAACCAACTGGAAGAACAAGTTGGTGGCTCGGATGAGATAGAAAGCGTGGTTCAGCAACTCGAGCAGCAGTATGACGCCTATATGGAGCGCTACCGCAAGGAACACCCGCAGGCTATCATGCCCGGCGAGGAAGCTGTGCCTACCGGCGAGGAAATCAGCGAGGAGTTCCAAGCCTTCTTGGCTTCTTTGGATAAGGAAGAAAGCCAGCAGATCATTAACTCTGACATAGATGAACGCGAAGATTCCGCCGATGGCGAGGACCCTCAAGCCGATAGAGGCAAGGATGATCCAGATTCCGCTCAGGGCGATGGCGACTTAGGTGACGATATCTAACTAACCCACCCTCATCACCGCTAAGGTGGTGGGGGTGAACTTATCTCAGCTGCTGCCAGATTTATCGGAAGTGCCCGAGTCCCTCGTAGATGAGGCGATCTGGGATACCTTTACCTCGTGGACCACCGGCCGGGGCATTAATTTGTATCCAGCGCAGGAGGAGGCCTCGCTGGGGATCTTGGCCGGCGATAATGTCATCCTCGCTACCCCGACTGGCTCCGGAAAGTCCATGGTGGCCAATGCCGCACACTTTATCGCCTTGGCCCGTGGCCAGCGCAGTTTTTATACGGCACCCATCAAGGCTCTAGTAAGTGAGAAGTTCTTTGCTCTCTGCGATATCTTTGGCGCGGAAAATGTGGGCATGATGACTGGTGACGCCACCGTCAACGGCAATGCCCCCATCATCGCCGCTACGGCTGAGATTGTGGCTAATATTGCGCTTCGCGATGGCGCCGAGGCCAATATCGACCAGGTGGTGATGGACGAGTTCCACTACTACTCCGAACCGGACCGCGGCTGGGCCTGGCAGGTGCCGCTGCTGGAATTGTCCAACGCGCAGTTCTTGCTTATGTCCGCCACCCTGGGCGATACCACATGGTTGGAAGAAGACCTTAGCCGTCGTACCGGCCGCGCTACCGACCTGGTTGCTGGTACCACGCGCCCCGTGCCGCTGGATTTTTCCTATGTCTTTAGTGCGGTACACGAGACCATCGAAGAGCTCTTGGCCGATAAGAAGGCCCCCATCTACGTGGTGCACTTCTCGCAGCGTGAAGCGGCCGAGCGCGCCCAGGCGCTCACCTCTCTTTCGGGGATCATCACTAAGGAAGAAAAGGAAGCGATTGCCCAGGAAATCGGTGGGTTCCGCTTCACCACTGCCTTTGGCAAGGATTTATCCAAGCTGCTGCGCAAGGGCATCGGCATCCACCACGCGGGCATGCTGCCCAAATACCGCCGTTTAGTAGAGCGCCTGGCACAAAAGGGTCTGCTTAAGGTCATTTGCGGCACCGATACCCTGGGGGTGGGCATTAACGTGCCCATCCGTACCGTACTGATGACGGGGCTGGCTAAGTTCGATGGACAGCGCCAACGCATCCTCAAGTCGCGCGAATTCCACCAGATTGCTGGGCGTGCCGGCCGCGCCGGCTATGACACCGAGGGCACCGTGGTGGTCGAGGCCCCCGAGCACGAGATCGAAAACGCTAAGGAACGCCGCCGCATCGGTGATGACCCCAAGCGCTTGAAGAAGCTAAAGAAAAAGTCCGCTCGAGAGGGCGAGGTTTCGTGGTCCGAAAAGACCTTTGCGCGCCTTACTGAGGCTGAGCCTGAGCAGCTGACGTCTCAATTCCGCGTCTCTAACTCGATGCTGCTTAATGTATTGGCGCGGCATGGCAACGGCTATGAACACATGCGCCATCTGCTGCGGGACAATCACGATAATCGCAGCAAGCAGAATAAGGACATTCTCACAGCCCTCGACCTTTTCCGCGGGCTGGTGGATTCTGGCGTAGTGCAAAAATCCACCAAGGGCTTGGATATCTACGGCCGACCCTATCATTTGGTGCGAGAACTCCCCCGCGATTTCGCGCTTAACCAACCGCTGGGACCATTCGCCCTAGCCGCGCTCTCGCTGCTGGATCCGGAGGCGGACACTTATAACTTGGACGTTATTTCCGTATTCGAGTCCATCCTGGATGACCCGCGTCAGGTGCTCATCGCCCAGCAGAAACAGCGCCGTGGCGAGGAAATTGCCGCGCTGAAGGCGGATGGAGTGGACTACACCGATCGTATGAATATCGTGGAGGATATCACCTGGCCCAAACCGCTCGAGGAGCTTTTGGAGCAGGCCTACGATACTTTTGCGGAGACTAATGCCTGGGTCAAGGAATTTGAGTTGCGCCCCAAGTCCGTAGTCCGGGACATGCTCGAAAATGCAATGACCTTCTCGGACTTGGTGGCCACCTACGGCTTAGCCCGCTCCGAGGGCGTGATTTTGCGTTACTTGACCGATGCCTGGCGTACCCTCAAGCAATCCATCCCCGATGAGTACAACACCCCGGAGCTCGAGGACATCGTCATCTGGCTGGGTGAGCTTATCCGCCAGGTGGATTCCTCGCTTGTCGACGAATGGGCGCAGATGGCCGGCGAAGACTCCCCCATCGACCAAGACACTGTGGACCGCGAGCTTGCCTTCGGCGTGGAGGACCCCACCGCTCTTACGGCCAATCGCCGCGCCTTTACCATTATGGTGCGCAATTACATGTTCCGTTTGGTGCAGCTTTTCGCGCTAGAAAAAGAAGACCGCTTGGCGGAGCTGCTCGATTACCTGGACGAGGTGCCGGGCTTCGGCGCTATCCTAGATGATTACTTCGATGAGTATGATGACATCGATTCCGGCCCCGAGGCCCGCGGCCCGGAGTTTTTCCGCCTAGGCGATACTGACTCGCGTGCGTGGTCCGTGCGCCAGATCATCAAGGACCCAGACGGCGACCACGCCTACCAGTTCGTCGCTACGGTAGATCTCGATGCCTCCGATGAGGCTGGCGAAGTCCGACTGTCGGACCTGCGCGTGGAGTACTAGCCAGCCAAAACGACAAAGCCGCCCTAGCTGCCACGCCCCGAGTGAGGGGGACGTCGGCAAGCGCGAGGGCGGCTAAAGGCCGGCTATTTTAGCGTGCGGCCTCAATCTGGACAGCCTGTGCCACAGCCTGAACCACGGCAGCGACCTTGACGGCCTCCCAGACCTGCTCCTTGCTCAGACCAGCCTCGTTGAGCTCGTGAGCGTGAGCACCCAGGCAGTGCTCGCAGCCATTGATGGCGGAGACTGCGGTATTCCACAGCTCGAAGTTGGCCTTGTCCACGCCTGGCTTGGAGATGATGTTCATGCGCAGGCCAAACTTTACCTGTGCGTAGTCATCGCCCAACCAGCCCTTGGCGCGGTAAGCAACGTTATTCATCGCCATGACGGTGGCTGCGCCGTAGGCTGCCTCGATAGCCTCCTCGGAGAGGTGCTCTTTTGCTTCCTCAGCGATTTCTGCCAGCACGGTGTCATTGCGGGTTGCTGCGGCCGATGCCAGCAGGCAGCCCCACAGCTGCTCTTCGTCCAAGTCCTTGGAACGGGTCAGCGCACCGAGGTTGAGCTTCTGGTCCTTGGCGTACTCCGGCAGTGCAGACTTCAGATTATCAATAGACATAGCTTTTCTCCTTTTAGGTTTTGATAGGAATTTACTGCGCTGGATTTAAAAGGAAACCCCGCCACGAAAGCGGGGTTAACCTGCATCTCAGTGAGATTTAGAGCGCGGACTGAACGACGTCCATCTTGTTGATGTTCTTGGTGGGGTCGTTCTTCTCCCAGTTGCAAGCGCAGACCTCTTCGGACTGCAGGGCGTCGAGCACGCGCAGAACCTCGTCTACGTTTCGGCCGACAGCATCCGGGGTAACGGAGACGAACTGGATAACACCATCCGGGTCGATGATGAAGGTAGCGCGGTCAGCAACACCATCAGCGTTTTCTACGCCCAGTGCGCGGATGAGGTCGTGGCGCACGTCAGAGAACATTGGGAATGGAACTTCCTTCAGCTCCGGGTGGGTTGCGCGCCAGTTGAAGTGAGCGAACTCGTTATCGGTGGAGCCGCCGAGGATCTGGGTATCGCGGTCCTGGAACTCCTCGTCCAGCTTGCCAAAGGCAGCGATCTCGGTCGGGCAGACGAAGGTGAAGTCCTTCGGGTAGAAGAAGACGACCTTCCACTTGCCCTCGTACTTGTCCAGGGATACCTGCTCGAAGTAGTCCTCCGGCTGGTTAGCGTTGACGTCGTGCAGATCGCCACCGGTCAGGGCAGTGAGGTTGAACTCTGGGAACTTCTCGCCGACGGTCAAAATAGGCATAGTCTTCAACTCCTTTAGCAAAGGCTTTTCCTCTAAGTTTCCTGCCGCTTGGCGTACAAGCAGCGGGGCCGGACCGTGTCCGGCCCAACACGATCAGTTATACCATCTTTTCGGCTCGCGTCAATAGCAAATCCTATAGGTGAGTGTTAGAGTGATAGGCATGCATAATAAAGAGTATCGCCCTACACTTGCTCAGCTGCGTACCTTCGTCACCGTTGCGGAAAACAAGCACTTTGGTACCGCAGCCGCCAAGCTCGAAATTTCCCAGCCCTCCCTCTCCCAGGGCCTCGTTGCCCTCGAGCAGGGCTTGGGCCTGCAGCTTATTGAGCGCTCCACCCGCAAGGTCATCGTCACCTCGGCTGGTGAGACCCTCCTCCCCTACGCCAAGGCAACGCTTGAAGCAGCCGATACCTTCCTCGCCCACGCTCGCGGCGCCAACGGCACCCTTGCCGGCCCACTAACGATCGGCGTTATCCCCACCATCGCCCCCTACATCCTCCCCGATCTGCTCTCCATGCTTGCCGAGGCCTACCCGGATCTCCAGCCGCGCTTCGTCGAGGAGCAAACCCAACACCTCATCACCCGCCTGCGCAACGGCAACCTGGACCTAGCCATCATGGCCCTTCCTTCCGAGGCCACCGGCATGGTCGATAGCCCGCTCTACACCGAGAAATTCTCCATTGTCTGCCCGCCCGATCACCCCATCGCCGGCCGTGAGGACGTCGAGCTTGCGGAACTCAAGGACCTGGATTTGCTGCTGCTTGACGACGGCCACTGCTTGCGCGACCAGGTAGTCGACCTTTGCCGCCACGCCAATATCAACCCGGCCGAGGCCACCAATTCGGTCACCCGCGCCTCCTCCCTGACCACCATCATGCAGCTGGTCATGGGCGGGCTGGGCTGCACCCTCGTCCCAGAATCCGCCCTGGCAACCGAATGCCACGGCAAGGATGTAGCCGTAGCCCACTTCGCCCCCGACGTCACAGCCGAACGCGAGGTCGGCCTCGTATTCCGCTCCTCCGCTGCCCGCGCCGAGGAATTCCGCGAATTCGGCACGCTCATCACCGCCGCCTATAACAAGGCGATTGAGCGCTCCCGGCAGTAATCGTTCACGGCAAGCCCCACGGGGGCGTCGCCAAGCACACCAAAGGCCACCGCCCCTAACTGGAACGGTGGCCTTTAACTGTGGTGCGCTACGCCTGCGGGAGAGTATTGCGCCCCGCGCACTGGCGGAACATGTGCGCCTGTGCCAAGAGCGTAACCGGATACGCCACGATAAGGCCGATGCCCAAAAGCAAGAAGCCGGCAACAATGATGAAAAAGTTCAAAATGGCAAGCAGCAACATCTGGCCATAGTTGTCCTTGCCTGCCTTAAAGCCATTCTTTACTGCTTCGCCAACGCCATCGCCGTCAGCCGCAAACCACTGCATCAGTGAGAAAAGTGGTTGAATAAAGAAACTAATCACCAAAAGTACGCCCATGATGCCCATGACGCTTAATACTGCCGCAACTGCTTCTTCCTCCGTGAGATTCTCGGCGTCACCAAGCAGCCCAGTGACGGTTCCACCTACTACAGAGAATACAATGAACATCGACACCGCCCCGATGACGAGCATGATGACCAGCGGCTGCCACCAACGCACGTTCTTAAACAGGTAGCCCCAACCGGTGCGAGAGTCATCAATCTGGAAAAGCGCCAGGCGCATAACTACCAGCGACAAAACAAGGCTTAGGACAGTCGAAATGAGTTGAGAGACCAAAGAGCCTGCGGTTGCCTGACCCGCGCCGGAGTCGCCCGCAGCATTGATGCCAGCTGCAATAACAACAAAAACAATGCCTAGCGCAAAAAGCGCTAGAGATCCCAAAATCCACAGCTTCCAATTGCTAAAGACGGTCCTAAACGCCCAAGAAACGGCGTCTACGGCAGAGACCTTGCCGGTATATGGGCGCTGGCCTGCTTGGTAGCCCACATAGCCCTGGGTGTTTTCTTCATGGCTTCCGCCATAGGACGGAAGCTGTCCGTAGTTTGGTCGGTCCTCGGGGTGATCGGTCGGTTCGTAGCGCGGAAAATCATCATTTCCACCCGAATACGGGTTCGTCATAACCGGGGTTCCTCCTTAAGGAATGCGAATCAGTGCATGGATAAGTATTTTCACTTTAACAACTTTTCCTCATTTCAGGCGGGCAGGTAAACTCTGTGCCTAGTCATGACTATGAATGAAACCCCTTCCCGCGACGAGCTTTTCGCCGCACTCGAAAATGTCACCTTGGCCGAAGCCCGCTCCTTCCGCCGCCGCCTGAAAAAGGCCCGTGCCCCGAAAGCGCTCCAAGAAATCGGCGCTGAAATCCACGCTGCGGCTGAGCGCGTCGCGCTTACCGACGCCGCCGTCCCCACCATCACCTACCCCGACGCCCTCCCCGTCACAGCCCGTAGAGACGACATTGCCGAGGCCATCCGGGATAACCAGGTAGTCATCATTGCCGGCGAGACCGGCTCCGGTAAGACCACACAGATCCCAAAAATCTGTCTTGATCTGGGCCGCGGCCGCCGCGGACTAATCGGACATACCCAGCCACGCCGCATTGCAGCACGCACCGTGGCCGAACGCATCGCCTCAGAACTGGACCAAAAGATTGGCGAATCCGTCGGCTACGCCATCCGCTTTGATGATCGCGTCTCTGAGACCACCGCGGTGAAACTCATGACCGATGGCATCCTACTCGCCGAGATGCAGCGTGACCGCTTCCTCAACAAGTACGACACCATCATCATCGATGAGGCCCACGAGCGCTCCCTCAACATCGACTTTTTATTGGGCTATCTCAAGCGTCTTTTGCCCAAGCGCCCCGATCTCAAGGTCATCATTACCTCCGCAACCATCGATCCGGAAAGCTTCGCTGCCCATTTTGCCGACGCCGACGGAAACCCTGCCCCCATTATCGAGGTCTCCGGCCGCACCTACCCGGTAGAAATCCGTTACCGGCCCCTCGAGTTCGAGGCCGGCGGAAAGGTGGTGGACCAAGACCCGCTCGACGGTTTGACCGAGGCAATCGAAGAGCTGATGCACGAAGGCGACGGCGATATCCTTTGCTTCTTCCCTGGCGAACGCGATATCCGCGATGCCATGGAGGCCATCGAAGGCAAGAAGTGGAAAAACGTCGAGGTCACTCCCCTCTTTGGCCGCTTATCTAATCAAGAACAGCATCGCGTTTTCAGCGAACACCGTGGCCGCCGCATCGTGCTGGCCACGAATATTGCAGAAACCTCGCTTACTGTGCCCGGCATCCGCTATGTGGTTGATACCGGCACCGCCCGTATCTCGCGCTATTCCACGCGCACCAAAGTCCAGCGCCTGCCTATCGAGCCTATCTCGCAGGCCTCCGCCAACCAGCGCTCCGGCCGCTGCGGCCGCGTTGCCGATGGCATCGCCATTCGCCTCTATAGCGAACAGGACTTTGAAAGCCGCTCCGAATTCACCGACCCAGAAATTCTGCGCACCAACCTCGCCAGCGTCATCTTGCAGATGGTCTCGCTCAAGCTAGGCGACATCGAACAATTCCCGTTCATCCAACCGCCCGAGCACAAGGCCATCCGCGATGGCCTTAACCTCCTGCACGAGCTCGGCGCTCTCCACGACAAGCAGGATAAGCCCACGCTGACCGCCACTGGCCGCGACCTAGCGCGCATCCCGCTAGATCCCCGTATGGCACGCATGCTCATTGAGGCCAATACCAACGGATGCCTCGATGATGTCATGGTCATCGTCGCCGCCATGACCATCCAGGACGTTCGCGAACGCCCCCTTGATTTCCAGGCCCAGGCCGACCAAGCCCACGCCCGCTTCAAGGACAAGTCCTCGGATTTCTTGTCCATGCTTAAGCTCTGGGATTACATTAAACAAACCCGCAACGAGCAATCCGGCAATAAATTCCGCAAACGCATGAAGCAGGAGTTTCTCCATTACATGCGCATTCGCGAGTGGTTCGACCTGGTGCGCCAGCTCAAGGACGTCGCCAAGCAGCTGGGCTGGACATACCAGGAAGGTACCGAGCGCCGCGCCGATGATATCCACATGTCCCTCCTGTCAGGCTTGCTGTCCAATATCGGCGCCCGCGATGGCAACTCCAAAGAATTCCAAGGCGCGCGCAACACCCGATTCCTGGTATTTCCTGGCTCCGCCTTGGCCAAAAAGCCGCCGGAGTTCCTCATGGCCGCCGAGCTGGTGGAAACTTCCCGCCTCTGGGCACGCGACGTCGCCACCATCGATCCCGCCTGGGTAGAAAAGCTGGGCGCAGACCTGCTCAAGCACAACTATTCCGAGCCCACCTGGTCCCGCAAACGCGCCGCCGCCATCGCTCACCAGAAGTCCACACTCTACGGTGTACCCATTGTGGCCGACCGCACCGTGCCCTACCACCGCGTCGATCCCACCGCCGCGCGCGATATGTTCATCCGCAACGCGCTCGTTGCCGGCGACTGGAATACCCACCACGCCTTCTTCAAAACCAATGCCCAAGCGCTTGACGACGCCGCCGCATACGAAGAAAAAGCCCGCCGCCGCGGCCTCATCGTAGACGAAGACACCCTCTTCGACTTTTATGACCAGCGCATCCCAGCAAATGTAACAACCGGCCGTCATTTCGACTCGTGGTGGAAAAAAGAACGCCGTCGCAACCCTGAATTGCTGGATTTTGATCCGACAAAGCTCATCGATGACTCCCACGAGGTCACCGAAGACTCCTTCCCCGACCACTGGAGAAAGGGTTCCATCGACTACGAACTAACCTATAAATTTGAACCCGGCGATCCACTCGATGGCGTTACCGTGATGGTACCCATCCCCATGCTCGCCGGCTTAGATACCGAAGGCTTCGATTGGCTCGTACCCGGCCTGCGTCTCGAGCTCGTAACCGAACTCATCCGCAGCCTGCCCAAGGCCCTGCGCCGCACTGTTGTTCCCGCACCCGAATTCGCTGAGCGCGCCATCGACCGCCTCGTCCCTTATGAAGGCACCATCACCCAGCAGCTTGCCGACGTCCTCCATGAACTCGGCGGCCAAGGCATCAACGCCACCGATTTCCAGCCCGGCAAGCTGCCGATGCACCTGAGGATGAACTACGGTGCCATCGACAAGCGCGGCAAGATCGTCGACTCCGACCGCGACCTCGCAGCGCTTATCCGCCGCCAGTCCGGGCATATCAAATCCTCTGTGTCCCGTGTCTCTCGCACCGCTGAGTCCACCGCTGTCAGCGAGTGGACCGACGATACTCTAGGTGCCATCGATGACACGGTTACCACCAACGTCGACGACCACGAAGTCACGGCTTACCCCGCCCTCGTCGCCACAAAGGACGGCGTTGAACTCAAGGTACATCCCACCAAGGCCGCAGCCGATGCCGCTATGGTTACCACCACCCTTACCCTGCTTATGCGCGACATTGCGGTCAATACTGCACAAATGGTCAAGGGCCTGCCGCTGCAACAACGCGTCGCCGTCGACTCCTATCCCCACGGCGGCGCCGATGGCCTGGTCAACGACGCCCGCGTCGCTGCCATACGCGACCTGATGCTAGAGGCCGGCGGACCCGTCCGCACTCCTTCCGCTTTCCAGAAGCTCAAAGACACCATCAAGCCCCAGGTTCCGGGCCGTGTGCGTCAAGCGGTGGTGGCTATCGCCCCAGGACTCGCCGAGTATTCCAACCTGCAAGCCGAACTCGCCCACTGGGACGGTGCGGCCATCGATGACATGCGAGAGCAATTGGAGTTCCTCCTACCCCGTAATGCCATCACAATCCATGGCATGTCCCACCTGCGTCATCTACCGCGCTATATCCAAGCCATGCGCATTCGCTTAGAGGACATGAACCTTGACCCTGACCGCGACGCGGACCGCCAGGCCGAGGTCGATAACGCCAAGGCCTACCTAGCCAACCGGCTGCGCAGCCTACCACCTGGCCGCGAAAAGACGCGCGAAGTCAAGGACATTCGCTGGATGGTGGAGGAACTTCGCGTTTCACTATTCGCCCAACGCCTCGGCACAGCTCACGCCGTGTCGCTCCGCCGCATCCAGAAGGCCGTTGACAAACTGCGCTAGAAATCCTCTCGGTCGCGCCTACGCATGAGACGAATTTCAGATTCGAAATCATCAGCGCTTTCAAAGGACTTGTAGACCGAGGCAAAGCGCAGATAAGCCACCTCATCAAGATCGCGAAGCGGTTCCAAGATGGCCAGGCCAATCTCATTCGCGTTGACCTGAGAGGAACCATGCCCGCGTACGGTCTCTTCCACTTCTTGCGCCAGTTTTTTCAGGGCATCGTCACCCACATCTCGCCCCTGACAGGCGCGCCGTACGCCGCGAATCAGTTTATCTCGACTAAAAGGTTCCGCGAGTCCGTTCCGCTTGACCACCAACAACACGGCCTTTTCGACCGTGGTAAAACGCCCCTTACACGAAGCACACTCACGCCGGCGCCGAATCGACGCTCCAGCATCGACGACGCGGGAGTCAATGACACGGGATTGCTCATTATGGCAGAAGGGGCAATACACAGAGGTCCTTTCACTGACGTTGTTACCCCAGTAGTTTACTCGCCCAGCAGTCCGCCCAACTACCGAGCATAAGGCCACCGCCTCACTAATGCACTACAGCAGCCTCGACCTGTTGAATGTCTGAGGTCGGCGGTTGCGGTGCACTACTTCCTTCCGCCCCTGCCAATCCGCCTAGGAGCGTGCCCAAAAAGACCGCGATTCCAAACACGCCACCTAAAACGTAGTTACCTGTGTTCGACTTCACCGCGCTACGTTGAGCTCTCTGTGAAAGACCGTCGCCCCCGCCAGATTTCACTCGATTCGAACGATATGTCGTTCGATCTTCTACGCGGAGAGTTCGAACATACCGCGAATCACCGCTCCCTCGCGCCGCGCGAGGGGCATATCGATCCACGTCCCATACAGATGCGGGAGAAACCACTAGAACGTCTGCAGAATTACGCTTTGCCAGGTCATTTCGAGAATTAATAAGTAGAGACATGTTTTTCCTTTCGACGACCGAACTCACCATAGGCATCCCACTGGACACTTAATTTGAAACAGTCGCCATAATGTTCGATTTAGTTGGTACGTTCGATTTATAGCACCGCTTCGAATACTTGTCCACCCGTGGACACAAATCTCGAACATCTGTACTTTTCGTGCTACAAATGACTTGTGGCACTCTAAATCCGCCCACTAATAGACCGACAACGAAGTCACCCGACCCTACGTAGGAGCCAGCAATGGGCCGCAAGCCAAAAAAGTCCGCCGAGAAGACCGATTACGCATCCCTATCCGACCGTCAACGACGAATCCTCAATGTCATTAGTGACGCCGTCATGCTGCGTGGCTACCCACCAAGCATTCGCGAAATCGGCGATGCAGCAGGCCTGCAGTCCACATCCTCAGTTGCCTATCAGCTGAAGCAATTGGAAGAAAAGGGATTTCTCCGGCGCGACCCAAATAAGCCGCGTGCCGTAGATGTTCGCCATCTCAACACAGACGAAGGCACCAAGAAGCCTGGCCGCAAGCCCGCTAAGCCCGAACAGCAGGTTCCCGAGGACGCAGGCGCTGTGTCTTATATTCCTGTGGTCGGTCGCATCGCTGCGGGAGCACCCATTACCGCTGAGGAAAACGTCGACACGTACTTCCCCATGCCTGACGAGGTTGTCGGCAGCGGCGACCTATATATGCTGCAGGTAGTCGGCGATTCAATGAAGGATGCAGGGATTCTCGACGGTGACTGGGTGATTATTCGCTCCCAGTCAGTTGCTGAGGAAGGCGAATTTGTCGCAGCGCTGCTGGACGGTTCCGAGGCCACCGTTAAGGAATTCCACCGCGATTCCTCGGGCGTATGGCTACTTCCCCACAACGATGCTTACTCGCCCATTAATGGCGATGATGCAGAAATTATGGGCAAGGTTGTATCCGTGTTCCGCAAACTTTAAACACTCACCCAGCCTCACTCCGCCCCGCAACGGCCGCCCCAGGCCGTGCGGGGCTTATTTGTGCGCATTTCTCATTAATATAGCCTCTCCGCCAGCCACCCCCATTTTGGCGCCATTTTGGACCCAGACAGCAAAGGAGACGAAAATCCCACTTTCCCACTTTTTGTCTTGACCAGCTATTTTCATACTTCGCGGCACGGCGATAGCTGTGCAAATTTTTGCTTTAGTCCGGTTATTCCCGATTTTTGAGACAATGGACTAAGAAAAACAACATCGCGGGACTTTCCTATCCACAAAATCCGGGAATTTTTACCCCCGCTACTCCCCGCGGTGTGCTTAAGTCCAAGGAGGAATAATGTACGCAGAAGAGCGGCGCCGCCAGATAGCGTCTCTCACCGCCGTTGAAGGTCGCGTCAACGTCACTGAGCTATCCGAGCGCTTCGAAGTCACGGCCGAAACCATTCGACGCGATCTAGCGGTGCTGGATAGAGAGGGCGTCGTCCATCGCGTGCATGGCGGCGCGGTAGCATCCCAGTCCTTTCAAACTGCGGAACTTACCCTAGACACCCGGCAGCGTTCCGCCTCCGGCGCGAAAGCCGCCATCGCCCGAGCTGCGCTGGATTTTCTTCCCCACGGCGGCGGCAGCATTTTCCTCGACGCGGGAACTACGATTAATGCATTTGCTGAGCTGATAGGACAGCAATACCCCCAAGGCCAGTTCAACATCGTCTCCAATAGTCTGCCCATCGCCTTGTCCTTAGCAGGCAGCGGAGTACCGGACGTCCAGCTGCTTGGCGGCACGGTTCGCGCGATCACCCAAGCTGTCGTCGGCGACACCGCCCTGCGCACGCTAGCGCTCATGCGCGCCGACGTCGCCTTCATCGGAACCAATGCCCTGACCCTGGATCACGGGCTTTCCACGGCCGATCCCCAAGAAGCAGCCATCAAGTCTGCCTTTGTCACCAACGCCCACAAGGTCGTAGTGATGTGCGATTCCAGCAAACTGGGCAATGACTACTTGGTAAGCTTCGCCCCCGCCGCTGATATCGATGTCGTCATCACTGACGCCGCAGCCCCCGATTCCTTTGTGGAGGCGCTGCGCGAGCACGAAATTGAAGTCGTACTCGCCAGCGAATAAATCCCGCTCCTTCGCCTCAAGCTAGGCGAAGGATGCCATGGTTTCTACCACTGCAGTACGGGCGGCATCAGGGCTTTCCGCATCCAATGCCACCTCAGCGAGCTGTTGGCACTGTTCCAAGGTAATTTCTGCCAACTGTGCGCCTACGCCTGCTACTGCAGTAGACGCTGCGGACAGCGAATTCACGCCCAAGCCCGTAAGCACGCAGGCCAGCATGGGGTCGGCCGCTGCTTCTCCGCATACGCCTACCGCAACGTTATTGGCCTGGCCCACAATGCAGGTGTGCTGGATAAGTCGCAGCACGGCCGGCTGCCACGGGTCGGTCAGGTAGGCCAACTGCGGGGACAGACGGTCTGCAGCCATCGTGTACTGAGTCAGGTCATTGGTGCCGATGGATACGAAGTCGAGGTGCGGCATGATTTTATCCGCCATAAGCGCTGCGGCGGGAACCTCAATCATGGCGCCAGCAGTCAGGCCGCGTTCACGACACAAGTTGGCAAACCACTGCGCTTCGGTAGAAGTGGCAACCATGGGAGCCATCACCCACGTAGAGGCTTTATCATCACGGGCTTCGGCAGCCTGCGCAATTGCATCAAGCTGCCGGGTCAGCAAAGCTTCATTATCGCGCGCGATACGCAGACCGCGAACGCCCAATGCCGGGTTTTCCTCAGAGCTTAGCGTGGCATAAGAAATTGGCTTATCGGAGCCTGCGTCCAATGTGCGCACAACAACCTTGGATTCGGGGAAGGCCTTGAAAACCTTTCCGTAGATCTTTGCTTGTTCCTCCACGCTCGGCTCTTCGCTGGCCGAAAGGAAGGACAACTCCGTGCGATACAGGCCGATGCCTTCTGCCTGAGACTCCGAAGCGATGCGGGCGGCATTGCCATCAGCAACATTTGCCAGCAGCTGCACGCTGTGACCGTCCTTGGTCTTAGCTGGTCCGCGCCACTGAGCAACGCGTGCTGCACGCTCACGGTATTCAGCAACGGCCTTGGTGGAGGTCTCCGCATCAGCACCACAAGTCACGGTTCCTACTGCGCCATCGACAAATACCAGCGTGCCGCTTTCAATGTCGCCAAGCGAAGCGCCCACCGCCACGATGCACGGAATGTCCAATTGGCGCGCGATGATGGCCGTATGGCTAGTGGGGCCACCGAGCTCCGTAACAAGGGCTTTAATGTGTTTGGTATCTAGCGTTGCGGTATCGGCCGGGGCCAAATCATCTGCAAACAAGACGGCCTCGCCATCTACCAAAGGGAGGCCTGGCTCATCCTCACCACGTAGCTCAGCGATGACGCGGTCGCGTACGTCCTTCAAGTCGGTCGTGCGCTCGGCCATCACGCCACCAGCGGCTTCGAACATGGTGACAAACTTGTCAGTCGCGCCAACAGTGGCAAATTCCGCATTCCTACCGGTGCGGATATTCTTGCGCACTGTTTTGTGCCAGCCACGGTCCTTGACCATACCGGCGGTTGCAGTGAGAACCTCGGCCGCTTGGCCCTCTGCGGCTGCCGCGCGCTTCTCCAATCGATTAGCAACCGTATCTACGGCCGCAAGAAAGCGGTTGTACTCGGATTCACTCGCTTGCTCTGGGTCAATGCTTCCCTCGGTAGGCAGGGCCGGGCGAGGGCGGACCCACACGGCTTCGGCGTAGGCGACTCCGGCAACGACACCGGTGCCTTTGATTGTGGACTCAGACGCGTTTTCCATGAGCATACTTCCTTCGAAGATAGCGGTTATTGACTTCCAGAACACCACAAAACGGATAGAAAAGCAATGTATACCACAGTTTTCTGTTGACTTTCGGACACATTCGGACAAGAATCAACATTAAGGGCGGGCCATTCCCAAAGGTTCTCTCCAGCGGCGTTCGGCCCCAATATATAACCTGTGAAAGGGACAACTTGATTCTCACGCTGACCCCCAATCCCAGTATCGACGCCACCCTCGTACTCAGCGGGCCTTTAACTTCCGGTGGTGTCCACCGTGCCAGCGAGGTCACACAGGTTGCAGGCGGCAAGGGCGTAAACGTCACCCATGCCGTGCACCTAGCCGGCGAGCAAACCCTGGCACTTTTTCCGTCCCACGACTCCGATTCCTTCCTGAATCTCATCCACGCGGCCGGATTGCCTTCTTCGGCTACTGCTATGGATGGCTCCATTCGCGTCAACACCACCATCACCGAGCCCGACGGCACCACCACCAAGGTCAACGGCCCAGGCCCCGTGCTTTCCGACGCCGATGCCCAAGCCATTACCTCCACCCTCACCGCCCGCGCCCTCGCGGCCGACTGGGTGGTGCTGGCAGGTTCCTTACCGCGCGGCGTGGACACCGATTGGTATTGCGAGCTCATCTCCGCTGTCCGTGCAGCCGCACCACAGGCCCGCATCGCGGTAGATACCTCCGATGCTCCGATGCTGGCCATCGGGAAAAATCTCGAGTCTTCGGCACCCGATCTCATAAAGCCCAATGGTCTAGAGCTCGGCCAACTCACCGGCACCGACGGCCGCGAGCTGGAAACACAAGCCGCCCGCGGTGACTATTCGGGAGTGGTTAGCGCGGCACGCGACGTCGTCAAGCGAGGCATCGCAGAAGTGCTCGTCACCCTCGGTGGCGCCGGTGCCGTACTGGTTACGGCTGAAGGAGCATGGGCTGCCACTCCCCCTCCAGCCACCGTGAAATCCACCGTAGGTGCTGGAGACGCAGCGCTCGCCGGATACCTTCTCGGCCGCACCGCTGGTAAATCTCCGGCCGCAAGCCTTGCCCGATCCGTGGCCTACGGGACCGCGGCTGCATCCAAGCAAGGCACGCAATTTCCTCGTCCTGAAGAAATAGATATCGCTAATACCACCGTTAACTCGCTAGCCTAAGGAGCGCCCCAAAATGGCTTCCGAACTCATTACTACGGAACTTGTCGCCCTTGACGCCGACTTTGGCGACAGTGTTGACTCCGTCATTACCAACCTAGCCACGCTAGTCCACGACACCGGCCGAGCCACCGACGTCGCCGGATTGGCCCAACCTGCCATCGACCGCGAGACTAAAGCCGGCACCGGCGTACCCGGCGGTGTTGCCATCCCGCACTGCCGTTCCGAGGCTGTCACCGAACCAACCCTCGCATTCGCCCGCCTAGGCCGCGGTGTAGATTTCTCCGGCCCTGATGGAGACGCCCAGTTGGTCTTCCTCATCGCCGCTCCGGCCGGTGGCGGCAAGGCTCACCTAAAGATTTTGTCCAAGCTAGCCCGCGCCCTTGTCCGAAAAGACTTCCTCGAGGCACTGCGCAGCGCCCCCACCAAGGAAGAAATCGTTCGCCTTGTCTTGGATGTAGTCAACGCAGAAAAGCCAAAGAAGAAACCGGCCACCGAGTCGGCTGCCCCCGCCGCTGGTGCCGCCGGTACAGGCTCCTCCGCCGCCTCCAACGGCTCGTCCTCGGCCGCGACCCCAACTACCGCGGATTCTTCGGACAACGTCACCCGCATCGTGGCCATCACCGCCTGCCCTACCGGCATCGCCCACACCTACATGGCGGCCGACGCCCTCACACAGACCGCGGCCGAACGCGATGACGTAGCGCTGACCGTAGAAACGCAAGGTTCGTCGAATAATGAGTCCGTCTCCCAAGCCGCCATCGATGCGGCCGATGCGGTCATCTTCGCCACGGACGTTGGCGTACGCGACCGGGAGCGATTCGCTGGCAAGCCGGTAATTGAGTCTGGTGTCAAGCGCGCTATCAACGAGCCTGGCACCATGCTCGACGAGGCCGTCGCCGCCGCCCGAAACCCCCACGCGCACAAGGTATCCGGCACCGCTACCCGGGCCGATGCAGAAGAAGAGGGAAAGTCTCTCGGTTGGGGCAAGCGCATCCAGCAGGCCATCATGACCGGCGTATCCTATATGGTTCCATTCGTCGCGGCCGGTGGTCTTCTGCTTGCCCTTGGCTTCCTTTTTGGCGGCGCCGATATGGCAAACGGTTGGCAGGCATTGTCAACGGACTTTTCACTAGGCAATCTTCCTGGTCATGACGTAACCGTGGACGGCGAACTTATGCATTTCGAGCGCTCCGGGTTCTTGCTGTATCTCGGTGCTGTTCTTTTCGCCATTGGCCAAGCAGCGATGGGCTTTATCGTTGCTGCTCTTTCCGGTTATATCGCTTACGCGCTCGCCGGCCGTCCAGGCATCGCCCCAGGCTTCGCGGGCGGCGCGATCGCGGTTACCCTAGGTGCTGGTTTTATCGGTGGCCTGGTAACTGGTCTTCTGGCGGGCTTCGTCGCTTTGTGGATTGGCAATTGGAAGGTACCACGCTGGCTGGGCTCGCTTATGCCAGTTGTCATCATCCCACTACTGACCTCGCTCGTCGTCGGCCTTGCGATGTACCTACTGCTGGGCGCACCGCTGGCAGCCATCATGGATGGCCTGCAGAATTGGCTTTCGTCGATGTCCGGTTCCTCGGCCGTGCTCCTAGGAATCATCCTCGGCTTGATGATGTGCTTTGATTTGGGCGGCCCTGTCAATAAGGCGGCTTATCTCTTCGCTACGGCCGGACTTTCTACCGGCGACGAGTCCTCCATGCAGATCATGGCCGCGGTTATGGCCTCCGGCATGGTTGCACCGATTGCGCTCTCCCTGGCCACGTTCATCCGCAAGTCGCTGTTTACTCCGGCCGAGCAGGAAAACGGCAAGTCCGCTTGGTTGCTGGGCCTGTCCTTCGTCTCGGAGGGTGCCATCCCGTTCGCCGCGGCCGACCCCTTCCGCGTTATCCCTTCGATGATGGCCGGCGGCGCGGTGACAGGCGCGGTTTCGATGGCCTTGTCGGTCGGCTCTCGAGCTCCACACGGCGGTGTGTTCGTCCTCTTCGCCATCGACCCGTTCTGGGGCTATCTCGTCGCTATCGCGGCCGGTGTGGTTGTCTCGACCGCAGCGGTGCTGGCAATGAAGCAGTTCTGGCCTAATAAAGCCGTCGAAGAAGCTGCTCAGAACGTGGCGGCATAAACCAAACACTCGTACACTGGATTGCAACAATCCCCATAAGAAAGGATCTTTTCCATGGCTTCCAAGACTGTAAAGGTAGGTTCCTCTGTAGGCCTGCACGCACGTCCCGCCTCCATTATCGCGGACGCAGCTGGCGAGTTCGACGAAGACATCTTCCTCAACCTCGTTGGCGATGACGATGAAGATGAGACCGATGCGGCCTCTTCTTTGATGATTATGGCTCTTGGCGCAGAACAGGGCGATGAGGTTACTGTTACTTCCGACAACGAAGAAGCGGTAGAAAAGATTGCTGCCCTCATCGAAAAGGACCTAGACGCTTCCTAAGCCCTAAAACGGTTCGCTTTAAAGCTCCCCGCCTGTGTGGTGGGGAGCTTTTCGCTTGCCGACGCCACCTATCCCCACGGTGGCACCCAGCTCACCTGCCCGTTTATCCGGGCCAGCCGTCCTCTGCGAGGTGGGGCATTGGGGGCATCGTCATTGACTCCATTATGGTAGGGACAACAAGTCGCGAGGTTCGCAGCGTTAGTCTCACCGCCGTGCTTCCACGCCTTCAGGTGGTGGACCTGGCATTCATCCGCGGGAAAATTACAGCTCTCCCACGGGCACACCGGGTTTAGCGCAGCCGCCATCAGCCGCTGCTTGTCGTTGGCTAGCCGCGAGGTTCGATAGAGGTTTACCGGCCCCTCGTGCGGGTGAACGAGTGTGACATAGCCGTGATCGCTTAGTGTCCGCGCCACGAGCTCCGCTCCCGTCATTTGAGCGCCATTGGTCAACTGCAGGGTAATTTCTTCGCCCCCACCGTCGACTATTCGGTCGAGCTCATCGAGGGTGAGCACTACCTGTGTCGTTACCGTCGTGCGTGCTGCATTCGCTTTCCCGAAAAAGAGGTCTTTGGCAGATTCCAGCGGCTTATTGGCATCCAATGCGGCGTGCATATCTGCTACATCGGCTGAATCCCCAGTAATGGTCAGCGACCACGGGCCGCCGGAACGACGGGTAATGCGCACGCCTTTTTCCGGTGTGCGGCGCGGGCGCAGCTCGCGGACCAAGGCCCGAGCACGCTTTTCTAGTGCTGTAGCACTGCCACGAAAGGCACACAGTTCGCAGCGTAGGGTCCAGGCATCTCGCTGCGTCGGCAAGCGCAGGGCGTATTTTTCAATGAGCAGCAGCACGTCGAGGGAATGAGTAGTCTGTCGCGCTGCTCGCTGTTTGGCAGAAAAGCCGCACTTGCCAAAGTAAGTATCGCACAGTCGTAGCAGGTCACGCGCGGCAATGTCGGAAGCACCTTGCGCGATGAGCTCGCGATCACTGAGCCCTTGAGCGGCGGCGACGATGTCCATTCCGGCGCTCATGGCGTCTAAGTA
This sequence comes from Corynebacterium nasorum, assembly GCF_022345765.1. NCBI lineage: Bacteria > Bacillati > Actinomycetota > Actinomycetes > Mycobacteriales > Corynebacteriaceae > Corynebacterium > Corynebacterium nasorum. The sequence continues at coordinate 235,846 of NZ_JAKRDR010000001.1, read as the reverse complement.
TGCGTCCAATGCGGTCATGCCGCTGAGTTAAACAGCCCGCGCAAGCCCACGCGAGCCAGGTACAGGAGCGGTGTGGATAACCCGCGTTGCCCCGTCAACAAAATTGCCCGCCGCGGGCGCGCGGCGGGCAATTATCCACAGCAGAAAAATTAGTACTTGGCGGCGTGGCCTTCGCCGACGGAATCGTATAGCTTCTTCATGAGCGGATAGGCGACGATAATGCCCACTGAACCCCACGCGATGCCTTCCAGGGAAACCCCACCAACGCTGAGAGTCAGGTTGCCGATACCCGCGATGAGCGCCACTGCGGCCGCGGTCAGGTTAACCGGGTTGTTGAAATTGACCTTATTGTCCATCCAAATGCGCACACCCAACATGCCGATGAGCCCGTAAAGCACGATGCAGGCCCCACCAAGAACGCCGGTAGGAATGGTGAAAATCAGCGCGCCAAACTTCGGCACGAAAGCCAGAAGGATGGCGGTAAATGCTGCTACCCAGTACGCGGCGGTGGAATAGACGCGGGTAGCGGCCATCACTCCAATATTTTCAGCATAGGTCGTGGTGCCAGAGCCGCCGAAGCCGCCAGCGAGGGTAGATGCGAGGCCATCGGCGATAAGGGCGTCACCGGCCAAGTCATCGAGATCGCGCTTTGTCATCTCGGAAACGGCCTTGACATGGCCGACGTTTTCCGCGATGAGGACCACCAGCACGGGAAGCGCGACGGCAATGGCGGAGACGTTGAAGGAAGGTGCGTGGAATTGCGGCAGGCCCACCCACGGGGCGGCATCAATGGCCGCGACGGCGTCATCGCCGAGGTTGCCGGTGAGAGCGGCGAAAATCCAGCCCACGACCACGCCGAGGAGAATGGACAGGCGCGAGACCATGCCGCGGCCGGCGACGGTGGCCAGCAGGATTACCAGCAGCGTCACTGCCGCCACGAGCGGCTGAGAGGCGAAGTTCTCGGCCGCATTCGGCGCCAAGTTCAGGCCGATAAGTGCCACAATCGCACCGGTTACGGCCGGTGGCATGACGGCGTCCAACACGCGGCGACCGGCGAACTTTACGGCGACGCCCACCGCGGCAAGGACAAGGCCAGTAACCAAAATGGAGCCGGCCTGCGCGGCGATGCCGTACTGCTGCGACGCCGAAAGAGGTGCGATGAACGCGAACGAGGAGCCGAGGTAGGACGGCAACCGGTTGCGCGTGATAAGCAGGAACAAAATTGTGCCGAGGCCGGAAAAGAGCAGCGTCGTATTGACGGGGAATCCGGTCAAGGTGGGAACCAAAAGCGTAGCTCCGAACATGGCCACCACGTGCTGCATACCGATGCCGATGGTGCGGCCCCAGCTGAGTCGTTCTTCCGGCGCCACCACCGCGCCTGGGGCAATCTTTTTACCGTCTCCGTGGACGGTCCAACCTTTTAAGCTCACGAGCCTTAATTATGGATCACCGGAGCTGGTTTAGGAAACTTCCTCCACGATGAATTCAGCGAGTTCACGGGCGGTGGGTGAGGGAAGGCGGACGTCGACAAGCGTGCCATCGGCCGTATACTCCTCGTGGCGCACCGTGCCCTCGGCGTGCACGCGTGCCACCACATCCCCGCGCGTGAAGGGAACCTGCAGCTTAACGTGACTATCGCGGGAGTTGAGGAAGAGTTCCACACGCGCGGTAAGCTCGTCGATTCCCTCACCGGTACGGGCAGATACATAGACGACGTCCTCATGGTCAAGGACGTGGCGCAGCTCAGCAAGCACCAGCGGATCGGCCTGGTCGATCTTATTGATCACGATAATTTCGGGCGGGGCCTGCTCCCCTGTCTCAGAGACGATGTCATAGATGACCTGATTGACCGCCTCAATCTGTTTTAGTGGGAACGGGTCTGAGCCATCGACCACGTGCAGCATAATATCGGCGGCTAGTACCTCTTCCAGGGTGGATTTAAAGGCCTCGACCAGCTGCGTGGGCAGGTGGCGGACGAAGCCGACGGTATCGGTGAAGACGACCTGGCGGCCGTCGGCAAGCGTGGCACGGCGAGTGGTGGGGTCCAATGTGGCAAAGAGCGCGTCTTCCACCAATACCCCGGCGCCGGTCATGGCGTTAATGAGGGAGGACTTTCCGGCATTGGTGTAGCCCGCAATAGCTATCTGCGCAATGGTTGAGCGTTGGCGCTTGGAGCGCTTTACTTCACGTGCGGTCTTCATGGCGCGCAGTTCCTTGCGCAGGCGGGCCATCTCCGTGCGGATACGTCGACGGTCTGTCTCAATTTTGGTCTCACCGGGACCACGCAGGCCCACGCCGCCGTTGGAACCAGCGCGGCCGCCTGCTTGGCGCGAGAGGTTGCCACCCCAACCACGGGTATGCGTATACAGGTATTCCAACTGCGCCAATGAGACTTGGGCCTTACCCTCTTTTGATTTCGCATGCTGGGCAAAGATGTCAAGGATGAGCATGGTGCGGTCAATGACCTTGGTGTTAAGCGCACGCTCGAGTGCGGTGAGCTGGCCGGGGTTAAGCTCACCATCGCAGACCACGGTATCGGCACCGGTGGCCTCGACGATATCGCGCAATTCCTTCACCTTGCCGGAGCCGATGTAGGTGCCGGAGTCCGGCTTATCGCGCTTTTGGTAAATCATCTCCACTACTTCGGCGCCGGCGGTTTCGGTAAGCGCGGCCAGCTCGTCCATGGTGGCTTCCACTTCGGCCACGGTGCCTTCGGTCCACACGCCGACCAAAATGACTCGCTCGAGGCGCAGCTTTCGGTACTCCACCTCGTAGCCATCGGTAGTGTCCTCGGCGCGGATGGTGGTCTCACGGGTAACGCGGCGGAAGGCATTGCGCTCTGCCAGATCGAGGTCACCGGTGGTGGGCGTCGCCTCCGGCGTGGCCGGGGCGTCGTTATCGCGAAAGGCGCGGGCGAGGAGATCGTCGTTATTATGCTGGGAAAATTCGGTCATACTACCTTTCATTTTTGCATGTTGCGGCCGAAAGCGGGAATTTCGGATTCTTAGCTGGGTGGACAAGGCGATACAATGGCGGGCATGAACGTTAAGGACACTGGGGTGAAGCAGAATACCGAGATGCAGGCCATTGGCCTCAATTTCGAGCGCTGGCAGGATGCGGTCGAGGCGGCCATCGCCAGCGACCGCTTAGCCGTTACCGGTGAGGTGCGCGGTGGCCAGCTCATTCAGTTCACCGATCCGTCGGGCGCGCAGCTTAATATCCTCGCGGTAGAGCCTTTTGCCACCTTCATCGGCTTCGATGCCGTCACGCAAGGGTTTGCCCACGTGGAGATGGTCAACGATGTCCTGGCCCTGCTGGAAATCATCGATCCTTTCGGCACCACCATCGCCCAGGCCACCGCAAACCTGGCGCAGGGGCCTTTGCTTGTCGACGAACCCTTGCAGCAGTGGCAGCAAATTTCCCTAACCGCCATGGGGCTGGATGTGCGCACCTACGATTCCGCCGCTGCCTATGAGGCGGCCGAGGGCGAGTTCCCCGCGCTCTTCGAATCCGCGGGGGCCAAGGTTATTTCCTCCGGCTCCGGTGCCAAGGTCCCGACCCCTGCCGCCTCCTTTGCCGCACGCGTCATGGAATCTGAGTGGCGCACCAACGAGCTGACCGGGGAGAAATTCGCTCACTTCGTCATGGATGGCCTATTCCCCTTCGATCTCTGCCTGCCAGTGGGAGCCGGCGAGCTGCCGGCGAAGGACTCTATCGTGGCCGGTACCGCGATGCTTACAGCGTCTATTGAGCTGCCCAGCGGCGGTTGCGGCGATGGCGCTGGCTGCGGTTGTGGCTCCGGTGGCTGCGGCTGCGGCGGCCACTAGAACGGACATAAAGGCCTGGTGAAATAGCTGTGTGGATGCCCTTCCCTGAAAATGCGAGGAACCGGCGGGTAATGGTTCTCGTGCTGATCCTGGTGGGATCAGTGGCGGTTGTGGCAACCCTGAAAGTCCCCGGGGTTTTCATTGCAGCGCTGCTCATCGCGGCGGCGCTGCTTATGCTGCATACCCGGCCGGATGCCTCGGAGCAGGCAGCACTGCGCAGTTCTATTCGCCTTTCGGCGGAAGACATCGAAGACGTCCTGGCGGAATACGAGGACTTCCGCTCCTCCGCGGACGCAGAGAAAATGGCTGACCGCACGCTCTATCGGCCGGCGCTTTTAGATTTGGATTGTTCCGACCCCACCATCCAAGCCTTCCATTACGAGCTTTCCGGCGTCCGGCGGTTCCTGCGTCGGTTGAACTTGCGCGTTAATGCGGAAGAAATTAGCACCAACGAGTTGGAATCTTTGCTCAGGGTCACCGATGAGCGCGCCCGCGAACTGAAAGAAACGTGGTTGTCTGCCCGCCGTGCTGCCTTCGCGCTCGGGCCGAAGTATGAAAAGAACGAAGTAGAAAATCGCGCGCTGCGCCGCCAAGAACTCGAAGAGCAAGCCTTCGAGGAAGGCGAAGGGCGCAGCGCCTAAACACTAGCCAGACACGAGGCGGTCTACAGCGAGGTCTCGCCGGTAGCGACGATCGCGGAAGGTCCGGTCAAGCGCGAGCCGCCCTCGTAAATATCGACGATAACTTCCCCGCCCGGTACGTGTACGTGCACGGTGCCGTGGGGGGTGCTGGTGTGGTCAACGGCGGCGTCGGCAAGCGCGGCGGTCGCTGCCGCCACAGTGCCGGTGCCGCAGGAGCGAGTCTCTCCTACTCCGCGCTCGAAGACACGCATGTGCACGTGGCCGTCGCACAGTGGAGTCACCAGCTCGACGTTTACGCCATCCGGGAAGAAAGCCGCATCGACAACGGGTTGCTCCAGCGTCTTTGCCGCGAGCTCCTTAGCCTCCAGCCCCGGCAACACGGCCGCCAGGTGGGGATTTCCCATGTCTACGCCCAAACCGGCATATTTTTCCCCCGCCATGGATGCGGTGGACACGCCAATTACTTCGGCCGGGCCCATCTCCACCGTGACCTCGGCCGCGTGTGCATCACACGAATGGACAGTAACGAGCTTGGCGCCCGCCCGAGTGCCGATGGTGAACTTATCTTCGTCCACTAGGCCGCGCGAGCGCAGCCAGTGGGCGAATACGCGGGTGCCGTTGCCGCACATTTCGGCCACGGAGCCATCGGCGTTGCGGTAATCCATGAACCAATCATAGGGCGCAATGCCCTCGGCCAGTTCGGCGATTTCACCTGCTGCGAGCAAAGCATCGGCGCGCACGACGCGCAGCAAACCATCGCCTCCGATACCGGCGCGACGATCGCACAGCGCCGCTACGCGCTCGGGACTAAGCGGCGTGGCAGCCGCGTGGTCTTCCACGATGACGAAGTCATTTTCAGTTCCATGACCCTTGGCAAATTTCATGTTCCCTACCCTAGCGCGCGCAACGCCTGGGCGGCCGTATCGCCTGCAGCATCCAGCCATGTAATGCGCTTATCGCGGTTGAACCAGGAGCGCTGACGGCGCACATACCGCCGCGTCCCGGTAATGGTGCGCTCTACAGCCTCATCCCACGTGAGTTCGCCGCGCTGGGCTTGAAATACCTGGGCATAGCCGATGGCGCGGCCAGCGGTGGAATCAGCCACCAAGCCTTGTCCTTGGAGATTCTCCACTTCCTCGATGAGCCCACGTGCAAACATCTGGCGCGTGCGCAGTTCAATGCGCGGATTCAACCAGTCCGCGGTGGTGCGCAGCCCCAAGAGGCGGGTTCCCCACCGCGGCGGGGCATCCTTCGGCGGCTGGCTGGCTTTAAAGGGCTTGCCGGTTAGTTCAATGACCTCGAGCGCGCGGACGGTACGGCGCGGATCCTTATCCTCGATAATGGCGGCTGCGGCCGGATCCACCTGCGCCAGCTCCTCATGCAGGGCATCGGTACCGATTTCCACGCGCCGTGCCTCGTACTTGGCACGAACGGCGGGGTCGGTGGGTGGGAACTGCCAGTCGTCGACAAGCGCTTGGGCATAGAGCATGGAGCCACCGACCAGAATAGGCGTTTTGCCGCGGTCCATGATACCTTCCACGTCCGCGATAGCATCGCGCTGGTAGCGCGCCACGGAAGCGGTCTCGGTCACCTCCCACACATCGAGCTGATGGTGCGGGATCCCCTCGCGCTCGGCCGGGGTGAGCTTGGCGGTGCCAATATCCATGCCGCGATATAACTGCATGGAATCGACGTTGACCACCTCTCCGTCTAGTTCATGCGCAAGCGCCAGACCTAAGGCAGATTTTCCGGAGGCGGTGGGACCAAAGACTGCAATCGGGTGCATTAGACCTCCCATCCTGCGACATAGCGGCCAACGCCCAAGGTGGCATCGGTGGCCAAAAGCTGCGCTTTCTTTGGCCGCAAGCCCGCCAATTCCTCCCACAGTGCGGGTTCTATGACGCCGCGCTGGGAAAGCCACTCACCTGCCCTGCTTGCCGACGCCCCCATCAGCACCTCCTCGCACCACTCGTGCGCCGCCTGGGCGTCTGGAACAAGCGCCAAAGGGGCGCGCTCGGTTAGGCCTGCACTGCCATCTGCCACGACGATGGTCAGCGCCGCTGGATCCGGCTGGCCGATAGCCTCCCGACTACCGCGGACGCTAAGCTGCGGCACGCTGTGTAGTACGTAGCGCGCCATTATCTCGGGCAAAAAATTGCCGCCGCCCAGGTCCGTGGCTGCTCCCCAGGCCTGTAAACTGCCGGTATGGGCGGTATACCAGCGCTGGTCTTGGCTGCCAACGATATCCACGGCTGTGATACCGGCCGCGGCAGCCTCCACCGCAAGGGAGCGAGCAGCGGCGAGCAGTGCACGAGAGGCAGCGTCATGAGCGGAAAGCTCCACGGCCAGCGCTGGTGAGGCTGGCATTACCATGAGATTGAACATTATTTCTCCATACTATCTACCCAAGTGGAGGTAATTAAATAGAATCTGGGCGCGCGCGAGATATTCGCGGTAATGTATCCAATGATTTTATCCGGCAGCCGTGACGCGCGGCGATCTATGCATAGGAGGGCTTGTCATGTCTCCCATCCCTACCCCAGGTTCCATGCCCAAAAAGGGCCCTCGCCCCACCGCAAAGCCTGTTCCCGTTCAGGCCCCACGCAACAATGACCCGGCCAAGTGGGGCCGGGTCGACGCAGATGGTTCCGTCTTCGTTTCTGCTCCAGAGGGCGAACGCAAGATCGGCGAGTGGAAAGCCGGTACCCCCGAGGAGGGCCTTAAGCACTACGGCGCGCGTTATGACGATCTATCTACCGAAATCGAGCTGCTCGAGGCACGCCTACGCGCCAATCCTGATGAGGCCGTCGGCATTAAAAAGACCGCAGCGCAGTTGCGCGAAACCCTAGCTACTGCTTCGGTCATCGGAGACATCGCTGCCTTGGATCGGCGCCTTAGCGCGGTGATTGAACACTCGGTAGAAGCCGGCGAGCAGGCGCAGGCCGATAAGGAGCGTCGCCGCGAGGAAGCTATTGCTGCCAAGGAGAAGCTGGCGGCGGAAGCAGAAGAGATTGCCGAAAACTCCACCGAATGGAAGGCCGCCGGTGACCGCATCCGCGCCATCTTGGAAGAGTGGAAGCAGATTAAGGGCATTGATCGCAAGACCGACGATGCCCTGTGGAAGCGCTACTCCCGCGCCCGCGACTCCTTCAACCGCCGTCGGGGCTCCCACTTTGCCGAGCTGGACCGCGCCCGTGCGGTTGCCCGCAAGAAGAAGGAAGAACTCGTCGAGCGTGCCGAGGCCATCCAGGATTCCACCGAGTGGGGCCCCACCGCCCGCGCCTACCGCGATTTGATGACCGAGTGGAAGGCCGCCGGCCGCGCCCCGCGCGACGTGGACGATAAGCTTTGGGCCCGCTTCCGCGCCGCCCAGGACAAGTTCTTCAATGCCCGCAATGCAGTCAATGACGAGCGCGACCGCGAGTTTGCAGAAAATGCCAAGGCCAAGGACGCCTTGATTGCGGAATACGACGGCCAGATCGACCCGTCCAAGAGCATCGAGGGTGCGAAAGCCAAGCTGCGCGAGCTGCAGGAAAAGTGGGAAGAGGTAGGGTTCGTTCCCCGCAAGCAAGTACGCGAGTACGAGTCCAAGATTGAGGCGTTGGAGCAGCGCGTCACCGAGGCTGAAAAGTCCGAGTGGCGCCGCACCGACCCTGAGGCGCAAGCACGCGTGGCGCAGTTCCAGGCTAAGGTCGATGAGTTTAACTCTCAGGCCGAGGCAGCTGAGGCCAAGGGCAATGCGAAAAAGGCCGCTGATCTGCGCGCACAGGCCGAGCAGTGGCAGGCTTTTGCCGACGCCGCCGCTAACGCCGTCAACGATAAGTAGTGCACCTCGTCCACATTGCTCGGCCACCGCGGCCGCACTCGCCTACCGCCCACGCCCGGCCCAGCGAACCTGCGGACTGCATTCGCAGCTTCGTCTTTTGGGCCAACTTGGCGGCCCAAGAAGCAAGCGGTGATGCCGCGGCATCGACGTCGCCGGGCCGCGTGGTCCAGCGCCTGCAGGGTTCTAGCGAATCACAGACCCATCTTTTTGCTGTAGTGGACGGCGACTCCACTCTTGGTGAGGTTTCTGAGCTGGGACTGCCACAGATTCCCGCAATAGAACCCAGCCCGGAGCTGGATTTCCTCGGGTTCATCCACATTAGCCTGCCGCTTTTAGAAGAGCGCGAGGCAGCAGAGATTGAGTGCGTGCTGTGCGATTTGCCCCTCCCTGGCGAACAGCTCGATGAGGAGGGGCGCAAAGTAGCCGAGTGGATGGGGACAAAGGCGCTGGAGCTGGCCCAGAAACTCGGCCGCACCGTAGCTCACGTGGGGCTATTGCACCCGCCGGGCGCGGACCCAGACTACGACGCTATGGGCACCATCTACCGCGAGTTGGGATTTACGCAAAGGCATGCGGAGCACCAGCTGGTAATGGACATCCCCGAAAGCCCTGTCGCAGCACTGCTCCCGGCGGGAATCACCGCCCGAGTCTGGCCGGATTACGACATCCCTGAGGGCTACCTCGACGAGGTCATGCGCCTGCTTAGCCTAGCGTCCACAGATGCGGAAACTGGTGATCTGACGGTGGAGCCCATTGTGTGGACGCGTGCTCGATTGCGCGAAGCGCACAGCCGCCTGCGCTCTCGTCGCGGGCACACGCTTCTTATCGCACTCACCGCCGAGGACGGGAGCATTCTCGCGCTGACCGAAATGGCGCGGCACGAGGACGCGAATCCTGAGGTATGTGAGTGGACCCTGACTGTGACCGATCGCCCGCACCGCCGCCGCGGACTTGCACAGCTAGCCAAGCTCACAGCGCTGCATGAGGTGGCAGGCTATTGGCCGCGGGTGCGACGCTGCTATTGTTCCGTTGCCGCCAAGGACGCGGCCATGAATGCCATTTACCGTAGCCTGGGTGCCCGGGAACTCTCCCGCTCTTCTGCGTGGGAGTTGCGGCTGGGAGACTAGTGGCGGTAGGACTACTACTCGCCGCGCTGGGCGCGGTGGCGTTCGGCGGCTTGCTTGCGGCGATTGTCCTCCAGTGGCTCGTGCTGCGGTACTGCGTCAATCCTGGATTGGAATTCGCCCACCGCATCGAGCTGTCCGGCGGTGGCGCGCACACGGGCTTCGGCGGCCTTCTGCTCTGGGCTGCGGCGCAGCGCCACCATGCTATAGGCCAGAAATGCTAGGAAAGTAGCCAGCATTCCGACCCACATTCCCAGCGACGCCCCGTCGGCGGTAGAACCACGGAACCAGAAGCCCCATAGGTTGGCAAAAAAGGACACCGTCACCAGCATCCATGCAACCAGCCCAGGCGTGGCGCGGCGGGTGAACAATGTCACCGGAGTAAGAATGCCCAACCCAATGAGCGCGAGCCACGCAGAGACGGTTTCCATGATGGAAATCCTGACACCACTTGACGTGGTGCCGAACGTCAATGCCTCCCAACCGTGGGCTGGACCGGCGTAGGGCAAAATCAGGTAGAGGAGATAGGCCACCACTGCAATGCACAGCGTGACCTTGTGACCGCCGAGGTCCATTGTTTGTGCTGCTCTACGCTCGGCGTTAGCTGCATTATGGGCTGCGGTGGTCGAATGTTCCTCAGTCATGGCTCCCTAGCCTACTCCCCCTGCTAGCAACCGCAGGAATCGCCAGATTCGGCCGCCGCGGGCTTGCCAATCGACGGCAATCCCAGACCGACGCCGATGGGTGCGGTGGTAGGCGTTTCGCCGGCAGCAGACATGTCCCCGGCCTTGGTACGGGTGTGGGAGGTAACGGCGGCGTCGGCAAGCAAGAAGAAGGAGCCCGCACCGGTGACCTGGGTATGCACCACATCGCCAGGGCGAATCTCCGCCGAAATATCCGTGCCATCCGAATCAACCGGGGCGAAATGCACCAGGCGGCCATCGCGCGCACGGCCGGTCATGCGGTGGGTTTCATCGTTTTTGCGGCCGCCTTCGGCCTGCACCAAAAGCTCCACATCCGTGCCGATGAGCTTCTTGTTTTCCTCTGCCTGAATGCTATCTTGCAGGGCAACGAGACGTTCGAAACGATCCTGGACGACTTCCTTGGGAATCTGGTCCTCCATTTCCGCAGCCGGGGTTCCCGGACGCGGCGAATACTGGAAGGTAAAGGCCGAGGCAAAGCGAGCGCGGCGCACAAGCTCCATGGTGTCTTGGAAGTCTTCCTCGGTCTCGCCTGGGAAGCCCACGATGATATCGGTCGTGATTGCGGCGTGCGGAATCTTGTCCCGCACTTCATCCAAAATCCGCAGGAATTTCTTGGTGCGGTAGGAACGGCGCATGTCCTTCAGGACCTTGTCGGAGCCAGACTGCAGGGGCATATGCAACTGCGGGCACACAGCCGGGGTCTCGGCCATGGCATCGATGACGTCGGAAGTAAACTCCGCCGGGTGCGGGGAGGTAAAGCGCAGGCGTTCAAGGCCTTCGATCTTGCCGACCTCGCGCAGCAGCTTAGAAAAGGCGAAACGGTCGCGTGGCATATCGGGATCGGCGAAATTGACGCCATAAGCATTGACGTTTTGCCCCAGCAGGGTGACCTCGGATACGCCCTGGTCCACCAAGGCTTTAACCTCGGCCAAGATATCGCCGGGCCGACGGTCCTCTTCTTTACCGCGCAGGGAAGGAACGATGCAGAAGGTGCAGGTGTTATTGCAGCCTACAGAGACAGAAACCCAGCCGGCATAGGCAGACTCACGCTTGGCCGGCAAGACGGACGGGAACGCCTCGAGGGAATCGACAATCTCCACTTGGGCTTCATCGTTGTGGCGAGCGCGCTCTAGCAGGGTCGGAAGAGCCGCCATGTTGTGGGTGCCAAAGACGGCATCGACCCACGGGGCATTATCAAGGACGGTGTCTTTGTCCTTTTGCGCCAGGCACCCACCCACGGCAATCTGCATGCCTGGGTGGTTTTCCTTGGTTTTCTTCAAAGCGCCCAAGGTGCCATAGAGCCGCTTATCGGCATTCTCACGCACGGCGCAGGTATTAAAGACGATAAGGTCTGGCTCTACACCTTCGCCGGCGGCCGAGTAGCCTGCCTCCTCCAAGAGGCCGGAGATGCGCTCGGAATCATGCACATTCATCTGGCATCCGAAGGTTCGGACTTCATAAGTACGGGTATCTGCGATTGTCTGCTCCACGTCGGCATAGTTTAGCCATGTAGTTAGGCATCTCATAACTGCCGGACTTGGCCATTCCGGCGCTACCCTTCCTCGGCCGTATCAGTCCTCTGCGCGCAGTTCCGCGCACCGCGCGTCAAGCGCTGCGATTGCGATCTGCAATGACATTCCTTCATTGAAGCCGCGGCGTGCCAGCACACCCACGATGCGGCGTAGGGCCTTGTCGCGCTCCTTGCGATCCGGCGGGACAGTCTTAATGGAGCGAGCCTTCTTTTCCGCAAGGGCCTGCGCCATGGCTTGTTCATCGGCAGGGTCAATTTGCTCGAGGGCCTCAGCACGGTCGGCCTCGCTCACGCCCTTTTCCCGCAATTCCCTGTTGAGAACCGAGCTGGACTTGCCGCGCCGCTTATGCCGTTGGCGCACCCACTCGTGTGCAAAGGCTGCGTCATTCACCAGCCCCGCGTGGGCTAAATCATCTAGCACGTCCTCAACGACATCTGGCTCAAACTCGGCCTTTACCAGACGATCATAGAGCTCTTTCCGGGACCTAGAACGCTGATCCAAAAGGCCCAGCGCCCGAGAGCGGACCTTGGCCTTGGCTTCCTCTGCCTCTCGATCAAAAAGCCCGCCCCCAGCTGCTCCATTCTCATAGGCCTCGAGGGCCTGACGGAGTTGGGCGAGCTTTTCGGGGGCGGGCTGATTCATGATGCAGATTCAAATGGTACGCGGTGTGCGGGTGCGGGTTAGACGATTCTAGTCGTCGTCAAAATCGACGTTTGGAACGAGATCAACGGACTCATCGGTCAATGGGTCATCGGCGCCAGGAACATCCATCGCGGCAGCCTCTTCACCCTCGGCCGCAGCCTCGCCGATGCCAAGCTTCTGGAAAATCTTCTGCTCGATTTCATTGGCAAGGTCCGGATTATCCTTCAGGAAATTACGCGCCTTCTCCTTACCCTGGCCCAGCTGGTCGCCTTCGTAGGTAAACCAGGACCCGGACTTGCGGATGAAGCCGTTTTCGACGCCAAGGTCGATGATGGACGACTCGCGAGAGATGCCTTCGCCATACATGATGTCGAACTCGGCAATCTTAAATGGTGGCGAGACCTTGTTTTTTACTACCTTGAGCTTGGTGCGGTTACCGATGGCATCCTGGCCATCTTTTAAGGTCTGGATGCGGCGGATATCGCAGCGCACGGAAGAGTAGAACTTGAGCGCCTTACCACCGGTGGTGGTCTCTGGCGAGCCGAACATCACGCCAATCTTTTCGCGCAGCTGGTTAATGAAGATAGCGGTGGTACCGGAGTTGTACAGGGCACCGGTCATCTTGCGCAGCGCCTGCGACATCAGGCGGGCCTGGAGGCCGACGTGGCTATCGCCCATTTCACCTTCAATTTCCGCCTTCGGGGTAAGTGCAGCAACGGAGTCAACGACAATGATGTCAATTGCGCCAGAGCGTACCAGCATATCGGCGATCTCCAAGGCCTGTTCGCCGGTATCTGGCTGGGAAACCAAAAGGTTATCGGTATCCACGCCAAGCAGGCGAGCATACTGCGGGTCGAGCGCGTGCTCGGCGTCAATAAACGCGGCAATGCCGCCGTCCTTTTGTGCAGATGCAATGGCGTGCAGCGCAACAGTGGTCTTACCAGAAGACTCCGGGCCATAAATTTCTACGATGCGCCCGCGCGGGAAACCACCAATACCCAGAGCAACATCGATTGCGGTATTACCGGAAGAAATGGCCTTAATCGGTGGGCGGTTGTCATCACCCAGGCGCATCACAGCGCCTTTGCCGTAATCCTTCTCAATCATGGCCATTGCGGCATCGAGGGCCTTTTGGCGGTCATCTCCCTTAGAGGTGGCAGAAGAAGACTTCTTTTTGGTTGCCATTAACTTTCATCCTTATCTTTAACGACGATGTACTAACGCATTATTAGACTGCCGTGGAACTCAAACGGTTCCCTCCGTCAACGCCATCCCACTGTAGACGACTGCATCGACACCTCCGCCATATTACATACATCTGTTCGAATTTTGAAAGTGAACACGCCAGTCCGCCAAATTCGACGGCGCTATAAAGTAGGGTAATCGACCCCCAACCTGCGCTCCTTCGGTACATCAAAGTCATCGCACAGGCTCAGCCAGACGCGACGCGGATCGACGCCGCGTTCGATAAGCTCATCGGGCGTTGCCCCGAGGTCGGGCAAGACATGGGAGTGACTAATCCACTTTCCCTTAGACTCGCCAAATTCGTCCACAATGAGCTGGTGATACTCAGTCAATCGCATGCGCGCCATCCTACTCAGCACTAAAGCACGGGCGCCAGCGGTCCAGAAAGTGTCGATTGGGAGCCCGCCGCAATGGCCCCACCTCACAATAATCAGCCTCAGATGAACACCGTTCAAAACCCTCAATTGTCTGCAGTTTTCATGCAGTGCTAACCTCTTGAACATGAAAAAGAACTCTCTGGCAACGACCATTGCCTATGTTGCCGTGTTTACCGCTCTCGTCATCGTCCTTGCCTTCGTGTCCATTCCCATCGGTTCGGCCGGCGTGCCCATCGTGTTGCAAAACGCAGCGCTGATCCTCGCCGGCCTTATTTTGGGTAGCAAGCGCGGCGGTTACGTGGGACTCCTCTTTTTGTTCCTGGGCCTTGCCCTCCCAGTTTTAGCAGGTGGCGGTACCACGCTGCGTGCCTTGGCAGGCCCAACCGCGGGCTACATCATCGGCTATGTTCTTTCGCCAGCGGTTGCAGGTGCAATTGCCTACCGCTCCCCTAAGAACAAGGGTGGCATGGCGGTCATACTTGCCATTGCTGCCATTGTCGGCCTTGCCGTCCAATACATCTGCGGCGCCTTTGGTCTCATGATCCGCTCTGGCTTGGAAATTGGGCCAGCCTTCGCAGCCCAATTGCCCTTCATCCCTGTCGATGCCGGAAAGCTTGTCGTTGCCGTCATCATCGCTCTCGGTGTTCACTCGGCCTTCCCCGATCTGATGGGACGAAAGGCCGCCTAGTGCCCACGATCGAATTTTCCTCGGTTTCGGTAGCTTTTGATGATACCGTGGTGCTCGAGGACATTAACCTCACCCTCACCGAACAACGCATTGGCATCATCGGCCAGAATGGTGGCGGAAAATCCACCTTGACCAGGCTCATTAATGGGTTGGGCGAGCCTAGTGCCGGTACGGTGACGGTGGACCAGATGGACGTCGCCAAGCAGGGCAAAAAGGTGCGCGAAAAGGTGGGCTTTGTCTTTTCGGATGCCGAAAACCAGATTGTCATGCCCAATGTGCGCGATGACGTCGCCTTTTCGCTCCGCCGTTTTAAGCTGCCCAAACACGAGCGCCTCGCCCGCGTGGATGCTGCCCTCGAGCGCTTCGGACTCGCCGAATTTGCTGAGCGCTCACCGCATACGCTCTCCGGCGGACAAAAGCAGCTCCTCGCGCTGGCAGCGGTCATGGTCATCGACCCGATTCTCATCATCGCTGATGAGCCCACTACCCTGCTGGATCTGCGTAACCGCGATCGAATCAAAAGAGAATTCGCGCGATTGGAACAGCAACTAATTGTGGTGACGCACGATCTGGAATTTCTGCGCGATTTTAATCGGGTCATTTGCATCGATGACCACCGCATCGCCGCGGATGGCCGACCGGCGGAGGTCATAGATTTTTACCAAGACCTCATGGCCCAGCGGCCGCTGTAGGGAGAATTGTCATGCAACGACGCACGAATCTCCCACTTTCCGTCTATGTTGATGGCACCAGTTTTGTTCATCGCATCAAACCCAGTTGGAAGATCGCATTCCTCTTAGTCTTTATCCTTGTTACCAGCATCTTTTTCAAGTCCATTCCGTGGGCAGCAGGCGGGGTCATCTTCGTTGTCATCCTTTATGCTTGCGCTCGGATCCCACTGGGCATTGCGTGGAGTCAAATCTGGCCGCCTCTCTTTTTCCTAGTCCCGTTGGCAGGCTTTCAATGGTGGGCAAAGGACTTCGACTATGCGGCGGTGATGTTCCTCAATGTCTTCGCCGCTATGATGGCTGCCTTCTTGCTCACGCTGACCTCCACGGTAGATGAAATCATGGAGTCGCTGGAAGAGTCGCTGCAGCCCCTAAAGCGACTAGGAATACCGGTAGAAAACATCAGCTTGGCTATGTCACTGACTATTCGGCTCATCCCGCTGATGTTTGAAACCGTCTATGAAGTCCTAGATGCCCGCAAAGCGCGCGGTGCCGGGATGTCCCCGCTGGCGTTTGGCACCCCCGTTATTATTCGCTCCATCCGGCGAGCGCGCGCGATGGGGGAAGCGTTGCAGGCCCGCGGCGTCGGTGACTAGCAGCGTAAGTTATCGCCTCCCTTGCACCACCAAATGATGGCCAAGGGAGGCGATAACTTTTTAAAAGACAGTCGAGGGTTTTACTCCCCACGCAACTCACGCAGACGGGCCTGTACAGCATCGTTGTTGGCACTGCCTGGCTGGGCAGCGCTGTCGGCAGCAGAGCCAGAAGCTTTATTGCCCTCAATGGCCTGAGCCTTATTGGCTTCCACGGACTTAGAGGAGTTCATTTCACTGCGAATCTGCTCCAAGCGGGAATGACCGGCCATCTGTATGCCCGCCTGCTGAACCTCGGCCATGCGGTTTTCCACGGAGTTCTCAGCAAGCTCGGCCTGGCCTAGCGCCTTGGAGTAACGGCGCTCAATCTTATCGCGCACAGCATCCAGAGACGGCGTATTGCCATTGGCAGTTAGCTCGTTCATGGAGTTCAAAGACTCAGAGACCTTTTCCTGCATTTTTGCCTGCTCCAGCTGGGAAAGCAGCTTGGAGCGCTCATTGACCTTTTCGCGCAGCGCGGCGTTATTACGCTGAACCGCATTCTTGGCCTTTTCTGCCTGCTGTAGTGCCTGGTCGTGCAGCTTCTTGGTATCCTCCACGGACTCCTCAGCCGTAACCAGCTGGGCGGCGAAGGCCTCTGCCGCGTTCTCGTACTCCACGGCCTTATTTTCATCGCCCTTAGCACGGGCCTGATCAGCCAATTCCAGAGCCTGGCGAGCATTGCCCTGCAGCTTTTCTACCTCTGCCAAGCGGCGGTTAAGCTGCATTTCCAGCTGACGCTGGTTACCAATCACGGCGGCCGCCTGCTGAGACAGCTCCTGGTGCTGGCGCTGAGCATCCTCAATAGCCTGCTCGATCTGCACCTTCGGATCGGCGTTTTCCTCGATCTTATTATCGAAGAGTGCCATCAGGTACTTCCAGCCCTTAACAAATGGGTTCGCCATGGTGTGCTTCAACCTTTCTAGGTTAAAAATGTGCGTAATGTTCTGCTGTTTATACTAGCGAAGCGCTGTTTCCACCGCTTGCACTCCCCGCGGTCGCGGGCGCTTGCCGACGCCCCCCTTAACCACCACAGCCGACCCTCCTCGCGAGAGAATAGGCCGGCTGTTGACATAGACCGCTGTGTGCTAGAGCTCTGATGCGGCAGGTGCCGTATGGGCTAGCTCCTCATCCATAGAGGGCAGGGCCATGTAACCGGCTGCTTCAATCAATACGTCAGAGACCGAGCAATCTAGCGCGTGGCACACAGACGCAAGGAGCTCAGAGGAGACCTCCTTGCGACCGCGTTCGAGCTCTGAAAGGTAACCCGGCGACACGCGGGCCACCCCGGCCAATTCGCGCAGGGTCACTCCCTTGTCCGCGCGGAAGGCGCGCAGCGTCAACCCAAGAGCCTCACGCAAAAGCGGCTCAGGAGTACGAGCAGTGGCGGGCGCCGCTGGTGCAGTAGCGCCGTTTACCGAGTGTTCGAGGACTGCAGTAGAAGTGTTCATCACTATGGTCAACGCTCCTTGTCTCGCTATTGTTCCCGCAGTGCCGGATTTTCTTCCACAGTTGCGCACAGTAGACGAAAGGCGGCTGCGACCGTGGCCTCTCTAATTTCGTTGCGCTCCTTGCCCAAACCGGATAGCAGCTGGGAGAAAGCGACTCTACCAGGAGAATAGATGCCGATATATACGGTGCCCGCCGGCTTGCCTTCTTGTAGGTCTGGTCCTGCCACTCCGGTAAGGCTTATTCCCCAGTCCGCAGCGGTTTCTGCCACCGCTGCGCGGGCCATTGCAAGGGCGGTCTCCCCAGAAACCACTCCGGCAGCTTCGATATCGGCTACCGGTTGGTGCAAAAAGTGGGATTTCACCTCGGTGGCATATGTTATAAGCCCTCCGCGCAATACAGCCGAAGCTCCAGGGACAGAAGCGACCGTGGCGCTGGCCAACCCAGCAGTAAGTGACTCACAAAAGGACAAAGTCTCGCCGCGCTCGGTGAGCTCGGACACGAGGCGGGTTGCCATGGTGCTCATGAACTACCTAGCTATTCTGCTTCTTGCCGTCAATGAGGTACTGGACGCCGGTAACTACGGTCACCACTGCAGCCAACAGCATCACTAGGAAGGTAGGAACGTTCATCCACTCCGGCAACGGCCACAGATACAGCCCGACTGCCAAGGATTGCAATACAGTCTTCAGTTTGCCGCCCTTCGAAGCAGGTACCACCTTGCCGCGGCGCAACAACACCATACGCCAGATGGTGATACCGAACTCACGGATGAGAATGACCACGGTAATCCACACTGGCAGCACCCCGATGATGTTGAGGCATACCAGTGCGGTAGTCATAAGCGCTTTGTCCGCGATGGGATCAGCAATCTTGCCAAAATTGGTGATAAGGCCACGGGCACGTGCGATGTCCCCGTCGAGCTTATCTGTGAGCATTAAGGCCGTGAATAGGCCAAAAGCCCACCATTCATGGCCGGCAATGACCAGCCATGCGAAAACCGGAATGAAAAGAATGCGCAGGCTGGTGAGAATATTTGGCAGGTTCCAATTGGACACCTGCGGATTCACATCCGAGGATTGCGCTGACTGTGTTCCGGGTTGATTCACGTTATACATACTACCTGTTAGCACCAAGCACCTGCGCTTGGATGCCCCTGCATTTTAAAATGCGAAGCATGAAGTATTTTGCTGTTAGCTACGACTACAACCCCAATAATCCTGAGATTGCTAAGGCTCGCCCCGCGCACCGCGAGTTTACCGCGCAACTTTTTGAGGAGGGCACCATCATTGCCACCGGCCCCTTGACGGACTCCAAGGGCGGCGCACTCATCATTGTGGGGCTGGCCGACGACGCCGTGGTCGCCGACGCCATCGCCCTCATGGACAAAGACCCCTTCTACCAAGCCGGCTGCATCACCGGCCGCAGCTTCCGCGAATGGAATCCCGTAAACGCCCGCTTCTAGTGTGGTAGCTCTTCCTTGGGCAGGTCTTCGGCCTTGCCCAAGAATTCGCCCTTCTTGTTCCGGACGATCTTATTGCCCTCCTCGTCCCAGTCGAAGTGATTGTGCGATACCGGTACTCCGCCTTGGTTCTCATCGCGTTTGTTTTTAATAATCGAGGCGATAACCGTAATAACCAGGACGCCCACGATCACGATAAGTGAGGTGATGGTGGAAAATTCTGGGATCGACTCCACGTTCTCGCCGCCGTTGACAAACGGCAAGTTATTCTCATGCAGCGCATGGAACATGAGCTTTACACCGATGAAGCCCAAAATGATGCCCAAACCATAGGGCAGGTACACCAAGCGGTCCAGTAGGCCATCCAGCAGGAAATACATCTGGCGCAATCCCATGAGGGAGAAAGCATTCGTGGTAAAGACCAAGAACGCTTCCGAGGTAATACCGTAAATGGCCGGAATGGAGTCGAAGGCAAACATCACGTCGATAAGGCCGATGGACACCAACGCAATAAAAAGCGGGGTGAACGCGAATTTACGCTTGCCCGAAGAATCTTCCACGCGGTGCGTAAGCTTATCGCCGTGGTAGCGCGGGGTGACGTGGACTACCTTGCGGATCAGCTTGATGATGCCCATGTCATTGGGATCGGTTTCGGGGGCGTCCCGAATCTCGTCGACGATGAGCTTGATCGCTGTGTAGATGAGAAATATCGCGAATAGGTAGAAGATATCGGACCATGCCGCGATGACCGCAGCACCCAAAAGGATAAACACCAGGCGGCATGCCAAGGCAATAACGATACCGATGAGCAATACCTTTTGCTGGTACTTACGCGGGATCTTGAAGGCGCCCATGATAAGCGCGAAAACAAAGAGGTTATCTACGGATAGCGCCTTCTCTGTCACGTAACCCGTGAGGTATTGGATGCCGTGCTCGTGGTCCCATACGGCCCACACACCGGCACCAAAAAGTAAAGCGATACCGACATAGAATAGGGTCCAGAACCCGGATTCCTTCAGCGTCGGCTCGTGCGGGGTGCGCACGTGGGAGTAGAAATCAAAAACAAAGAATCCAAGAATGACGACGATGGAAATCGCCCAGATCCACAATGGCACATGCATTGGTACATCCCTCCGGTCGAAGATACAACAAAGTGACCGGAGGTCTCCCCCGCCCGGCTAGATAGCTGCAGCCCGGCCGGCACGACCGGGAGCATAACGCTTCCGTGCTGACGATCGGTGCCGAAGGATGGGGTACTCCCCTCCAAGACCCGTCCAACTCTACACGATGTTAGAAGGCACCTGTCGAAGGGTTATACGTTGCCTGGACGGTACGTGTGTCCTCGGCGTCGCCCTGCGGGGAAGAATCGGAGCTTGGAGAAGAGTCGGCATCGGAAGTAGCGGCGGCATCATCCTGCTCCTGCTGTTGCATCTCCTCCTGAATCTCCTTCGGAGCTTCGGCAGGGTCGGCGCCCTTGATCATCCAGATGATGGTATCGAGCTCTTCCGGCTTCACTAGGACCTCGCGAGCCTTGGAGCCCTCGGACGGTCCGACGACGCCACGAGATTCCATCAGGTCCATGAGACGACCGGCCTTGGCAAAACCGATGCGCAGCTTGCGCTGCAGCATCGAGGTCGAGCCCAACTGGGCGGTAACCACCAGCTCGACGGCCTCGAGGAGGTCGTCCATGTCCTTGCCAATTTCCTCATCGATTTCCTGCTTGGCCTCGGATTGCTTCTCTTCAGTCACGCCCTCGGTGTAGTTCGGCGCGGCCTGCGACTTGGCGGCATCGACAACCGCCATGACTTCATCATCCGAGACGAATGCGCCCTGCATACGCACTGGACGCTTGCCCTGCGGGATAAAGAGGCCATCGCCCATGCCAATAAGCTTTTCAGCACCACCTTGGTCCAAGATGACGCGCGAGTCCGTCAGCGAGGACGTTGCGAAGGCCAAACGCGATGGAACGTTGGTCTTAATCAGACCGGTGACCACATCCACGGACGGGCGCTGGGTTGCCAGTACTAGGTGAATACCAGCGGCACGCGCCTTCTGAGTGATGCGGACAATGGAGTCTTCAATCTCCTTCGGTGCGGTCATCATCAGGTCTGCCAGCTCATCGACGACGCAGACGATGTACGGGTACGGGCGAACCTCGCGTTCGGAACCTGCCGGTGCCTGGTATTCGCCGGAGACCACCTTGCGGTTATAGTCCTCAATCTTGCGCACGCGAGCAGCCTTCATATCCATGTAGCGCTGCTCCATCTCCTCCACCAGCCATTGCAGGGCTGCTGCGGCCTTCTTCGGCTGGGTAATGATGGGCGTGATCAGGTGCGGAATGCCCTCGTACGGGGTAAGTTCCACCATCTTCGGGTCCACCAGGATGAGGCGAACCTGCTCAGGGGTGGCTCGGGTTAGCAGCGAGACCAACATGGAGTTGACGAAAGCGGACTTACCGGAACCGGTAGCACCGGCGACCAGCAAGTGTGGCATCTTTTGTACCGAGAACGAGGTGTACTCGCCTTCGATATCCTTGCCCAATCCAATAAGCATCGGGTCAGGAGAGCTGGTCATGCTGGGCGCATCAAGCACCTCACGCAGGTGTACCATCTCGCGGTCTGGGTTGGGAACCTCAATGCCAACAGCTGACTTGCCGGGGATAGGCGTCAGCAAGCGCAGGTTGTCCGTGGCTACGGCGTAGGCGAGATTGGACTGCAAATTCGTAATCTTGGATACCTTGACGCCTGGCCCCAGCTCGATTTCATAACGGGTCACTGTTGGACCACGGCTGAAACCGGTGACTTGCGCATCCACCTTGAACTCTTCAAAGACATCAGTAATGGCCTCGATAATGCGGTCATTAATCTCCGTGCGCTCCTTGGCTGGGGTTCCCGGAGTCAACAAATCCGTAGAAGGAACCGCGTAATTCTCGTTGCCAAACTGTGCGGCGGGCGCGGCAGCGGGCGCCTCAGCTGGCGCGGGCGCACCGGCACTACCCGTTCCCGCTCCTGGTTCGGCCGTCGGTTCAGAGCGATCCACCTGCGCGCCGGTCGTTGCATCGCGTCCAGAACGTTCACGGAAGAGCTGGCGAGCCTTCTCGTGCGCGGACGATACTGCATCCGCGCCTCCTTGTGCAGCGGACCCAGCGGCACCTGCGGCAGCACCTGCTACCGCGGCTCCAGCGGCTCCGGCAGCACCGGCACTTGCAGCCTTAGCTGCGCCACGTGCCGCCCCTGCAGCTCCCGCAGCGCCAGCGGCTGCCCCCGCAGCCGATCCCACAGCGGAACCGGCGGCGGTACCCGCTGCTGAAGCAGAGCGAGCAGAGTCAAATGCGGAGCGCTGGCGAGCGGTGCCCAGAACGCGGGTCGGCTCCGAATCTTCGGAGTCTGGCTGTGCCGGCGAAGACGCAGCAGGATCTTCTACGACTGGAATCTCATCGGTATCCTCAATATCGCGCGAAACTGGCTTCTCCGCCGGAGTGGACACGGACTGAAAGCCGCCACGCGTTGGCGCGCTAAAGGTACGGGTTGCTTCGTCCTCCTCCGCCGCAGCGGGGGACTCTGTGGGATAAGAGGAACCACGCGGAGCGGAGCCTTCAGTGCGGCCTCGGAAAGCGCGCAGGCTTCCACCGCGTTCAGAGGTTCGGCGCTTGGCAGCAGGTCGAGCTGGGCGGGTGCTGCGCTCACGCCCTTCCGCAATATCATCGATATCGCCGGTGACGTGTCCATAGAGGTCATCGCCTTCGTCTTCGTAATAATCTTCATCCGCACCGCCAAAGCGAGAGAAAGCTGCAGCGATGGCATCGGCCACCAGCTCATAGGCCTCGCGGATGGTGATTCCGGTGACCAATAGGGCGCCGTAGATAATGACGAGGAAAAGCAACGGCACTGCAACGAAGGAGGTAAAGGCAGTCTCCAACAGGCCACCAATGGCATAGCCGATTACTCCGCCCGCGCCACCGGCACTTTCCGGGGTAAAACCAAGTTCAGGGGTACCAGCAAAGATATGGATCAAGCTGAGCATGGCCAATACAATGACGCTAATTCCGCCCACAATGCGCGGCTTAAAATGCCCCGCCGGGCCGGAGATATCCATCATCAAGGCAATGGCCAAAGCCACTAAGGCCACTGGCAGCACCCATGCGCCCGCACCAATGACATAGCGCACGATATTGCCCACCCAGGCACCTACTTGGCCAGCGACGCCGAACCAGACCGTAGCCGCGAGCACGATGGAAATACCTATGAGTACGAGCGCCACCGCATCGGGATTTTTCACCTGAATGCCGCGCGACTCAGACTCACCCAATTCCATGGTCGAAGGGTGTTCTTCCGCTGCTACATCATTGGCACGAGTAACCTTGCTTTTCTTTTTATTCTCCCCGCGTGCAGAAATTGCTTCCGGCTCCCTTGTCGTCTCGTACTCCTCAGTGTCATATACATCTTCGCTCGGCTTCAGCCCGGCCATTCCATGGCTTACACCTCGCGCCATGTTTCCCATGCCGCGCGCCGTGGCACCAAACACTGCGCCCAAGCCCTTGCCGACGGCCCGGAACGCACTACCGGTGCGCTCCTGTGAGGTCGCTGCAGCACGCCGATGCGAGGACGTCATAGCCAAGGTTTCCGGCATGCCAGCACCGGACCGGCTGCGGCCAGATGGCCGTGAACGATTCGTCTTTCGGCGCGTCCCGCGCGAAGAGGCATTTTTGACAGACATGCCTCTACCTTAACCGGGCCACCCCATAAATCACATTAGCCACACGCGTTTCCCCCGAGGCCTAGGGTCATAATCTAAAGTCACACCCCCAACGACGTATGACGATTGCGATAATAGCGCTAATTCAAGGTTAGAGCCTTGACCGCACGGCGGCTTTGGCATCTCCCTCGAGCGTGACTTCGGCAGCGTCACGTCCAAAGGACCACAGAATCAGTTCGCCTACCTCCCCCGATACTCGGACTACGGCATCTCCCTTATCCGCCACGCCGTGCTTATCCGCGGCGACAATGCGCGGTAATCCTTCGGGCTGCATAATGACCGGGCGAGTCGAGTTTCGCAGGGCCACCTTAGCTAAGAGCTTCAGGTAGCTATGCATCTGCTGTTTGATTCGTGCCGAGAAATCTCGCGGACCCATGCCATTAGCCCGGCGAATGTCCTCGTGGTGAACAAAATGCTCTACAAAGTTTTGCTGTGCATCCACGAAACGAACGGGGTTATAGGTAGCCGGTCCCCTCCCCCAGTCATCAACGAGCTCATCAAAGTCGCGTTCAGCAACCTTCCGCGATTCCTTTTCAAGGTGGCCGGACAATGCCTTGACAAAAAGTCCAGCGGCTGCATCGGGGCGATTTTCCCGCACCCACAGATGTACGGCTAGGTCACGGGTAGTCCAACCCTCGCACAAAGTAGGGGCATCAGGACCAAGCTTATGAAATAGCGCGACCATTTTGGCGCGCTCAGCAGAAGAAAACGACATAAGCCCCAGCATACCGAGCTAGCTGGCATGCTGGGGCTGCGTCTGCCTTTATACGAAGAACCCTGCTATTTACAGGGACTCACGAGAAGCATCTACGTCTTCATCATCGGTAACCAATGGGCCGGAGTTGGTCGGCACGATGGTCGGCAGAATGACCGGCTCGCGCTTGTACTTCGAATCCATAAGTTTAGATACCTTGCGGCGCAGTTTCTGCACCATGCGGTAGGTATCGTTCTCGCCCTCTGCGGCGAGATCATTCATGGTGTTTTCCACCATTTCTGCGACCTCCGGCACGATGCCGCGGTCATCATCGGAAAAGCCTGTGGTAGATACCGTTGGGTGCTCCAATAGGCGCGAGGTGCGGTTATCGATCACGCACGTGATAGATACCACGCCACCAGTTCCCAGGTTGGTGCGGTCGGCCAAGGTATCGGCATCCACATCGCCCATGGACACACCATCGACGTAGAGGTTGCCCACCTGCATCTGGCCTACAACCTCGGCGCGGCCCTTGCGCAGATCCACGACGACGCCGTTTTGCGCCAGCACCGTACGATCGCGGTCCACACCGGTGGAAATGGCCAGTTCCTTATTGGCACGTAGGTGGCGCCACTCGCCGTGCACCGGCATAGCGTTGCGCGGGCGCGCTGCGTTGTACAGGAACAGCAGCTCACCGGCATAACCGTGGCCCGAGGCGTGCACCTTGACGTCTTGGTTAGTAATGACATTAGCGCCAATCTGAGACAGCATATTAATCACGCCGTAGACCGCTTCCTCATTGCCCGGGATAAGCGAGGAGGAGAAGATGATGGTATCGCCATCACGTACGGTAATTTGGCGGTGCTCGCGACGAGCCATGCGCGATAGAGCGGCCATTGGCTCACCCTGCGTACCGGTGGTGATGAGCATGGTCTTGTGCGGAGCCATCTTGGCAGCCTCATCAATGGGGATAATGGTGCCGCGAGGGACCTTCAAAAAGCCCATCTTTTCCGCGATTTCCATGTTGCGCATCATCGAACGGCCGTTGAAAGCCACCTTGCGGCCATTTGCCACGGCAGCGTCGATAGCAGCCTGCACGCGGTAGACGTTGGATGCGAAGGAAGCCAAGATAACGCGCTGCTTCGCGCCGGCAACGAGACGCTTAAAATTGGCGGGGATATCACCCTCAGATGCAGATACACCAGGCACGGTGGCATTGGTGGAATCACACAACATGAGGTCAACGCCCTCATCACCGTAACGAGACAGGGCTGGCAGATCGGTTGGACGATTATCCAGTGGGGTCTGATCCAGCTTGATATCACCGGTATGGATGATATTGCCCGCTGGGGTTCCCAACATGATGCCCAAGGCGTCCGGTACGGAGTGGTTAACTGCCCAGAAGCGAACCCGGAATGGTCCATAAGTCACGTCGGATTTTTCATTAACCTCGACGAACTTCGGCTTCTGACGATGTTCCTTACACTTCGCGGCAATGAGCGCGATGGTAAAGCGGGAAGCAACAATAGGGATATCCGGGCGCAGCTTCAGCAGCCACGGAATAGCTCCGATGTGATCCTCGTGCGCGTGAGTAACGACGAGGGCCTTGACCTTGTGGATCTTCTTCTCGATGGGGCCAAAGTCAGGCAGGATAAGATCCACGCCCGGCTCACCGGGGGACGGGAAGAGCACACCGCAGTCAATGATGAGGAGGTCATCACCGTACTCGAAGACGGTCATATTGCGACCGATCTCCGAGATTCCGCCCAAAGCATAAATGCGGAGTGCATCCTTCGGCTGCTTTGGTGGCTCTGGCAAACGCTTGGTTAGATCCGCACCCTGCATCGACTTGGGCACGTTGCGGCGACCACGGTTATTGCGGCCGCGGCCCTTACCGTTGCCATTTTTGTTGTTGCCGCCATGGTTATTATTTCCACCATGGTTATTGCCGTTGCCGTTACCACCACGGCCACGGCCGCGGCTACCACGGGAACGGGAGCGGCGGTTGTTACCGCCGCCATCATGGTGGTTATCGGAAGAATTCTTTTTGCCAGAGTTGTCCTTATCGCCCTTAGCCGGCTTATCCTGTGCGGAATTGCCAGCATCAGTAGCTGGGGCTTGGAAAACTGGCGAAGCCGCCTCGTTGGAGGCGGTTTCGTTTTCCGCCGGTGGGCCCGCCTTGCGGGTCACCTTGCGGGAACGGTTACGGGGTTCATTCATTCTTAAAGGGCTCCAGATTGTTCCAGATCACGGCGAAGTACCTCGCGTTCCTCCTCGCTCGCAGCGGTAATAGGAAGACGGGTATCGCCAACTTCGATGCCCTGCAGGCGCAGGGCTTCCTTTGCAAACGTCGCTCCGCCCAACCGTGCTTGTGCCCGGGTAAGCGGAAGGAGCGTTGTGGTATTGATTTCTCGGGCGCGGGCCATATCGCTCGCGTCGAAAGCTTCATAAAGTTCTGCCAAGGCACGCGGCACAACATGGCCGATGACGGAGATGAAACCAGAAGCGCCGAGGGAAAGCCACGGCAGGTTAATCGGATCATCACCGGAATACCAGGCCAGACCGGTTTCTTGGATCAGTTCTGCGGCCGCAGGAAGGTCGCCCTTGGCGTCCTTCACGGCTTGGATATTCGGCAAATCCGCAAGGCGGCGGAGGGTATCCGGCGCCACTGGGATGCCCGAGCGGCCAGGAATGTCATAGACACAGATTGGTAGATCCGTGGCTTGCGCGACTGCGGCGAAGTGCTCATAAACCCCCTTTTGGGAGGGCTTCGAGTAGTACGGAGTCACCACCAATAGGCTATCTGCCCCCGCATCCGCGGTGGCCTTGGCCAACTTGATGGAAGCTGCGGTGTCATTCGTTCCGGCACCGGCGCATAGCTTTGCGCGGTCTCCGACTTCTTCCTTTACGGCTTTGAGCAGCTCCAGCTTCTCTTCAACCGACGTGGTCGGTGATTCGCCCGTGGTTCCACCTAGGATGAGCGAATCAACGCCATTGTCTACGAGATGAGCCGCTAGGCGACGACCTGCTGCAACGTCCAGCGCACCGTCACGGTCAAACGGGGTAACCATGGCGACGCCGATGCGTCCAAAGGTGTCGACGCCAGTCTTTGCTGTCATACCTGTGCTCATAGGCGTCAAGATTACCCTTTTGGCTAACAATTAGCCGCATCGGGGTCTCGCGCGTGTTAGGCGTAGGGGCTTGCCGCCATCTGGGTGCCATCAGCCAACGTGGTGATATTGAAGTCATTAAAGAGCACCGGCGCCTTGCTCTGCAGCAACTTCAAGCACTCTACCGCGACGTGGCGCAGCTCTTCATCGGCCTGTTCCGCGGCACGTGCACCGATAAAATGCCGCCACGCGCGATAATTGCCGGTGACAACGATGCGGGTTTCTGTTGCGTTGGGAAGCACGGCACGGGCCGCCTGGCGAGCCTGCTTTTTACGCAGGAGTGCATTAGGCTCATCCAGTTTCTCTTCGAGCGCGCTAAGCAGCTCGTCATAGACAAAGCGAGTTTCATCTACAGCCTGCATGACCAACCGGCTAAGCTGCTCGTCTTCGGCCACCAATTTAGGCAAAACCACTTCAGTTTCATCTGGGTGGACAAAGCGCTGGGAAAGCTGCGAGAAGGAAAAGTGCCGGTGGCGTACAAGCTCATGGCTCGCCGAACGCGACAGCCCCGTGATGTACATCGTTGCTGTGGCATGCTCAAGCAATGCGGTATGACCTACCTCCATGATGTGGTGCAGATAGGCTTCATTCGTTGCCGTGCGGGGATTTGGTTTGTCAAAAGACTCGTAGCACGCTCTTCCAGCAAACTCGACTAGAGCTTCCCCATCTGAGGCCGAATCATCCGCGGTCCAGTCCACAGTGCGCGGGGCGTGAAATTGCGTTGCGGCAATGAGCTGAATGTCTAGCTCACTTGCTTTAGCCATAGCTTAAAGCCCCAAGTACTTATCTAGGCCGACGACCAAACCTGGGTGTTGCGCAATCTGGCGCACGCCCACCAGTACGCCCGGGGTAAAGGACGCACGGTCATAAGAATCTTGGCGAATAGTCAGAGACTGACCTTGGGCACCGAAAATAACCTCTTCGTGTGCGACCATGCCGCGAGTGCGTACCGCGTGTACCGGGATGCCGTCGACATTGGCTCCGCGTGCACCGTCCAGTTGCTTTTCCGTGGCATCCGGCATCTCGCCTAGGCCTGCCTCCTTGCGAGCGGCTGCAATCCCTTCAGCGGTATGGATGGCGGTACCGGACGGCGCATCCAGCTTTGTCGGGTGGTGGAATTCAATGACCTCTGCAGTTTCAAAGAACTTAGCGGCCTGCTTTGCCAACACCATGGTGAGCACAGCGGAGATGGCAAAATTCGGCGCAATCAGGACATTGCCAGCACCGTCTTGCTTAGTCCACTCCTCTACCTGCGCCAAGCGTTCCTTATCAAAGCCAGTGGTCCCCACCACACAGTGAATGCCTTGGGCAATGCAGAATTCCAGATTTCCCATGACGGAGTCCGGCTGAGTAAAGTCCACGATGACCTCCGCGTGGGCGTCGACAAGCTGCTGCAAATCATCACCGCGGTCGATTTCTGCCACCAGCTCTAGATCATCTTCTGCGTTTACACCTTCGACGATTGCTTGACCCACGCGCCCGTGAGCACCTAGTACGCCAACCTTGATAGCCATGGTGTGTTCTCCTTATTTCAGCCACATCGTTAATACTTTTCTCCCCATCCTAACGCGCATGATAGCTGCGCAATTCCTCGCCTGCTGCAAAGAACGTGTTCTCCTAAACGGTGCCCGAGCTTCATCACTAGGATGGCCTGCATGCAGATATATCGCTTCCGTTCCCGTAGATGACGTTGCACGCGCTCACGATTTCTATGTCAACACGCTAGGATTCCGCGTTAAGGATGACGTTACCCACGGCGATTTCCGCTGGCTTACCGTCACCAATGCCGATGGCGAGGGAGACACCGAGCTACTTCTCGAGCCGAAAGGCCACCCCGCAGCAAAAGACTATGCCGCGGCGCTAAAGGCCGATGGAATTCCGGTCACCCAATTTCTCTCCACGGACATAGAAAGCGAATACAAGGAGCTCAGCGACAAGGGCGTGCACTTTACCATGGAGCCCACCGATGTTGGCCCCTCCATCATTGCCGCTTTTGATGACACCGTGGGAAACCTTATTCAGCTCGTGCAGTTAAAGAAGTAGGCCTACTTCCCGCTTCCGCAACGTGCCTCTTAGGACGTTTAACAATTGCATCACTTTCTAACCCCTGCCCCATCAGCCTCAGTAGGATGAGGCTATAGCACGGTAAGCACCAAGGAAGTGATGAACTTGTCTCGTTCAATTTTCTCTCGCACTCTCGCCCTAGCCACCAGCGCAGGTTGCGCATTAGCGCTTGCCGCTTGTTCCGCAGAGGATTCCACGCAGCAAAGCTCACCGGCGCTTAGCGAGGTTCAGTCAACTGTCGACACGGCTGAAGCCGAGACCAACACCGCCGCACCTACTACTTCCGCCCCGCAAAGCACCTCAGCGGCGGATGCTGGCCAGCAATCAATCCCACAAGTCGCGTCCCCAGTTGCGTTTGCGGGCATGGGCACAGCCTCGCTCGAGGACCAACAACATATGCCGGAAGGACTTGGAAACCTCATCCCCACGGGTGTGCGAGTGGGAGCTCATGATGGGTTTACGCGCGTTGTTATCGACTTGGAGGGCGAAGGTGAACCGGGGTGGTTTACCTCCTATACCGATGCCCCCGCCCAACAGGCATCCGGCAAGCCAGTTGAGGTTCAGGGCACTACCTTTCTAAACCTAGGCATTGAGGGAACGCCATGGCCTTCAACCCCTGGGCTCAAGGAAAAATACATGTCCCCAGGCACTACTCTGGGTGCCGGGGTGGTGAGCGAAATCAACTACACCACCACATTTGAGGCACAAACCCAGCTCATTATCGGCCTTAAGAAAAAGACTCCCTACTCGGTGACTTTTCTGCAAGAACCATCGCGCGTGGTGATTGATTTCCAGAATTAAAGTTCTGACATCACCGCTCGGGGTACGCAAACATCAAGAAAGGCCCTGACTTCCAGTGGGTGAACTGGAGCTCAGGGCCTTTTAGGCTTGAGGATTAATCCTCAACCGGAACCAGGGAAATCTTGCCGCGGTTATCGATGTCAGCGATTTCTACCTGAACCTTATCGCCAACGTTGATGACATCTTCTACCTTTTCGATGCGCTCATCGCCACCCAGGTTGGAAATGTGAATCAGGCCGTCGCGACCCGGGGTCAGGGAAACGAATGCGCCGAACGGAACGGTCTTTACCACGGTGCCTAGGAAGCGCTCTCCTACCTTCGGCAGCTGCGGGTTAGCAATGGAATTGACCTTTTCGATGGCAGCATCTGCAGCTTCACCGGTAGCAGCGGAAACATAGACGGTTCCGTCATCTTCGATGGAGACATCTGCGCCGGTCTCCTCGGTGATCTGGTTGATGGTCTTGCCCTTTGGCCCAATGAGCTCACCAATCTTATTGACCGGGATCTTCACAGAGGTGATCTTCGGGGCGAGGCCAGACATCTCATCCGGCGTATCGATGACCTCAGCCATGGTTTCCAGGATGGTAGAGCGGGCATCACGAGCTTGCTCCAATGCCTGAGCCAAGACCTTAGACGGGATACCATCCAGTTTGGTGTCTAGCTGCAGGGCGGTGATGTACTCGGAAGTACCTGCGACCTTGAAGTCCATATCGCCAAAGGCGTCCTCGGCACCGAGGATATCGGTCAGGGCGACGAACTTCTCCTTACCGTTGACCTCACCGGAAACCAAGCCCATTGCGATGCCGGCTACGGGTGCCTTCAGCGGAACACCGGCGTTGTAGAGGGACAAGGTAGAGGCGCATACGGAACCCATGGAGGTAGAGCCGTTGGAGCCCAAGGCCTCAGAGACCTGACGGATGGCGTATGGGAAGTCCTCGCGGGAGGGGATGACCGGAAGCAGGGCGCGCTCGGCTAGTGCACCGTGACCAATCTCGCGGCGCTTCGGGGAACCTACACGGCCGGTTTCACCTGTGGAGTATGGCGGGAAATTGTAGTGGTGCATATAACGCTTGGATTCCACTGGGGTCAGGGAATCGATCTGCTGCTCCATCTTGAGCATGTCTAGCGTGGTAACGCCCAAAATCTGAGTTTCTCCGCGCTCAAACAAGGACGAACCGTGAGCGCGTGGCACCAAATCCACCTCAACGGAAAGGTCACGGATATCGGTAACGCCGCGGCCATCAATGCGGAAGCCCTCAGAGAGGATCTTCTGGCGCACGATCTGCTTCATCAGGGCGTTATACGCGCCACGGATCTGCTTCGAGGCGTTGTCCTCATCCAAATCTTCGAACTGGTCCAAGAGCTTTTCTTCGACCTGCTCCATGTATTCATTGGTAGCATCGTCGCGTTCCTGCTTGCCCGGAATAGTCAGCAGCTTCTCTAGCTTCTTGGTAGCAGCGCTTTCCACAGCTTCGAAGACGTCATCACTATAGGCTGGGAAGAGGGGGAATTCCTGAGTTTCCTTGGCGGTACGCTCCGCCAGACCGTTCTGGGCCTCACACAGGGTCTTAATGAATGGCTTGGCTGCTTCCAGGCCTGCAGCGACGGTTGCTTCCTGCGGCGCAGGGGCGCCTTCAGCAATGCGCTCTGCAACGTTGGTGCCGGCACCGGCCTCGACCATCATGATGGCCACGTCGTCCTTGCGGCCCTTCTTTACCATGCGGCCGGCAACAACCATCTCAAAGAGCGCGCGCTCGTGCTGCTCGTGGTTCGGGAAAGCCACCCACTGGCCTTCCGGGTGCTTATCGTCGGCGATAAGAGCCATGCGGACGCCGCCTACAGCACCAGAGACGGGCAAGCCAGACAGCTGGGTAGCGGCGGAAGCGCCGTTGATGGCAACGACGTCGTAGTACTCTTCCGGATCCTGGGACATGACGGTGACGACAACCTGGACCTCATTGCGCAGGCCCTTGACAAAGGTCGGGCGCAGCGGGCGGTCGATGAGGCGGCAGGCCAGGATAGCCTCAGAGGAAGGGCGTCCCTCTCGGCGGAAGAAGGAGCCCGGAATCTTGCCAGCGGCGTACATGCGTTCTTCTACGTCAACGGTCAAGGGGAAGAAGTCGAATCCCTCGCGCGGCTGGTTAGAAGCGGTGGTGGTGGCCAACAACATGGTGTCATCGTCCAAGTAGGTGGTCACGGAGCCGTCTGCCTGGCGGGCTAGCTGGCCGGTTTCAAAGCGCAACGTGCGGGTACCAAAGTCACCATTGTCTAGCGTGGCAATGGCTTCGGTAATGCCGAAGTCCTCGTCAATGTTGAACTCGACGGAGTTCTGAACGCTCATTAAAAAATGTCTCCTTGAGTGGTTTAGGCGATCGTCGGTGCCGCCTGGTTAATTTTGTCTACGACAACGCTGTCAAATTCTAACAGAAAAACCACAAAAGCCCCGCCTAAGGGCGGGGCGAGAGGGCCAAAGCTGAGCCGAAATTAACGACGCAGGCCCAAGCGAGAGATCAGATCACGGTAGCGATCGACGTTGTTCTCAGCCAGGTACTTCAGCAGGCCACGACGGCGACCAACCATCAGCAGCAGACCACGACGGGAGTGGTGATCGTGCTTGTGGAACTTCAGGTGCTCGGTCAAGGTATTGATGCGGGAGGTCAGCAGGGCAACCTGTGCCTCAGGGGAACCGGTATCGGTTTCGTGCAGGCCGTACTCCTTGAGGATTTCAGCCTTCTTCTCAGTGGTCAAAGCCATGAGTATTTCTCCTTTATTTCAGTCCACATTATCGTGACGCATAAGCCTGCGCGGTGCGCGGGACTTGTACGTGCCGCAACTGCTGTGAACCGCAGTCGCTAAGCCAAGGAAACACCTTACAGCGTTCGGACACAGAAAATCAAAACTCCCTGGCCCTTAAGTCTGGCCTGCTAGAGCTCGCTAAAGAGGGTTTCCAGTAGTTCTACAAACTCCCGCACAAAGCGCGCGCTATCTACACCCACAGCTACTTTCGCGGTTGCCGGTGTCGAAAGCCGGGTTTCGTCTGCGATTGTCCTACCGCGGGTAGGGCCGGTGGTATCGGTCTTGAGGTTTATCGAAAGGACGTCGACAAGCGAGGCATCTGCCGCCACCGCCACGGCCAGTGGATCGTGCAGGCCGCAACCGCCCAAATACGGCGACGTAGTGGCATAGGCACCAATATAATAATCGACCATATCCGCGAAGATGCGGCCGGCACGGGTACCCGAAGCGCGCCAACGAGCGGATTCCTCCGCAGTCAACAACGTGCGTAAGGTAACATCCAGGCCCACCATGGTGATATCGCCGGCATGGCGGAATAGGTAATCGGTAGCCTCCGGATCCTGGGAAATATTAGCCTCAGACCACGGGGTGACATTTCCAGGTACTGTGAGCGCCCCGCCCATCATCACTAGGTGCGCGTTCGCGGCAAAACTGGGGTCTTGGCGCATTGCAGCAGCAATCGTGGTGGAGGGGCCGGTAGGAATGATGACCAAATCAGCGCCATGCTCGTGGACTGCTTGGATGAGGAATTCTGCCGCGGGTTGAGACTGGACCTGCGCGGTTGCCGGCGGCAGGAGGACCTCGCCTACGCCGTTGCGGCCATGGATAAAGGAGGAAATATCGCTCGGCCGAAAGCCATCCGGGCTGGGGCCGGCAAAAACCGGAATATCACCTTTGCCCAGCAGCTCCAGGAGGGCAAGTGTATTGCGCACGGCCAATGGCACAGTCACGTTGCCGTACGTACAGGTCACACCGATTAATTCAAAGTCTGGATGGGCTATGGCATACGCCAGCGCCAAGGCATCATCAATGCCGGTATCGAGATCGAGAATGGCCTTCATTTATTTCTCCCGTAGGAAATAGTCTTTGGCAGTCCAGCCTTGTGCCTTAGCATCGGCGGCAAGCACCTGGCGCGCCTTGGCTACGTCATTGGCCATGGCTTCTAGCAGCTCATCCACGGAACTGAACTTCACCATATCGCGAAGGTGACCGACGAAATGCACCGTGGCCTCATATCCATACAGATCCGCATCGCGGTCGAGCACGAAGGACTCGATAGAGCGATCCTCGTCACCAAAAGTGGGGTTGGTGCCCACGGAAATAGCAGCCGCGTAGGCCACGCCAGGGCGCATGTCGCCGTCTATGGAAGCGTCAGAGTGGACAATAAACCACCCTGCGTAAACACCATCGGCCGGGATGGCCACCGTATCCGGGAAGTACTGATTGGCCGTAGGAAAACCCAGTTCCTTTCCTCCCCGACCCGCGCCGCGTACCACGGGCCCAGTCACGGTGAAATGGCGGCCGAGCGCCCAATTAGCGGATTCAATGTCCCCGTTTGCAAGACACTCGCGAATATGGGTAGAACAAATACGCACGCCCGCATCATCCAGCAACGGGACGATATCCACGCTAAAGCCAAACTCGGCACCAAAATCTTGCATGGCCCGGGCGGTTCCGGTGGCACCCGCGCCAAAGGTGAAGTTCTCCCCCACCACTATGTGCTGCGCATTGAGTTTTCCTACCAACAGTTCCTCCACGTAGGGCTGCGGCTCCACGCCGGCTAGGTCTTTGGTGAAGTCGATGACAAGCACGGCTTCAATGCCTAGCTCCTCGGCCAATTCCAGCCGGCGCTCAAAGCTGAGCACCGCCAGTGGGGCACGCTCCGGCAAGAATACCGACACCGGGTGCGGGTCAAAGGTCACCATGACAGCGCGTTCACCACTGACGCGAGCGTGCTCCACACAGGCGGAGATAAGCTGCTGATGCCCGCGGTGTAGGCCGTCAAAAACGCCGATTGTTACTGACGTTGGGCCTAATTCCGCAGGGATGTCATCGATTCCATACCAAATATCCACGCAGACCATCGTAGAGCATAGACTTAGAGGCTATGACTGATGCGCTCGCAAACTCCGGACTCGTCATCGTAGACAAACCCGCCGGTATGACCTCCCACGATGTTGTCGGCCGCCTACGCAGGTATTTTCACACCAAAAAGGTGGGCCATGCCGGCACCTTGGATCCCATGGCCACCGGCGTGCTTGTCCTTGGCCTGGAGCGGGGCACCAAATTCTTGGCCCACATGGTTGCCTCCACTAAGTCCTACGACGCCACCATCCGGCTCGGCGCCGCCACCACCACCGATGATGCCGAGGGGGAATACTCCTGGGGCGCTAGCGCTGCAGGCGTTGACCGCCCTGCAATTGACGCTGAAATTACCAAGCTCACTGGCGATATCATGCAAAAGCCCGCGGCCGTATCAGCCATTAAGATTAATGGCCGCCGCGCCCATGAGCTCGTACGCGAGGGCCACGAGGTAGACATTCCCGCGCGTCCGGTAACGGTGGATACATTCGACGTTCTCGCACAGCGCCGCGAGGGCGACTATATCGACTTAGATGTCACGGTAGATTGCTCCTCTGGCACCTATATCCGCTCCCTGGCCCGTGATTTGGGCGAGGCCCTTCAGGTAGGCGGGCACCTTACTGCTTTGCGCCGCACAAAGGTGGGCCCTTTTACGCTTGCCGACGCCCACTCGCTCGACGACCTTGCCGATTCCCCGCGCCTTTCCTTGAGCTTGGACGAAGCCTTGGCTCGCTGCTTCCCGGTTCTATCCGTCACCGCGGATGAGGCGGCGGCTCTAGCTATGGGCAAATGGCTCGAACCCCGCGGGCTTAAAGGCGTGCATGCTGCCGTGGCTCCCAATGGTCAGGCGGTCGCGCTCATCAAGGAAAAGGGCAAGCGCCTAGCCACCGTGTTTGTCGCACGGCCCTCTACCCTTTAATGGCTAAAGTCTAGGGCCGGAACCGATGTGGACACGATGACGTAGCCATCTCGAATCACCCAGCGCCCAGTGATAAACGGCACCGGAGTGGGCCGGGCCAAAATATAGGAAATGAGCGTGCCATCCTCGCGCAGATCAATTTCAGCTTGATCAAAGTCGAGCCAGCGGAAGGTCATGGGAAACCACGATTTATACGTGGCTTCCTTGGCGCAAAAGAGCAATCGGTCTGGGCAGTTAATCCCCGCCTTACTTAGCCGCAAAAGCTGCGGCATCTCCCCGGCTCGGGCAATCATGGCAAGAACATGATCCGGCAGCGGCTCGGCGGGTTCTGCGTCCAAGCCCACAGATTTTAGGGCGGAGGTTGGAGCAACCACCGCGGCCCGCATTCCCTCAGTATGCGTCATCGATCCGATAAAGCCTTCTGGCCATAGCGGCATGCCCCGCTCGCCGCGCAAAATCGGCGTCGCCGGGTTAGCACCCAATTCCTGCAAGGCTCGGTGCGCGCACCACCTAGCATCGCCGAACTCGGCCTTGCGCGCATCAACCGCCCGAGAAACGAGAGACTTTTCTTCAGCCGCAAGGTCTTCAAAGTTCGCCAAATCCGCGTAACTCGAATCCGTGCGCACATAGCAATATCGCGCACTGTCAGGAAATAGCTCTGGATACATCATGGTGTTCCCTCCTCCGCAAAGGAACGCAGTACCGGATAGGGCCACGCCTGGGCGGTCTCGCGGCCCTGCCACTCTCGGGGATACCCCAACGATGTCTCTATGTGGTCCACGCCGTCCACATTGATGCGGGAGGGCATGTGCAAGTGTCCATAGATTACGGATTCGGCGTTATAGCGGCGCGGCCACGACCGTGTATGCCGCGTTCCGCACCATAAGGCAATCTCGGGAAAGCGCAACAGCATCGTCGGCTCTTGCACCAACGGCCAATGGTTGACCAGCACCGTAGGACCATTCACGCGGGAAAGACGTTTAATGGAATAGGCCAATCTATCCCAGCACCACGCCCGAATGTCTACAAAGGGGGCAATGGCGAACTCATCCGTCATCATCAGTTGCTTTGCACGTGCCGCTGCAATAGCTTGGTCCACGCTAAGACCATGTGGACGGAAGCTATAGTCATACAACGTAAAAAGCGGCACGATAGTAGTCCCGTGGAATACCGGATATGGGTCTTCGGGAGTGATAACTCCGATTTCCCTACACCTATCTACCAGGTGCGTGTATTTGTCTCGGCCTTGATATTGCTCTTGTGAGCGCGAGAAAAGTTCATGATTGCCTGGCACCCAGATGACTCTGGCATAGCGGTCTTTGAGCTGGCGCAGAATACGAATGATGAGCTCGGTACGCTCTGCTACGTCTCCGGCCACGATGAGCCAATCCGCGGGATCTGGCGGCGTGAGCTGGGCAATGCGCTCACTATTGGCGCTTACCGCACCATGCAGGTCAGAAACCGCCCACACTGTTGGCATAGGTTCTACCTGCCTTCTAAACAACTGCGCACTGCACGGAGACGTGCATCACCCGCGAATATCAATACGCCCACTTTAGCGCAGCTAGTTCTCTTGTACTACGGCCCATTTCATGGATCGGAACCGGAAGACCACGCCCACCATACGGAAAGCAATGAATGCAGCAAGGCCGCACCACACGCCAGTCAACCCTGTGCCCATAAAATGCGCCAAGATGACGCCTGGCAAAAATCCCACCAAGACCGAAGAAATGGTCAAAGTGCGCAAGAACGCAGCATCGCCGGCGCCCAGCAGGACACCATCGAGCGCGAAGACTACGCCGCCGCCAATGACCATGGCTACCAAGATCCACCACGGCTGGCCAATGGCATCGAGTACCTCCGGGGCGGAGGTGAAAATGCGCGGAATGATTCCCGCGCCGGCAGCAAAAACGGCGGCCAGCAGTCCTGAAAAAATCGTAGAGTACAACACGACCTTGCTGCCTACACCGCGTGCATGCTTAGCAGAGCCAGCGCCTAGGGCCGCTCCCGTCAAAGATTGTGCGGCAATGGCCAAAGAATCCAAGATGAGGGACATAAAGTTCCACAACTGCATCATGATCTGGTGACCGGCCAGAGAAGCGGTACCCACCCGGGAGACCACGGCCGTGGCGGTGAGGAAGGCCACCTGGAAGCTAGCCGAGCGCAGAATAAGATCGCGGCCCAAAATCAACTGCTCCCGTATTACATGCCATTGAATGTGCCAAGAGCCGGTATGTTCCTTGTGTAATTCGCGGACAAATAGCGCAGCAATAATGCTCATGCCCAGTACCGTGGCTATAGCGGAGCCGGCCAGCCCCCAGAAATGGACAAAGATGGGCACTGCAATCGCGCCGGGAATCATGCCAGCCAAGGTGAAATACAGCGGTTTCTTTGTATCTTGGACTCCGCGCATCCACCCGTTGCCAGCCATTTCCACCAATGTAACGGGAATGGCAAGTGCCGCGATGCGCAGCCACAACGCCGTTCCGGCAGCCGTGGCGGGATCACCAGTTAAAGCACGAGCAAATACGCCGCCGAAAATCCACATGATAACCGCGAGAAGCCCGCCTACTCCCAAGGCCACATAGGTAGCTTGTACGCCCTCAGCAACCGCAGCCTCGCGTTTTCCGGAGCCAAAGAGGCGAGCAGAGCGAGCGGTCGTGCCGTAGGACAAAAATGTCAACTGCGTAGTCACCACGGAGTGAATCGTGGTCGCTGCGGCCAGAGAAGCTAGCTCTTGCGCGCCAAGGCGGCCGACCACCGCAGTATCCAACAGAAGATAGAGCGGCATCGCCGCTAGCACGCCAAGCGCAGGAAACGCGAGGCCAAAGACCTCGCGTGCGGTTACTGTGCCGGCGGTGGAGCGATCCTGGGTGTTCAATCCATCCGTCTGCCCTGTACTCATTGAATAGCGGCCACCAATTCCTTAATGATTTCTTCTGGAGCTCCGTGAGCGGTATACCCTGCGGCTGGAACATGCCCGCCGCCGCCAAAGTTAAGCGCAACGGAGGAGCAATCAATCCGAGAGGAACGCAAGGATACCGCCCATACCTCCGGAGCCTGCTCTTTAAACACCACGCCTATGGTGGTTCCTTCTAGCGCACGGACGAATTCCACCAGTGACTCCACGGCCGAATCTGAGTGGCCGTGGATATCATCCCTTCGCGCGACAAGGATGCCTAGGGTGTGCTCCCCTGCTTCCTCAATACGCAGACCAGCCAGTACCCTACCAATCATCTGTAGATCGTCCGGTGTGATGGAATCCAAGAGGTCAGCGGCGATCTGCTTGGTATCGAGATCGTAATGCATAAGGCGGGTGGCAATATCATGCATTGCCGGCCTACCCCAGCGGAAGCTGCCGGTATCAGTCATCAAACCAGCATAAAGGCAGTGCGCGATATGGCGGTCAACTTGAATTTCTAGAGAATCCAAAATGCTCAGCAAGACCACGGTGGTGGATTCACATTCGGTATCCACCACATTGATGGCACCGAATCCTGGGTTAGAAGAATGGTGGTCAATGCACAGAACCCAGCCCTGCTGGGCTAGCTGCTCAATGTGGTCTGCAAAAAATCCCGTCCGGTCCAAGGAACCACAATCAACGGTGACATAAAGGTCGTAGCCGTCGGGCAGTTCGCGGCTGACGATGACGTCCTCGGCACCGGGAATGGTGTATAAGTTCCGGGAGATTTCCCGATCTTGGCCCACGACGGCGCACACGTCTTTGCCCTGTTGCCGCAACGCGAGCAGCAACGCCGCAGCAGAACCGATAGCATCGGCGTCCGGCCGCAGATGCGTGACAATGCAGATGCTGTGGGCATCCTGCAGGGCAGCAACGGCCGGCTGGTATTGCTTTTTAGTCACTTAAGCCTCGTCTTCATCGGAGGTCTTATATGGGTTTGCGTCCCCTGCGGGCTGGGCGTTTTCCTTCAGCTTCGCCAACTCCTCGTCGCGGGCACGGGCACGAGCTAATAGTTCTTCCATATGAGCTGAAGCTTCTGGGACGGTATCGACCTCGAAGGTCAGCGTCGGGGTAAAGCGCACGGAGAGTTGATCTCCTACAATCTTGCGCAGCTGCCCCTTAGCGCGCTTGAGAGCTTCTTCTGCTTGCTGGAAATCCGGCTCGGAGTCAATGTCTTTTCCGCGCACGGTATAAAAAACGGTGGCATCGTGCAGGTCGCCTGTGACTCGAGTATCCGTGATGGTCACCAGCTCAAGGCGGCGATCCTTAATCTGGCGTTCGATGGCGCTTGCCACGATTTCCTGAATGCGCTTGGCCATACGCGCTGCGCGTGCGTGATCAACCATGTGAACCTCCCAGCTCAAAAAGAATCCATCTTTAAAATTACCGCCAACCGGTATAGAAACCACCAGTTTAGTGCGCAATACCGGACAATGAAAACCCGTACCGCTTGCACAGGTACGAAGTGGGCCATGCAAAATCATCGCTATAAACAAGCTGCTAAAGCAAAAGGCCCACTTCCACTCTCCCCAATCCTCCCCACCTGTGTGCTGGAAGCACATTCAGTGGAGAGACGGTAAGTGTAGAAGTGGGCCTTGCGGCGGCGTCATTTAGTCGCGCGGAACCTCGACCTCTTCGTAGGCCTGGATGATGTCGCCTACCTGGATATCCGGGTAAGAGAGCACCATACCGCACTCATAGCCGGCCTTGATCTCGGTTGCGTCGTCCTTCTCGTGACGCAGGGACTCAATCTTGGCGTCGGCAGTGATGACGTTGTTATCGCGCAGCAAGCGAACCTTGCCGTTGCGGACAACCTTGCCCTCGGTGACCATGCAGCCGGCGATGGTACCCACTGCGGAGGACTTAAACAGGGCACGGATCTCGGCCGCACCGGTGTCGCGTTCCTCGTAAATCGGCTTGAGCATGCCCTTAAGCGCAGCCTCGACCTCTTCGATGGCCTTGTAGATGATCGTGTAGTAACGAATATCCACGCCCTCTTGGGTGGCCATCTCCGTCGCCTTGCCTTCCGCACGAGTGTTGAAGGCAATGATAACGGCGTCGGAAGCCGCAGCCAGGGAGACGTTGGTCTCGGTCACAGCGCCCACACCACGGTCGATGATGTTGAGCTCGACTTCGTCCTCGGTCTTGATATCCAGCAGGGCGTCTTCCAGTGCCTCGACGGAACCGGCATTGTCGCCCTTGAGGATGAGGTTGAGGGTCGAAGTCTCCTGCAATACCTTGTCCAGATCCTCCAAGGAGACGCGCTTGCGCTGCTTGGCCTGCAGGGCAGAGCGCTTGCGGGCGTCACGCTGATTGGCAATCTGGCGGGCAACGCGGTCGTCTTCCACCACGAGCAGGTTATCGCCAGCGCCAGGCACACCAGACAGGCCTTGGACCTGAACCGGGCGGGATGGACCGGCCTCTTCGACGTCGCCGCCGAATTCATCGAGCATGCGGCGCACACGGCCGTGTGCATCGCCCACGACGATGGAATCGCCCACGTGCAAGGTACCGCGCTGGACAATGACGGTAGCAACCGGACCACGGCCGCGGTCGAGGTGTGCCTCAATTGCCACACCCTGTGCGTCCATATCTGGGTTAGCGGTCAGCTCCAAGGCCGCATCCGCGGTCAGGATGACGGACTCGAGCAGCTGATCGATGTTCTTACCCTGCTTCGCGGAGATGTCCACGAACATGGTGTCGCCACCGTATTCCTCCGGAACCAAGCCGTATTCGGTGAGCTGGCCACGGATCTTATCCGGCTGCGCTTCCGGCTTATCCACCTTGTTGACTGCCACGACTACCGGAATATCCGCAGCCTTGGCGTGGTTGATGGCCTCCACGGTCTGTGGCATGACGCCGTCATCGGCAGCAACCACGAGGATAGCCAAGTCGGTGGACTTAGCACCACGAGCACGCATGGCGGTAAAGGCCTCGTGACCCGGGGTATCCAGGAAGGTAATGGTGCGTTCGCCGTCCACGTCTACCGTGGTCTGGTATGCACCAATGCCCTGGGTGATGCCGCCTTCCTCGCGGGCGCCCTCGTTGGTCTTGCGGATGGCGTCCAGCAGGCGGGTCTTACCGTGGTCAACGTGACCCATGACGGAGACGACTGGAGGACGATTCTCCAGCGCTTCCTCGCCGCCTTCGTCCTCACCGAACTGCAGGTCGAAGGACTCGAGGAGCTCGCGGTCCTCATCCTCAGGGGAGACGACCTCGACGTTGTAGTTAATCTCAGAGCCGAGCAGCTGCAGCGTATCTTCCGATACCGAAGCGGTCGCCGTCACCATTTCGCCAAGGTTAAACAGCGCCTGCACCAGTGCTGCTGGATCCGCACCGATCTTCTCAGCGAAGTCCGAAAGGGAAGCGCCACGACGCAGGCGGACGGTCTTGCCCTTGCCATCTGGCAAGCGCACGCCGCCTACGACATGCTTCTGCTGCTCTTCGTACTCATGACGCTTCTGACGCTTAGACTTCTTGCCCTTGCGTGGAGCGCCACCTGGACGGCCGAATGCACCTGCGGTGCCACCGCGACGTCCGCCGCGTCCGCCGCCACGGAAACCGCCTGGACGGCCGCCACCTGGCCGACCGCCGCCTGGACCTCCGTGACCACCACGGCCACGGCCACCGCGTCCACCACCGCTCGGTGCCTTAGACGGCATCGATGCAGGGTTTGGATGGGAAGGCATCATGGCTGGGGATGGACGGCGACCGCCGCCACCCTGGCTATTGCCGCCCTGGCGGTTATTTCCGCCCTCGTTTTGGCCGCCGCGCTTGCCGCGGTTATCTGGCTTATTGCCGCCACGCGGGCCCTTAGAGCCGCCTGGACGTGGGCCCGGCCGGCTATCGCCGCCGCCCGTGGAGAACGGGTTATTGGCTACGCGGCGGGTACCGCCTGGCTTCGACATCGGGCGAGGCATGGAATTGCCTGGGGTCGGGCGCTCGCCCGACTTCTTGCCACCAGCCTGGCCGGGCTTAGGTGCGCCCTGGCCTGGCTTTGGTGCGGCAGGCTTGGCCCCCGGCTTCGGTGCAGCAGCCTTTGCCCCGGGCTTCGGTGCAGCCGACTGTGCGCCGGGCTTAGGAGCGCCCTGGCCTGGCTTTGGTGCGGCAGGCTTGGCCCCCGGCTTCGGAGCCTGTGCGCCTGGCTTCGGTGCGGCAGCCTTTGCCCCGGGCTTGGCCGCAGCGGACTGCGCCCCTGGCTTAGGAGCACTTGCCTTGGCAGTGCTCTTAGCAGCACCCTTGGCAGGCTTTTTGTCTTGCTTCTTCTCGGCGGACTCATCGCCACCGGACTGTGCTTCATAATGAGCTCGCATCTTCTTAACCACCGGCGGTTCGATGGTGGAAGAAGCAGTCTTTACAAACTCACCCTGTTCTTTCAGGGTGGCGAGCAGTTCCTTGCTGGTTACTCCGAGCTGCTTTGCTAGCTCGTGAACAC
Organism: Corynebacterium nasorum; assembly: GCF_022345765.1. Lineage (NCBI taxonomy): Bacteria > Bacillati > Actinomycetota > Actinomycetes > Mycobacteriales > Corynebacteriaceae > Corynebacterium > Corynebacterium nasorum. The sequence continues at coordinate 192,291 of NZ_JAKRDR010000001.1, read as the reverse complement.
GTAGCTTTCCGGGCACTTGTCTCCTCTTGGTATCGACTAGGAGCCAAGGCCACGGAAACTGGCCTGACCCCTAGTTAGGTTTGTTGGACGTTCATCGCTGATGCTTCATCGTTGTGCGCTCATCAGTGTTCGGTCTTCCTTTGTAACTCTGGTTTGTACGAATCTAACGCGGTGTCTTCCGCCTTAGTTACTTGTCCGCTCTGCGCTTCCAAGTATTGACGTACCTGACCTGTGTCCACGGGTGCGGACGTGCGAAGCGCGCGCTTGAAAGCACGTTTGCGCTCCGCCAGCTCGAGTGCAGAAAGGGTGGGGCTAATCCACGCCCCACGACCGGGAAGCCGGCGGTGGGGATCTGCTACCAGACGGCGGCCATGCGGATCATCTCGGTCGATAACCACTCGTAGCAAGTCCGTATCTGGCAGGCGGCGGCGAGTAGCGATGCAGGTCCGGAGTCTTAGCCTCTCAGACATTCAACTCCTTACTTTTCGCGTCGCCACTATGCCCCATTCTGCAACTGGGCCATTTACTAGACTACGCTACAACCGCGCAGATCCTTAATTAGCGTCAGCGTCCGAGTGAATATCAATCTTCCAACCGGTCAAACGAGCAGCTAGTCGGGCATTTTGCCCCTCTTTACCAATGGCCAGGGAGAGCTGGTAATCCGGCACTACCACACGGGCGACCTGTGCCTCGTTGTCCACGACGGTGACCTTAACCACCTTTGAGGGGGCTAGCGCATTGCCCACATAGACCGTGGGGTCCTCACTGAAGTCAATGATGTCAATCTTCTCACCGCCGAGCTGACGCATGATGTTGTTGACGCGCTGGCCGCGGGGCCCGATGCAAGCGCCCTTCGCGTTCAGGCCCTTCGCGTGGCCCACAACCGCCACCTTGGAGCGGTGACCCGCCTCGCGGGCGATAGCAATCATTTCTACGGTTTCATCGGCAACCTCTGGAACTTCCAGCTCGAAAAGGCCACGCACCAATTCAGGGTGGGTACGCGAGAGGTTGATCTGCACCTGGGCACCATTGCGATTCACGCCGACAACGTAGGCCTTAATGCGGTCACCGTGCTCCAGCTTTTCACCGGGAATCTGCTCGGCAGGCAGTAGAATGCCGTCCTGAGATTCCAGCTCAGAGCCCAACTGGACCACCACGATGCCGCGGGCATTAGCGCGGGCATCGCGCTGGACGATGCCACTGACCACGCGGCCGGTAAGCCCCGAGTAGGAATCATAGGTGCGCTCTGCCTCCGCCTCGCGCAACTTACGCAAGATGGCCTCGCGCACGGCCTGTGCGCCTACGCGGCCAAAGTTCTCTGGGGTGTCATCGTATTCGGTGGTTACTTCCCCAGTTTCCGGGTCGCGCTCCGAGACGATGACGCTGACTGCACCAGTGGTGGTATCGATATCGACGCGGGACTTGGCGCCTTCCACCTTGCCGCCAGCATTAGACTCGCGGTAATCCAGGTAGGAATACAACAAGGCACCCGCAATCGCTTCCAGCAAGTCCTTTACCGGGACGTTGCGTTCGGATTCGATGGTGCGAAGTGCCTGCAGATCAATATTCACTTGTCATTCCTCTCGGTTGCCGGTTAATTCTCGGCTTCTTCAAACGTCTTGTGCACTGCCTCTATTTCCTGTTCGGACGGCTGCGCAAATTCAATTTCTACCACTGCCCGGGCAATGTTTTCCAATCGCTCTGCGCGCGTCTGCACGTCCTTTTTATTTGCCGTGATGAGGATTACGGCATCGGCGGCGTCGTTAAGCGCGCCAATGCGAGCTGTCTGAGACTTGCCATCGCCAAGGTCGAAGGAAACCTTGCGCCCCCGATTGCGGCGCCAGTGGCGTGGGGCGGTCAACGGCAAATCCACTCCGGGGGTGGAAACCTCCAGGGTGTAGCCGGCACCGAAATTGAGCTCGCCTGCTTCTTCCTTGGCGTCAAAGAAAGCAGAAATCTCATTAGATACTTCCTCCAGCACGTCCGAGCTAGGGCGCTTATCACCATCAATACGGATAACCACCTGGGATTTCTTCCCCGCCTTGGTGGTCTTAATGTCTTCTACATCCAATCCCCGCTCAGCTAGCTTTGGCTGCAAGAGTTCGGTCAATTGTTGTGCATCTGGGAAAGCCATGCCCACTAGCCTACGTGCTACCGGGTACAGTCTTTTGCGTGAACCGCCGACGTATAGCTTTGATTCTCGTAGCCACAACCGCCACCCTGCCCGCCTTAACCGGGTGCCAGGCGGTTGATTCCGTCGTCGACTATTTCGGCCCCCGGCCGGAAAATAGGCTGCTCGCGCTTGCCGACGCCGCCGCAACCGACGCCCTTGCTTTAAACGGCGTCGACGATCACGCCGCGGAGATCCGCAGTTCCCAGGCCGATGCCCTCTATGCCGAAATTACGCGCCTCTGCGGTACCGACGATGCCGGCAATCCCCCACGCTCGTGTGAGGTAGAGCGCCCCACTAAAGCTAACCGCGCCGCGGATTCTTCCGAGGTTATGGAAAATGCCGCCTCTGCTACGACAGCGGCAGCCGATGAAGTCACCGTTGAATCGCGCACCCTGGTGACCGAGCAAGCCATCGCGCTCAATGCTTGGCTGCCAGGCGATGCTCCCGCTATCCCAGAACTTTCCCAACCAGAGCAAAAAAGTGCTGCCGATCTCCTTGCCTGGGAGTATGAGCAGGTTTATGCGCTGGATTTCGCCCGAGCCTACGTCGGCGCAGAGCACGAGGGCAACGTGGACCACCGCCTAGAGGTCCACCACCGCCGCATCGATGCCCTGCAGGAGGCCTTAGGCCGGTATGGCACCGTGCCGCAACCCGAGCCGGCTTATTCTTCCGGCGACCAAGAACTTCCCCATGATTCCGCATCTGCGCTGAACTTTTTAGGCGGCCTCGCCGAACAGGACGGCCGGAAATGGTCCGCCGCCGCTGCGCAGGCGGCGCAAGAAGAATCACCAGATCAAGACTGGATCACCTGGCTTATCGGCATCGCGGCCGAATCCCACGGCATGCGCTAGAACGCGACGCCTGTCTGTCAATCCCCTGAACGCCGGACAGTGAAAATGTAGCGAGCTCTACGACGCTATGCATTGCTTCTGCTCTACAAGTGTGCGTAGGTTGGTGCACCATGAGCTTGCAGGAGATACCGCGAGCCTAAAAGACACAAAGAGAAGGAGTTTCCTCTCAATGCGTTCTAAGAAGACCATTTTGACTGTATCCGCCGCCGCACTGGGCCTTGCTGGCCTTGCCGCCCCTGCCGCTACTGCCGCACCGGCTAGCGCTTGGGATCAGGTTGCTGCCTGCGAGTCCGGCGGTGACTGGCATATCAATACCGGAAACGGTTACCAGGGTGGCCTGCAGTTCAACGCGCAAACCTGGGCTGCCAATGGCGGCACCCAGTACGCTGCAACCGCTGACCAGGCAACGCGAGAGCAGCAGATTGCCGTGGCCGAAAACGTTTTGGCCGCCCAGGGCGCTGGCGCATGGCCTAACTGCGGCGGCCCAGTTGCCGGCTAAATCATAGGCTCCGGCACGAAAGAGAAAGCCGGCCCCTCCCCACCCTGCGGCGTTTCCGCGGGGTTGAGGACGGGGCCGGCTTTTCTGCTGCGTCTACCTAGCTAGCGCGCAGCAATGTCAATTCCTTTAAGCCTCATGCTTGGCGATATTCCAGGCATACATCATAAGCAGCACCTGCAGCGGCTGACGGATGATGTGGTAGAACTTTTTCGGCCATCCTGCCTTGCGCTCAATCCAGGCGTGGTACATATTGGCTGGCCATACAGCGGCAAAGAGCGCAAGCGCAGAAGCACCGCCGAACCCACGGGTAGCGCGGCGCCGCAGCAACGCGCCAGTGACTATCTCCCAGAGACCAGAAGCAAAGTTATAAAACCGTGCGGGGCCGGGCAGCTGCGGCGGAACGATGGATTCGAAAGTTTGCGCCTTCACAAAGTGCAATACGCCCATGGCGGAAAGCACCGTGGAAAGTCCATTCTTTTGGAAATTCATGCCTTCCACGGTACCCCGACGCGAATCATTGCGCGCTTCTCTAACCGCGAACCAGCTCAAGAATCTTGTCCACGATTTCCTCCGCTGGGACCTCTAGGGTCTCTCCGCCGCGGATGCGCAGCTCTATCTTGCCTTCCTTGAAGGCACGGCCCAGGACTGCCACAAATGGCATGCCTAGCAGCTCTGCATCCTTGAACTTCACGCCTGGGGAGACCTTCGGGCGGTCATCAAAAAGCACCTCGATCCCCTTGGCGGACAGCTCTTCCACCAATGTGTCGCCGGCCTCCATGGCTGCGGCGTCCTTATTAGCCACTGCCACATGGACCTGGTACGGCGCGACAGCTACCGGCCAGTTAAGGCCCTTGTCATCATGGCGCTGCTCGGCTAGCACAGCCAGCATACGAGTGATGCCGATGCCATAAGACCCCATGGTGGGAACCGCACGCTTGCCGTTTTCATCCAAAATCTGGACGTCGAAGGCCTCGGTGTATTTGCGGCCCAGCTGGAAGATGTGGCCCAGCTCGATGCCGCGCTCCAAGGTCAACGTGCCCTGGTTATCCGGGGCAAGATCGCCTTCCTTGACCTCTGCGGCCTCAATGAACTCATCCACGGTGAAATCGCGGCCAGCCACGCAACCAACCACGTGGCGCTCGCTTGCGTCAGCGCCGGTAATCCACGCTGTGCCCTTGACCACGCGCGGATCGGCCAAGACTTTAATGTCATTGGCGTTCAATACGCGCGGTCCAACATAGCCCTTGACTAGGAAGTCATTGTCAGCAAAGTCCTTGTCCCCGGCCAATTCAAACTCCACCGGCTCGAGTGCAGCCTCGAGGCGCTTTTCATCCAGTTCACGATCGCCCGGGATGAGCACGGCGGCCAACTCGGACTCGCGCTTTTCGCTCTCAGCAGCTGGGTGGAAGAGCTTTACCATCATGCATTTGAGGGTGTCTGCGGCCGTTGCCTCGCGGCCGTCGATAGTAATGCCTGCTTGCTTTGCCCAGGAAACGAGTGAATCAATGCTCTCTGCATTCGGGGTGTCGTATTCCTGCGCCTCTGGCTGGCCCTCGATGTCCTTCTCCGCAGGTGCTGGGGTAACTACGGCTTCCACGTTGGCAGCATAATCGCCTTCAGTAGAGCGCACGAAGGTATCTTCACCGACTTCAGAGACGGCGAGGAACTCCTCCGAGGCAGAACCACCCATCGCGCCAGAGGTGGCCTTACAAATGGCGTAATCAATCTCTAGACGGTTGAAAATATTTTGATACGCCTTCCGGTGGCGGCCATAGGACTCATCCAATCCTTCATCGGTCATGTCGAAGGAGTATGAGTCCTTCATGGTGAACTCGCGGCCGCGCAGCACACCGGCGCGGGGGCGTTCCTCATCGCGATACTTGGTCTGAATCTGATACAGCGTAACCGGAAAATCCTTATAAGAGGAGTACATGTCCTTTACGGCGCTGGCAAACATCTCCTCGTGGGTAGGGCCGAGTAGCATGTCTGCGTTCTTGCGGTCCTTCAGGCGGAAGAGATTATCGCCGTATTCAACCCAACGGTTGGTCTTTTCATAAGGCTCGCGCGGCAACAAAGCAGGAAAAAGCATTTCCTGACCGCCAATAGCATCCATTTCCTGACGGACTACGTCTTCAATCTTGCGCAGCGTGCGCAGGCCCAACGGCAGCCAGGTATAAACGCCCGGCGCAACGCGGCGGACATAGCCGGCGCGTACGAGCAGCTTGTGGCTGGGGACCTCGGCATCAGCCGGGTCCTCACGAAGGGTTCGGAGAAATAGTTCAGAAAGGCGGGTAATCATGGTCAAAAATATACCCCGCTACTGTGTATATATGCTCATTATCCTCCCTCCTTCAGAAACTAAGGACCACGGCGGCACAGGACACGCGCTTGATTTCGCGCAGCTTTCCTTTCCGGGACTAAACGAAACCCGGCGCGAAATTGCAGCTGAGCTGCAGTCTCTTTCGGTAGATGAGGCAATGAAGGTGCTGAAACTCTCAGAAAAGCTGCGCGGTGAAGCCGAGTCCAACCAGGGTCTTTTTACCACCCCCACCATGCCGGCCGTGTTGCGTTATACCGGCGTGCTTTTTGATGCCCTAGACGCTCCCACCCTCCCCACATGGGATCGCCTTGCCATTGGCGACGCCCTTTTTGGCATCCTCCGCGCCAGCGATCCCATCCCCCATTACCGGCTTTCGGGCGGGACAAAACTTAACGGCCGCACCATGAAATCGCACTGGGGCAAGCAGATTACGCAGACTCTCGAGGGGGTAGACGAGCTTATTGTTGATCTGCGCTCGGGTACGTACCAACAATTGGGCCGGGTGAAAGACGCGGTAACGGTGCGGGTAGAAAGCGTGCAAGAAGATGGCTCGCGCAAGGTAGTCAGCCACTTTAATAAGCACTACAAGGGCCTCCTCGCCCGCGAGCTAGCGCTCTCTCCTGCCGATGCCTATAGCGCCGCCGACGTTGCTGCTATCGCGCGCGCCGCAGGTATGACCGTTGAAGAACCGCGGCCGGGTTCGTGCGAGCTCACGCTCCTGGTCAGGCGCTGAGCCGACCACCGTTTGCCCAGCGCGGTCTGTTTAGCGCAGCTGCGGGTTATATAGCAGGCTATTGCGTTGCACCGAGCACTCCGTCGCCACGCGTATTGAGCCGGAAACATGTCCGGATTCGCGCAGGGGGTAAAGCTGGCCTACTACCCTATCGCGCAGGTCCCAGGGCGAAATGGTGTTGAGGTAGATCTTGGTACCGCCTTCGAATCCAGCGAGCGTAGAAATACGTAACTTGATAAGAATGCGCCATGGTTGGGCAACATCGACGTCGGCGGGCTTGTGGTGCCATTCCTCATTGCAGGGTACCTCGCGGCCTACTGCGGCGTGGGCAGCGTGGACTAGATCGCTCATGGCACGAATTTCTTCTTCCGACTGCAGCCACGGCTCGCAGGTTGCGGACTTGGAGTACACCTCCAATGTGGGATAACGGTGTCCGAAGCCGGCGAAGAGGACAGCATGGTCGTTTTCCGCGATGACGAGATTGCGGCTAGCGGCATAATCCACCGCCCACTCGTTGTACATGTTCATATTGCTGCGCAGCATCTGGACCTCTCGGTGAGAAGCCATACCGCGATCATCAATAGCAACGAGCTGCTTGTGCAGGTGCTCGAAGGAAGCACCGGCTGGCTGCAACCAGTTTTGGAAAGCCACCACGTACGGGGCGTAGCGGTTGCGCTCGTAGAGATCCCGCATGGCGTCGATAGTCAGCTGCATAAAGAGCAGGTGTTCTTCAGCGCTTAGCGTGCCCGAAGATGCCAACTGCGAGTCATCCTGTGCGCCGCGCTCAAAATGGCGGCCAGCCACGATGACGTCGTGACCGCCGGCGAAGAATCCAGCAGCCTGGTCCACCAGTTCTTCTTCGCTTGTCTCAGGCAAGTGCGCTGCTTTGCGCTTCGTGCGCACTATCTTGAGCACATGTTCCCGGCCGGCCGGATCGCTAAGGTAGTTGTCCATGCGCTGGCGGGTTTCGTCATCCATCTCAAAGCCGTAATTGGCATGCCAATAGTCATAAGAGACGATTTCAAACAGATTGGGGATGCGCCGAAAGGCCGGCACTGTATGATCGTATTCCTGCAAGGGCAATCCACGCACAATCCCGCCGGAAGGCAGAATGCGTGCCTTTTCCGGCGGGGTATCGGTCAAGCGCCCAGAGCAAAAGGCGCAGCGATGGCTAAAGTCTTCCTCTTGCAGTGGCTGCAGGTTAGCTACTGGTACAGACAGCGGGCGGTTACCACGCCCTGGCACGGTCCACACCTCGGTCCCGGAGAACGGGTTGACCTGCTTGACCGTGCCATCCCGCATGGTTTGGATGGGTTCTATGCGGGAAAATAGTGCATCACTCATGCCCACTAGGGTAGTAACGCCTAGTACCTATTTCGCAACAGAGCGACGACGCGCCACCGCACAGGACCCACCAACGGTGAGCACGATCATCACGATTAGAACGACAGCGGCGACAGCTCGAGATTGCTCATCACCACTGCGGTTGGCGCCCATTACTAGCCCCCAAGCGTTGGCATCAGGTAGCACGCGGAGGATAGCCTTAGCCCAAGGAGCGCTAACGGCATCGAGGGCGGTTTCAATGACGAAATACTCTGCCACGAGAATCATCGCTGCGAATGCACCACTGCGCAAAAGGTAGGCCAAGCTGGTAGCTAACAGGATAAAGACAGTCCACTCAACGTAGGCAAGGATGAACCCATTGTTATCCGGCCAATGCATAAAGCTGTCAAAATTGAAATCACCTCCGAAGGCAGTAATCAACAGCGTGGCTACCACCATGCCCAGTGTGGCCGCGAGCAGTAGCGAAAAGGTGATGATGAAAAATTGGCTCAGCACTATACCTACGCGGCGATTTGATGAGAGGTATGACCATGAAACTGTTCCTTTACTTTGGTCGCCGCCTACCATCATGGCAGCAGCAAACACCATCACGACAATGGCGAGTGAACCGGAAATAGACACATCGACAGCCTCGAACTTGCCGTCGACCGTACCATTGAAGTCATTCGCCCAAGCCAACAAGACAGCGCCGGCAGCCATGCCAGCTGAAACTACGGCGAGGTATATCCAAGTAGAGCGGAGCGAAAATAGTTTCCGGGATTCAGAAATCAGAGCGTTCATGTGAATCTATCCTTTGCAGATGGAGCGTGTTGTGCAGGTGAAAAACTATGCAGAGCGGTAGGCCACGTGGTCGGCTGTCGCGCCGAGGTAGGCCTCTTCCAGGGAGGGCTGCTTGCGTTCCAAGCTGGAGATGAGAATGCGGTTATCCAGACAGATGCGGCCGATGTCGGAGCCTTCGAGACCGCGCACGCGCAGGACTTCCCCGTCAAAGGAGGTCTCCGCATCGGTGCCGTGCAACAGCCGCAGGAGTGCATCGGGCTGGTCCACAATCACTTCGAGGCTTGCGCCTCCCGTGCCATTGACAAACTCCTCCACGGTGCCCTCGCCCAGCAACTTGCCCTTGCCGATGACCACGAGGCGGTCTGCGGTGAGCTGCATCTCCGAAAGCAGGTGGGAGGAAACCAACACGGAGCAGCCGGCCTCGGCGAATTCGCGGATGCGGGCACGCATCCAGTGCACGCCTTCGGGGTCGAGGCCGTTGACAGGTTCGTCAAGAAGCAAGTGCTTCGGCTCGCCGATGAGCGCACAAGCAAGGCCCAGGCGCTGCTTCATGCCTAGCGAATAGCCGCCCACGCGCTTGGTGGCTACCTGGGTAAGGCCGACGCGGTCCAGGGTGTCATCCACGTGGTTCATGGACACGCCCTGCAACGCGGCCATGTAGCCCAGGTGAGCACGGGCGCTGCGGCCCGGGTGGAACCAGTTGGCGTCCAACAAGGTGCCCACCGTGGTAGCGGGATTGGACAGCCCGCGGAAGGGCGTGCCATCAAAAGTCGCGGTGCCGGAAGTCGGATTCTCCAACCCCACGCACATGCGCATGGTGGTGGACTTGCCAGAACCATTCGGTCCGAGGAAGCCGGTGACTTGACCGTCTGGGACCTCAAAGGAGAGGTCATCTACTGCTTTAAAGGAACGGAAATTCTTAGAAAGGTGTGAAACTTTGAGCATGGTTCCCATCGTGCCGCCTGACCAGCACGAAGTAACCATCCTCGGGAGTGATTTAGCAGGTCATACCTAGGGATGAGACAGCAGCTCCTCCACCGAGACCACGCCATGAGTTAGGGCGTAGAGCACGGCATGCACACGGTCGCGCGAGCTGGTCTTAGTAAGAATATGGCGCACGTGGGTCTTGACCGTGGCCATGGACACGAACTCGCACTCCGCGATTTCGGTATTCGAATACCCCAGTGCCATCAGCTTGAGGACGTCCAGCTCGCGTGGCGTGAGATCTTCGGCCGGAGGGGCGGTAGCTGCTGCCGCAACGGGGGTGGCATGTGAATCGGGCTGTGCTACAGACTGCTCGCTGCGCAGTTGTTGCAGCACCTGGGCGGTAATGCGCGGCGAGAGCACAGCCTCTCCCGAATACACGGTGCGAATGGCAGAAAGGAGCTCTTCGGGTTCTACATCTTTCAGCAGAAAACCGGAGGCCCCAGCGGAAATTGCTCCGTGGACAAAATTCTGGTCATCGAAGGTGGTTAGCATAATGACCTGGGTGTCTGGGAATTCCGGCAGCAGCCTTTCTGTGGCGGCGATGCCATTGACGCGGGCCATCTGTACATCCATAAGCACAATATCGGCAGGTCGCGCGCGGGCGAGGTCGAGGACTTCATCGCCATCGGATGCTTGCCAGATAACTTCTAAGTCCTCTTGGGAGCCAAGAAGCATGGCGAACCCGGCGCGCACGAGGGGCTGATCATCGACTAGGCCGATACGGATGGGGCCAGCGGGCGCACCTGTTGGCTGCTCAGGGTTAGTCATTGGGTACCTCCACGGTAATAAAGAAGTGTCCGTCCTCGGTGCGGGTAGCAACGCTGCCGCCATAGGCCTTGACACGCTCGCTCATTCCAATAAGTCCGTAGCCGGGCTTGTGATTATCCGGCATGCGTGCGGCCGGATTTTCGGCACTCAATACTAGGCCGTTTCCAATAGAGCGGAAGCGCAGCACTCCGCTTTTATCGCGGGAATGCTTGAGCATATTGGTCAAAATTTCTTGCACCACGCGGTAGACGGTGAATTGGTAGAGTTCGTCGCTTTCGGTCGGCAGGTCCTCCAGCCCGTGCACGGTGATATCGAAGCCGCTGCGGCGGGCTTCCGAGATGAGTCCTGCGATATCGCTGGCACCGGGTGCCTTGGTATCGGCGCGGGAATCACCATCTCGCAGCACGGAGAGCAAACCGCGCATCTGCTTGAGGGAATCGCGGGAGGTAGAGGCGATGGTTTCCAAGGCTTCTGTGGCCGCTGCGGGATTTTTGGCAGCGGCGAACCGGGCGCCGTCGGCAAGAGCAATAACGCCCGCTAAATTATGCGCCACGATGTCATGCATCTCGCGGGCAATGCGGTTGCGCTCAACCGCACCGGCCATTTCCGCGCGTTCTTTCAACAGTTGCTGGTCCTCGCGCTTTTTGCGGTCATTGGTGCCAAGCAAGAAGAAAAATCCCATGACCGGCCACGCAATGGCAATGACTGAGCCGAAAGCAGCCAGAGGGCCGATGCTGGCATCTTCCAGACCAAAGTCGATGCCATCTATGAGTCTCCGCCCATAAAGGTCCGCTGCAGTGGCCGCCAAGGTGCCTAAGGCAATCCACCCTATCCAGAACCGTTGTAAGCGCTTGGGTGAATGTGCGCCTATAAGAAATACGCAGTATGCCACTGGGAAGAAGTGAGCGTTACCCATGGCAGCCAGCGGGGTAAAGATACACACCGTTAGTGTTACTGCCATGAAGCCGATGGCGTATTCCTTGAGCTTGGGGTGTAGCCACAATGCTAGTGGAATACCGACTGCATAAAGCACGAGGACCAACTTCTGGAAAGGCGAGGATCTATCAATGGCGCCTTCTGCCGCTGGCACCGAAGAAACCCAGAAAAACAGTGGAATGACAATTCTCCACGGTGGGCCTACCCACGCTCGAAGTGCATCGGGCCATAGCTTCTTCATGGCTTTCTAGGCTAGCGCAGGCTCTAGGCCATAGTCCTCATCCCTGGGGCTGACTAGACTGGCTGGCATGCACCACGAGTTCTTTGAGGTCGATGTTTTTGCCACGGGTGCCTTTAATGGCAATGCCTTGGCGGTGATTGCGAGCGCCGACGGCCTAAGTACCGAGCAGATGCAAGCAATCGCGAACTGGACCAACTTTTCTGAGACTACCTTTTTGCTCGAACCTAACGACGCCCGCGCGGACTACCGCGTGCGCATTTTCACCCCGTACGAAGAGTTTGATTTTGCCGGCCACCCCACCTTGGGCAGCGCTGCCGCGTGGCGGGCGCTAGGCAATAACTCGCAGACAGAGGGAACCATCGTCCAAGAATGCGGCGTGGGCTTGGTAACCGTCCGCGAAGAGGGCGAAGTCTTGTCCTTTGCTACCCCGCCGCTGCACCGCGCAGAACCGCTAAGCCCGGCGGATCTAAAGGAGGCCTGCGGTGGACTGGGGCTAGATAGCGCGGATATTGTGGACCATGGCTGGGTGGACAATGGCCCGGGCTGGCGCCTGCTCCAATTGCGCGATGCCGAGGCGGTGCGTGCGGTTAAGCCCCATGGCGAGCGCCCCAAGGTCGGCGTAGTGGGCCTTAATCCCAACGCCGCAGAGGGCGAGTCGGCCTATGAGGTTCGGGCCTTTACCACGCAATTCGAAGACCCAGTCACCGGTTCTTTCAATGGCGGCGCCGCGCAGTTTATGCGCTCGCGAAACCTGGTGCCAACGCGTTATACCGCAACACAAGGCAGCCAGATAGGCCGAGCGGGCGAAGTATTTATCAACGATGACGGCACGGATATCTGGGTAGGCGGGCGCGCCCATATTCGCGTGCGCGGAACACTGGAGGTTTAAATGCAGCTACACCACGATTTTGCCCAACGCCTTCCCCACTTGGTTCGCCCTACCGAGGGCGAAGAGCAGCCGAACCCAGAGATGGTCATCCTAAACGAGGAACTGGCCAGGCAGTTGGGCTTTGACCCGGACTGGCTGCGCTCCTCCGAGGGAATCGAGTTCCTCACGGGTCGCGCGGGCGGACACGCCATGGCCTATTCTGGCTTCCAATTCGGTGCGTTTAATCCGCAGATGGGAGACGGCCGCGCCATGCTACTGGGAGAAGTGGAAAAAGACGGCCGGCTCTGGGATCTCCATGCCAAGGGAACTGGACTTACTCCCTTTTCCCGCCCGGGCTCCGATGGCCGCGGAACGCTTTCTTCCATGCTGCGTGAATATCTTGTTTCTGAAGCCATGCATGCCTTGGGTGTTCCCACCACCCGGGCGCTGGCGGTTATCTCCACCGGACGGCCCATTCAGCGCGGGCACGTGCAGCCAGCCGGCATTGTGGTACGCGTGGCAGCCAGCCATATCCGCGTCGGCACCTTTCACCTAGCCGCGCAGACGGATTACACCCGGCAGTTGGCCGACTATGCCATTGCTCGCCACTACCCTGGCGCGGACTACCAGGAATTTTTCACCCAGGTGATGGATGCGCAGATCCGCACCGTCTCCCGCTGGATGCGCTTGGGCTTTATCCACGGCGTGATGAATACGGATAACACCACCATCTCTGGCGAAACCATTGACTATGGCCCCTGCGCCTTCATGGAGGCCTATTCGCCCGCGACGGTCTTTTCCAGCATCGATAGGCAAGGCCGTTATGCCTTTGGCAATCAACCTTCCATCCTGGGATGGAACCTGGCCCGTTTGGCGGAATCCCTCCTGCCGCTATTTGATATGGACATGAAAAAGGCCATGGACTTTGCCCAAGAATCCATCAACGGCTTTACCGACCGCTTTGTGGACCAGCACAGGGCAGATTTAGCAAAGGCTTTGGATACCTCTCGAGAAGTCGCTTCTTCTTATGCGGCTGCCATGCAGCTCAACGGCCCAGATATCACGCTGGCTCACCGCGCTCTTGCCGACGCCGCCGCGGGCCACCCCTCCCACGCCCGCAAGCTCTTTGCCGAGGGAGACTTCTTGGACGACTACCTTGCGTCCTCTCCCGATCCTTCCCGTGTTGATAGCGCCATGCCGCGGGTTATCCCGCGCAACCTCGCCGTAGAATCCGCGCTGGATGCTGCCGAACGCGGGGAGTTGGGCCCGTATCAGGAGCTTCTCCACGCGGTCACCCACCCGTGGGAGCCCAACCCCTCATTCGAATCGCCGGATCCTAATGGTCTGGAGGGATACCTCACCTACTGCGGAACCTAGCTCCTGCCCACCTCTCCCAGAGCGAGTAAACCCCTGTACCGTCTCGGTGCGGTACAGGGGTTGTCTAGGAAGAAGCTGGTTCTAGCGGTCTAGCTTCAGGGTCTTCTGGGTGTACTCCCACATCTCGTCATAGAGCTTTTCATCGTTGCGCAGCTTGATGCCATAAGACGGAACCATCTCGCGGATCTTGTCCGCCCAATCAATCATGTGCTCGCCGAAGCAACGCTCCAACAGCTCCAGCATGACGGCCGGGGTAATGGATGCGCCCGGGGATGCACCGAGCAGGCCGGCGATATTGCCCTCCTGGTTATTAACCAGGGTGGTACCGAACTCGAGGGAGCCGAACTGCGGGGCGCCTGCAGGCTTGATCACCTGGACGCGCTGGCCGGCGATGACGGTCTCCCAGTCGCTTTCCTTTGCCTCCGGGACGTACTCGCGCAGGGTCTCCACGCGGTCGGAGAAGTTCTTGCGTACCTCGTCTACCAAGTACTTGGTCAGGCCGAACTCCTGGACGGCAACGCCAAGGTAAGAAGTGATGTTATCCGGGCGGATGGACTTAAATAGGTCCAGGTAGCTGCCCTTCTTCAGGAACTTCGGGCTCCAGCCGCCGTAGGGGCCGAATAGCAGGCCCTTCTCGCCGTCGATAACACGGGTATCCAGGTGAGGCACGGACATTGGCGGGGCGCCCACAGCAGCCTTACCGTAGACCTTCGCCTGGTGCTGCTCGATAAGCTCCGGGTTCTTGGAACGCAGCCACAGACCGGATACTGGGAAGCCTGCGTAACCGGCAACTTCCTTCACCTTGGCCTTGCGCAGCAGATCCAAGGCATAACCGCCAGCACCCACGAAGACGAACTTAGCCTTGACTACCGTGATGTCACCGGTGTGCTTGTTCTTGGAATAGACCTTCCAGGAAGAGCCATCGCGCTTGATGTCGATGACCTCATGTCCGTAGCGGATCTCGGTGCCGGAGGCCTTAGCCGCGGTCAGGAACTGCTTGGTCAGCGCGCCGAAGTTAACGTCAGTGCCGGCATCGGTCCAGGAGATGGCTACCTTATTGGAGAAATCACGGCCCTGCGCCATCAGGGGCAGCTTCTCCGCAAAGACAGAATCATCAGCGGAGAACTGCATGCCTGGGAACATGTGCTTCTCGCTCAAAACGTCATAGCGACGCTTAAGGTAGTCAACCTGGATTTCGCCCTGTGCGAAGGACACGTGCGGAACTGGGTTAATAAATTCGCTCGGGTCGGTCAGAATACCGTTGTTGAGCTGGTGAGACCAGAACTGGCGAGACTTCTGGAACTTCTCATTAATCCCCAGAGCCTTGGAGATATCAATGCGACCATTCTTCTCCGGGGTGTAGTTCAGCTCGCACAGTGCGGAGTGGCCGGTACCGGCGTTATTCCACGGGGAGGAGGACTCCAATGCGGGGCCGTCGAGACGCTCAAAGACCATCTGGGTCCAGCTAGGCTCCAGCTCGCGGAGCATTGCGCCCAAGGTGGCGCTCATGATGCCGGCACCAATAAGTGCTACGTCGACCTCGTCTACAACCTGTGCTGTCTTCTTAGCGGAGGACACTCTGTTATTACCTCTTCGAATTGAAAATAGATATCCATCGGCGCGGTCTACGCCTTGACTTATAGCGCTTAGCGCCCCGCGCCACCATCGTTGCACTAAGACAACCTGGCAGTGCGTCACGCGTTAAGGCCTTACTCTACGCTTTTCTTATGCAATTTGGGATTTCTCCCCCAGACCAGTGACAAAAATGTGGGAATTTCCGCCCCCACTATCTACACCCCAGCACCAGCACCATAAATCCTTTATTACACCTAGAATCGAGGCATGGTTACACACTCCCCGGTATGGGGCCCGGACAAACTCGGCCCCGACTATGAAGCTGCCACCATTGACTTAGGCGTCGACCCCGACGGCGAGGGCAACGTGGCCACCACGCTGGTGCACTACGCGCCCCAGCAGGCGGGCGATGCGGCACGCGAACCATCCGCTGCCTCATCGCGCCCAGCATTGGTGTGGCTACACGGTATGACCGACTATTTCTTCCACACCCACGTAGCCGAGCACTTTGCCGCCCAAGGTTATGACTTTTACGCTGTCGATCTGCGCAAGTGTGGTCGCTCGCGCCGCTCCGGCCAGTCATGGCACTATGTATCGGACTTGGCGTTCTACTTTGCTGACCTCACCGCTGCACTCGATGCCATCCCTAATGATGAGGTTATCTTCATCGCTCACTCCACCGGTGGCCTCATCGCCCCGCTATGGATGGATCATCTGCGCCGAACCGACTACGAACGCCACCAGCGCTTGAAGGGGCTCATCCTCAATAGCCCGTGGCTCGACATGATGGGCGTGCCCGGCCAGGTTCTTACCCCGCTCAAACCGCTGTTGTACGCACTTGGCCGCATCGTCCCCAGGACTCCCCTGCCCGGTGGCAACTTCACCGCCTACGGCGAGTCTGTTCACCAAGATTTCTACGGCGAGTGGGATTTTGACCTCCACTTTAAGCCACTGGCTGGCCATAAGAAGTATGTTGGCTGGCTAGCCGCAGTATTCCATGGCTTTGATGCCATCCATAGCGGTCGTATCGATGCCGGCGTACCAATTTTGACGCTGCAGTCCACTCGCACTCAACTGGGCCGGCCTTATTCCGATAGCGCGAACCACGCGGATGTCATCATCGACGTTGCCCAAACGCGCCGCTGGGCAAAGGAACTAAGCGCTCACTACACCTTGCACCCCATCAAGGGCGCTAGGCACGATGTTTTTCTATCCCTTCCGGATCCGCTGCAAGAGGCCTTCAACGCCTGCGATGAGTGGTTGCCCACCGTCTTAGATTCCGCTAAACCCGTCCAGTAATTTAATCCCTATATATAAGGAATAAACGTGACTTCTTCACACCAGAACCATACGCCCGCGGCCGAGGAACATTTTGACCTCATCATCATCGGCACCGGCTCCGGAAACTCCATCCCTAGCCCGGAGTTTGATGACCAAAAGATCGCCATCATTGAAAAGGGTACTTTTGGCGGTACCTGCCTCAACGTGGGCTGCATTCCCACTAAAATGTATGTCTATGCCGCCGATATCGCCTTGGCCGCGCGCGAGGCTGGCCGTCTAGGCCTAGATGCTCAGGTCAATAGCGTGGATTGGGCTTCCATCGTGGACCGCGTCTTCACCAACCGCATCGACCAGATTGCCAAGGGCGGCGAGCAGTACCGCCGCGGGGAGGAAACCCCAAATATCACCGTATTTGACGAGCACGCCCGCTTTATTGGCCCGAAGACTATTCAGACCGGCGAACATGTCATCACTGGCGAGCAAATCGTCATCGCGGCCGGCTCCCGCCCGGTCATTCCAGAGGTCTATGCCAAGTCTGGCGTGAAGTACTACACCAATGAAGACATCATGCGCATGGACCATCAGCCACAAAGCCTCATTGTGGTGGGCGGTGGCTATATCGCCATGGAGTTTGCCCATGTCTTTGACGGGCTCGGCACGGAGGTCACCGTGGTCAATCGCTCCGAGAGTTTGCTGCGCCACCTTGATGATGATCTATCTAGTCGCTTCAATCAGATTGCTCGCGACCGCTTCGACGTCCGCATTGCCAATGGCGCCCAGCTCGAGAAGACCGACAAGGGAGTGCGGTTGGAGCTAGATGATGGCACCTCTATTGAGGCAGAGGCCATTCTGGTTGCCACTGGGCGCACCCCCAATGGCGATCAGATGGATGTGGATAAGGCAGGCATTGAGCTGCTTGCCGACGGCCGCGTAAAAACCGATGAGTTCGGCCGCACCACTGCCGAGGGAGTATGGGCGCTTGGCGACGTCTCTTCGCCGTACATGCTCAAGCACGTAGCCAATGCCGAGATGCGCTCCGTACAGCACAACCTGCTGCACCCAGAAGACCTCCGCCCGCTCCCCCATGACAATGTCCCTGCCGCCGTCTTTACCCACCCGCAGATCGCAACGGTGGGCCGGACCGAAAAGCAGGCTCGCGAGGAAGGCTTCGATGTCACCGTCAAGGTGCAGAACTTTGGCGATGTTGCCTACGGCTGGGCCATGGAAGATAAAACCGGTATATGCAAGCTAGTGGCAGACCGCGCTACCGGGCAGCTTCTCGGCGCTCACCTGATGGGACCGCAGGCTTCTACCCTCATCCAGCAATTGATTACCGCGATGGCCTACTCGTTGGACATGCGGGAGTTCACCCGCAACCAATATTGGATTCACCCCGCACTACCAGAAGTAGTGGAAAACGCCCTTTTGGGACTGGAGTGGCAAAAGTAAATTGTTACGTGACCTTTCTCACACATACCCAGATTTTTCCCAGCTTCCAGGGCATATTCCCATTTCACGCCAAGGAAGTCACATTCGTGACTGCAGGAAATTCACCACCACTTAGGGACACACGTTAATTTAATGGATGAAATTCCGGTCTTTGACGCGCAAAAGGACAAGGGTTTTACTAGATTCACTGGGGGCACCGGATCGAGCCGATACGAACACGGCTACCGCGTGTTTCTGTATGTTCCCTGCACATTCAATAACACTTTGGTTTCCCAGTGTGGAAGCCTTGCAAGTACGACTTTTAAGGAATTTTGATATGCGTATCCGCAATGCAGCTATCGCTGGCGCAACCGCTCTCGCCGTTGCCTTCGGTGGCACCACCGTTGCTTCCGCTGACGAGACCGTCAACCAGAACGGCAACGAAATCACCGTCCAGCCGCAGAACCCATCCAACACCGCAAAGGGCGGCGACGACGACAACGGCAAGTCCGGCGGCTCCCTGTCCTCCGAGCTTGGCCACAAGCTCGAGGGCGACCAGGCAGCTAACGCCGTTGGCATCTTCGGTTCTTCCAAGGACTTCTCCGGCCAGCCAGCATGGGCAAAGGTCTTCTACGGTGCAACCGTCCTAGCAGGCGTTGGCGCTCTGCTCGGCGGCATCATCGGCCCTGTTTACAACTTCTTCGTACACGGCCCTTCCTTCTAAGCAACAGCCACTCGGCTTCATCAAAACTTCCGAAAGGTACTTTTCATAATGCGTAACTTCCGCACCGCAGCCGTTGCTGCTGCTACCGCAGTCACCGTAGCATTCGGCGGCACCGCAGTTGCTTCTGCAGAGACCCCCTCCACCAACGAGAACACCACCTCCTCCTCTTCTTCCAACTCCCTCACCCAGCTAGGCAAGGACTGGGGCGCATGGACCGAGGGCGAGGACGGCAAGCCTGTCGTAACTCCTGACAACCAGGTCACCGGCGAGGACATGTTCGGCACCGAAACCTCCGAAAACATCCCGGAGTGGGCTTCCAACTGGAAGAAGGGTGCTACCGCACTGGGCATCACCTCCATTGTCGGCGCAATCATCGGCGCTTACAACTACGCCGTTTACACCGGCATCGTCCCGCAGCACATCTTGGACCCAATCTTCCGCCGCTAATTATTAGCCGCAGATTGGCTCTAGATAGCTAGGGCTTGCAGGGGCCCCGTTTTAAGAACGGGGCCCCTTTGCTATGTGCAGCTACGTGCTGAGTGCTGATGCCCTGCGCGGGACGTCGGCAAGCAAAGTACGCAAAAGGCCGCCTCCACTTCCCCGCTTGGGGTCGTGGTGGCGGCCTTCGTTAGCGAAGCTTAGTCCTCATCGGGGATGGTAAGGATTTCGTTGCCGTCCTCAGTAATGACGAGGGTGTGCTCAAACTGGGCGGTGAACTTGCCGTCCGTGTTTTGGACAGTCCAGTCATCATCCCAGATCTCGTAATCCAGCGAGCCAAGATTAATCATCGGCTCGACGGTAAGCGTCATACCCGGCTCGAGGATATCGCGGTAGACGGTCGAGTCATGATGCAAGACAACTAGGCCGTTGTGGAAAGTCGGGCCGACGCCGTGGCCGGTAAAGTCGCGCACGACGTTATAACCAAAACGCTTGGCATAAGACTCGATAACTCGACCGATGACGTTAATCTCACGGCCAGGCTTGGCAGCCTTAATGCCGCGCATCGTGGCCTCTTTCGTGCGCTCTACCAGCAGGCGGTGCTCCTCGGAGACATTACCGGCAAGGAAGGTCGCGTTATTATCACCATGCACCCCGTTCTTATACGCGGTGGTATCAATATTGACGATGTCGCCATCTTCAATCACGGTGGTGTCTGGGATGCCGTGGCAGACAATCTCATTAAGGGATACGCAGCTGGACTTAGGGAAGCCACGGTACCCCAGCGTAGAAGGGTAAGCGCCGTGGTCACACATGTATTCGTGTGCCACGCGGTCTACATAATCAGTAGTTACCCCCGGCTTAACGGCCTTTCCAGCCTCCTTGAGGGCGTTGGCCGCAATCTTGCAGGCCTCGCGCATCTTCTCAATGACCTCTGGGGACTGGACATAGGGCTCGCCAATGCCCTCTTGTACCTCGTCCTTCCACACGTACTCTGGGCGCTCAATGCTTTCCGGAACGGTGAGGATCGGAGTGGGCTTGCCTGGCTTTAGCTTTCCTCGATTGCTCATAGTTTCCCATGGTAGTCCTCTCCACCGCAAAGGCGAGAGCCGGGGTCGGGAGCGCGACCATAGGGGTAGCGTGGCCGCGCTACCCCTCGGCCGGCGGCGCTGCCCCTTCGTGCGGACCGGAGCGGTAGGCATCGACCTTCTGCAAGAAATTGCTGGTGATATTGACCGAGGCATCGGAGCCGCCACCCAAAACCACGAGGGTGGCAAAGGCAATATCATCTTCTTCCCGGTAGCCGGTAAACCAGGCGTGCGAGCCTTCATTGATTTCCGCCTCACCGGTCTTGCCATAAATGGTGCCGCCAGCAGCCATGCTGCGCGCGGTACCGCTGGTGACCACTTGGCGCATCATGGCACGGACATTGTCCAACACGGGCTTGGGAATCTGCTGCGGTTTATCGGATGCTTTGGTCTTGTGCCCCTCGATAAGCGTCGGTGTAGGCGTCTTGCCGTTGGCAACCGTGGCAGAAACAAGGGCCATGCCAAAAGGACTTGCCAAGTCGTAGCCCTGACCATATCCGGATTCAGTGCGCTCCAATGGATCCTTTCCGTCTGGAATAGAGCCAGTGATGGTCGTCAACCCGGGGATGTCATACTCAACGCCGAAGCCGAATTTCTTGCCCATGTCCTTCAACTCACCAGGCTTGAGCTTGGTGGAGATATCCGCAAAGGTGGTGTTACAGGACTGCGCGAAGGCTTGGCTAAGCGGAACACTGCCCAAAGAAAAGGAATTGTAGTTGGTCACTACGCGGCCATAGATATCCATAGTGCCCGGGCACGGAACGATGGTATCGGTATTTAGGCCCTGTTTGTCCACGCCAGCCGCGGCGGTGAGAATTTTGAAAACAGAACCGGGTGGGTACTGGCCTTGGAGGGCGACGTCGCCGTCCTCATCAGCCTTCTCGGTTTGCGCTACGGCCAAAATATCGCCATTGGAAGGTCGGATGGCTACGAGCATTGCCTGCGAATCGGCACGCTCGTTTACCGCTTCTTGCGCGGCGCGCTGCACATCGTAATCGAGACCAACCTTGATCGATGGCGCAGCATTGGGATCATGCTTTTCGACGTCCGAGAGTGCCGCACCATTTTCATTGACCACGGAAATGGACCAGCCAGTTTGACCATCGACCTCGTCTTGGACCGCAGAACGCACGCGCGACATGAGATCGGGCGCAAGACCGCGGTTGCGGGTAACCAAGGCTGGCTCCTCGTTGAGGCGCACACCGTCCATGCCTTCCACCTTGGGACGCACAGCCTTGGCTTGGTCTTCTGTGAACATAGTTACGGAGAAAGAACCATCCGCATCCTCCAATTTCTTGGCCAAATCCTTGGCATCAATCTCTGCAATTGAATCATCCTGACGATGGGCAGCTGCCAACGCACCGCTAATCTTTGCCGCGGTAGGGCGCACATCCTCCAAGGAACTGGTATCTACCACCAGCCGGTAGTTCAGCCCTGGGCTCATCAATTCCACTCCATTGGAAGAGACCACGCTGGCACGCTTTGCCTCCAATGCGCGCAGTTCCAAGTGCTGGTTTGCGCCCAAGTCTGGGTGGATAAGGCTCGGCTTCCAGCGCACCGTCCACTCATCCTCGGTCTTAGTAAGCGTCATCTGCGTGTCATAGCTCAAGGTGCGTTCCTTGGGCAGATCCCAGGTGACCTTGTAGTTCGCCGTAGCGAGGTTCTCGTCTTGATCGACACCTTCTAGCTCAATATCGAGCCCCTCGGCCTGCAGGCCGGAGTAGGTGGCGTCCAGGGCGGCGGTGGCGTCAGAGGGGGAATCGGTAAGCGCGGCCAAACCGTCGTTATTGCGAGATTCCATCCCTTCGAGGAATTCCTCCGCAACCGGTTCTGCAGATACCGGCTTCGGGGTACAAGCAACCACGCTGGTGGAAGCGAGCGTGATAGTTGCAACCAGCGCGACCAACTTCTTCATGTCTTGGCACTCTAGCAGCGCAAGAGCTAAAAAAGACTGCCCCACACCGAAGTGCGGGGCAGTCTACTTAATGTGGGTGGATTACTGGGTTACGCGAACCTCAGCCTTAGCGCCTTCCACGGCCTCCATGCCCTGCTCATCGGCAATGCGCATGGCTTCTTCAATGAGGGTTTCTACAATCTTGTCTTCCGGCACGGTGCGAACGACCTCGCCCTTGACAAAGATCTGGCCCTTACCATTGCCGGAAGCAACGCCGAGGTCAGCATCGCGTGCCTCGCCCGGACCGTTGACAACGCAACCCATAACGGCAACGCGCAGCGGGAACTCCATGCCCTCCAAGCCAGCGGTAACTTCCTCTGCCAGCTTGTAGACGTCCACCTGAGCGCGGCCGCAGGAAGGGCAGGACACGATCTCCAACTTGCGCGGGCGCAAATTGAGCGACTGCAAGATCTGGTCGCCTACCTTGATCTCCTCTACTGGCGGCGCGGACAAGGACACGCGAATGGTATCGCCAATGCCCTCTGCCAGTAGCGCGCCGAAGGCAACCGAGGACTTGATGGTTCCCATGAACTTCGGGCCTGCCTCGGTCACACCCAAGTGCAACGGATAGTCAGTCTTTTCCGCCAGCTGGCGGTACGCCTCCACCATCAGGACAGGGTCGGAGTGCTTGACGGAAATAGCGATATCGCCGTAGCCGTGCTCCTCAAACAGGCCAGCTTCCCAAATGGCGGACTCGACGAGTGCCTCCGGGGTGGCTTTGCCGTACTTTTCCAGCAGGCGCTTATCCAAAGAACCACCATTAACGCCGATGCGGATAGGAATGCCGGCATCGCCTGCAGCCTTTGCAACTTCCTTCACGCGACCGTCGAACTCGCGGATATTGCCCGGGTTAACACGGATGGCGGCACAGCCGGCATCGATGGCTTGGAAGATGTACTTAGGCTGGAAGTGGATATCCGCAATCACCGGGATGGGCGACTTCTTAGCAATGGCCGGAAGTGCTTCCGCATCGATGGGCTTAGGACAAGCCACACGCACGATATCGCAGCCGGAAGCGGTCAGCTGCGCAATCTGCTGCAGTGTGCCATTGATGTCGTGCGTCTTCGTATTGGTCATCGACTGCACCGAAATTGGTGAGTCCGAGCCGACACCGACCGGGCCCACCTGCAACTGCCGAGTCTTACGGCGCGGGTGCAGTACTGGTGGCGGGCCGTCTGGGATTCCTAGACCGATGGGGGTCGACATGAATTCTCCTTGTTGAAGCACAGAAATTTATAAGGTGGGTGATTAACGCCCCCACTCTAGCACTGCTTGCTTTATGCCTGAAGTGCGCGCTGTGAGGACACGGCTGCTAACCAAATAGCCGGATAGGGTTAACTACATCGGCGACGATAACGATGATGCCGACGCCCATCAGCAGTGCGGCCATCACATAGGTCACCGGCATCAACTTGGTGTAATCGGCCGGGCCCAAGGCCGGCTTGCCCGCGAGCTTGCGGATACCATCGCGCAGCTTTTCATAGATGATGACGGCGATATGCCCGCCGTCGAAAGGCGGCAACGGAACTAGGTTAAATAGAGCGAGGAAGAAGTTCAGCGTTGCCAGCATCATAAAGAACATCGACCACAGGGAACGCTCCGCCAATTCGCCGCCCACACGGGAAGCGCCGACAACGGACATCGGGCCGTCAGCTTCGCGTTCGTGGCCAAAGATGGAGGCCACCACGCCCGGCACCTTGCCAGGAAATTGCTTGAGGCCATCTACCGTTGCTTCCAACGAGTAGGTACTAAACCGCCACGTTGCTGGTAGCGCGTCAACAGGGCCGTGCTTTTCGACGACGTCGATAAGCTGATTGCTCAACCCGATAGAACCGGCATCTATAAGTTCTCCGTCCTTATTGAGCCGCTTAACGGTATCCAGGTGGACTGGGATGTCTTTATCTTTTCCATCGCGCTCAACTGTCAGCGTGATGGTGTCACCAGGACGCTGCATTACCTCATCGCGCAGCTGGGTAAAAGAGTCTATCTTCTGGCCCTCGAAGGCGACGATGATATCGCCTTCCCGCACACCGGCCTTTCCGGCGGGGCCTGGACCCGTACACTTTTCCAGCTCTTGGTTCGGCTTCTGATTGGCCGAGCAGGTCACCTCGCCTACGCGGGGGCGCACATCGGCATCCGGGTTGGGCAGGCCAGCCGTCATCGCGACAAAATAGAGAATGACAAAGCCCAAAATCAGGTTGACGACAATACCGCCTGCCATCACAATGATGCGCTGCCACCATGGCTTTTTATACATGGCGTGGGGTTCTTCGTCCTCGGTGAGGAATTCATCCTGGGCAGTCATTCCGGCGATATCGCAAAAGCCGCCCACAGGGAAGGCCGCCAGCCCGTATTCCGTGTGCCCCTTCCGGAAGGAAAATACGCGCGGACCAAAGCCGATAAAGTAGCGGCGCACGCGCATACCAAAGGCACGCGCGCTAAGCATATGGCCTGCTTCATGCAGCGCTACGGTAAGCCCGATGCCAAGGGCGAAAAACACAATGCCCAGCAAATTTGCCATGGTGTGAAAAGCTTTCTAGTCAGCCAGCGAATCAATCAGCGCATTCGCGCGCCTGCGCGCCTCGCCTTCTACTGCGAGGATTTCATCGAGGCTAGAGACTACACCAGCAAACTCAGAAGCGGAATCAAGGACCTTGCCCACTACGTCCACGATTTCTGGGAAGTGGATACGCCCGGATAAAAATGCGGCCGCCGCTTCCTCATTGGCGGCGTTATAAATGACCCCCGTTCCCTCGGCCGCGGCACGGCGGGCGAGATCGACGGCGGGAAAGGCGGCATCGTCAAGCGGCTCAAAGCGCCACTCATGCGCCTGCGCAAAATCTAAGGAAGGCTGCGCACCTGGCACGCGGTGCGGCCAATTCAGCGCCAGCGAAATCGGCAGCTTCATCGACGGCGGCGAAACTTGGGCGATGGTGCAGCCATCTTTGAAAGTAGCCATAGAGTGAATAATGGACTGTGGATGCACGGTGACATCGATACGCTCAGGGTCGATGTCAAAGAGCAGCGTCGCCTCAATTAGCTCTAGACCTTTATTGATGAGCGTTGCTGAATTGAGGGTATTCATCTGGCCCATCGACCAGGTGGGGTGCTGGGCTGCCTGCCCGGGAGTCACATCCCACATCTCTTCGCGCGACCAACCACGGAAGGGACCGCCTGAGGCGGTAAGAACAAGCTTGTCCAGCTCCCCTTCCTCGCCGGCGCGCAGACACTGCGCCATGGCGGAATGTTCCGAATCGACGGGAATGATTTGACCAGGGCGCGCGGCCTGGGTGACGAGCGTGCCACCGGCAACGAGGGATTCCTTATTGGCCAAGGCCAAGTACTCCCCCATCTCCAGCGTCGCTAGAGTGGCTTTAAGGCCGAGGGATCCCACTAGAGCATTGAGCACAGTATCGGCCGGAGTCGAACGCACTAGGTTCTCTGCAGCATCGGCGCCACTTAATACCGAACCGCCTAAGGCAGCGGAAACCTCGGCAGCAGCATCCTCTTTAGCCACTGCAACGTGGTCAAACGAAAGGTTGAGGCGACGAGCCTGTTCAATGATGAGCTGCGGGTTGGAGCCGCCCGCCGCGATTCCCACTACCTCGAATTTATCGGGATTATCCGCAATAACTTCCAGAGCCTGCGTGCCGATTGAACCGGTGGAACCAAGAATGAGTATTCGCTGTGTAGTCACCCTTCCACCCTAGCGCCCATCACCACGGGGCGGGCATGGCAGGTAACCAGTACTGCGGCGGGGGTGTTTAATCGCCATCTAAGGCGCGATGATTTAGAATGTGTAGCAGACAAATGGCATTGGTGTGCCCGCACGCCCATCGCGCAGACGGGCATACGCAGAAGCGAAGGAGAGCAAGTGTCTTCCCACAAGCCGGTACCGCAGGTATATGACGGTGTTTCTACTGAGGACGTCCCATCCGCAGGATTCGGTTGGTCCCGCATCAGCCGCTCGGGCGTGCAGATCGCCGGTTGGATTTCCGTTCTCTTCTTGATCGCCTACCACTTTGGTAATCACAAGGGCCACGTTGAGACTGTCTGGCTCGTCGTACTGACTGTCCTGCTGGTAATCGGCCTGCTCATTCATGCTTTCCAGCCTAAGCTGCACCAGGTGCGCACCGTGACCGCCCGCAACCAGCCGGTGGGCCACCAGGAGCCAGACTGGGTCTACGATCAAAAGACCAACACCGGTGTGTACGCCGAGCTGAGCGATTCCCAGCTGCGCGCGCTGAATATCGAGCCTTCCCGCGTTTCTCACCTGCGCGTTGAGCCAGGCACTAACAACGCCACCCCGGTTTCCTCCAGCAAGCACGCGCTCTAAGCTTTCAGCACACTTTAGCTACCGCCGCCCTTCCCCGCGAAGGTCGGCGGTTTCTTTTTGCCTCCGCTTGCCGACGCCTCTCCCCTTACTCAGCGCTCACTCTGCTGGGTGCCGCCCTGCCCACACCCACCCTTAGCAAGAGCGCGGTGTGGGCGATACTTGCTAAGAAGCGCCCGAGTTTTAAGACACCCAGTGGCCCACCTTGGCGTAGATCTCGGGCAGGGTGTTATCGACGCGCTTGCCACTGACCCGCAGTGCGAGGACATAACACGCAACAGGCACGGCTATGACGAGTACAAACCCCAGCGCGACCAGCACCATGTTCGAGCCGTAGCCGATAGCCATTGGGATGACGCCTGGGATGATGGGCGTCCAGCCAATAAACAAACTCAAAATAGCGCTTAAGAAGGCGCTAGCCGAGTAGCCGGATTTATCCGCCCACATATTCCCGCCAGGCCGCGCGGTGGCAAAGGGATTAAAGGTGGTGAGCAGCAATGACAATCCGGCGGAAGAAATGAAGATTCCCAGGGCAGCAACCACCAAACAGGCAGTGAGAGCTTTATCCGCGCTTAGCGCAAAAAGCAGCATCGCCGTGAGCACAACAATTATGGCTGAAAGCACCACGTGCGCCCAGTGCCGCGCGTAGAGCAGCGTGCGCGGACGAACTGGGGCGGCCATCTTTACCCACAGGCTTGGACCGTCATAACCAAAATCATTGGTGGCGACGATTCCGCCTATCAGCCCGAGGAATAACAAACCTACTGAAGATAAATCGGAGTCAGTAGCAAAGCCCTGGATAATCAAGACGACTGCCAGAATTGGCTGCATGATAATGCTGCCAATAAGGCGGGAGTCACGGAAAATATAGCGCAGCGAGCGCGTAAATTCCATGGCAGCAGGGCTGCTATAGGAAAAGGAACCAAGGGAAAAGCGGCTTATCCCCTTGGACTTCTCACGGTGATTGCGTGCCGACGGGGAAACCGTACGGTGCTCGAATTGCCGCCGCAGCAATTGATGCCACGCCCACACAGCTACGCCCAGCGTTACTACGGCGATGAGAAATTGTGCGCAGGCTTCCACCATTTCGCCCTGAGCAAGCGCAAGCGCCCACCCCACCGGTGCTCCAACAGGCGTCCACGCTAATCCTTCACCTACCGTTCCCAAAGGGAAGTCAGAGCCCGCGAGGGAAGAAAGTTTAGTCGAGCCGAAGATAAGCACGAACACCGCCACCGAGCCCAAGGCCTTAAGCTTCGTGGAACTAAGCTCCGCGACAGTTGACCCGACATGAACCGCAAGATCCACCAGCACCAGCGTCAGTACAAGGGCGAAAAGCATTCCTAGACAGAAAGGCAAGATGAACAATGCCTTCCCGTTTGCCGCCAGGATCACGCTTCCGGCCACCGCATAAGCAATGGACAGCAAGACTGAGACCGGGGCACGCAGATTAAGCACCGAGGCGATAGCGAGTGCCGGTGTGATGTCTTTCAGCCGCAGCGGAAACGCGGAAAGCTCGCGGGCAGATAGCTGGTTCTCTCCGCTGGGCATGATGAGGGTGATAACGATGAAAGCCAGCGTGCCAAGACCAGGGGCCACGGTTAAGGCTTGCACGTTCCCAGTTCCGGTGGAAATATCTGCCGCAGCAAGAGCGGCGAGCGATGCTAGCCCGATGAGTCCATAGAGCAAAAGGCAGATCGGGATCATAACCGCTGCAGCATTCGCTTTAAGGCTTCGCACCCATAGTGTGCGGTGCAGCTTGAGAAGCGTCGAAGTCATTGCGTCTACAACTCCCCTTCCCCGCGCTGCGTTGTGCTGCCTTCGCTGCGCAACCACTCGAAAGAGTCCGCATCAAATTCACTTCCGCCGGCGAAGTGGATGAAGGCATCCGTCAGGCTGCCGCCTTGGCGCACTTCTTCCACGTGGCCGGCGGAGAGCACCTGGCCGCCGGCGATGATGGCCACGTGATCGCATAAGCCTTCCACTAATTGCATAACGTGTGAAGACAGGATTACTGTGCCTCCGCGGGCGACATAGGCGCGCAGGATCTCTTGAATAAGCTGCCCCGAAACGGGATCCACTGCCTCTAGGGGCTCATCTAGTATCACGACCTCTGGGTTATGCAGGAGCGCGCCCGCCAGAAGTATCTTTTTAGTCATGCCGGCGGAGTAGTCCGCGATGGGTTTATCGGCGGCGTCGGCAAGCTGCAAGGCATCCAAAAGCTGTGCGCTGCGGTGCTCGACTTCGGCTTGATTCATGCGGCGCAATGCGCCGAGATAGAACAAGTACTCTGGGCCCGATAAACGGTCGAAGACCGGAGCGCCGTCGACAAGCAGGCCCATGGCCGCCTTGGCTGGCAGTGGCTCCTGCCAGGTATTGTGCCCGGCGATAAAGGCCTCGCCGCTATTTGGGCGCAGGAGGCCACACGCCATAGTCAACATGGTGGTTTTGCCCGCGCCATTGGGGCCAACGATGCCATAAATAGAGCCCCGCGGGATGTCGAGGCTCAAATTCGACACCACGGGGCGTCCAGCGAAAATTTTGTTCAGACCGCGCACGGCAAAGGCCTGCGTGGTCGGATCATCTGCAAGTGGCGGATAATTCGGAACAATCATGTCCGCCAATCTTATCAGTTAGGCTGACTTATCTTCCCGCTCATCCGCTGCAAGCTGACCACAAGCCGCCGCAATCTCATCGCCCTTTGTATCGCGCACCGTGCAGGGAACGCCTTGGGCTTGCACGCGACGCACGAACTCGTCCTGGCGGTCTTGCGGGGCCGCATCCCACTCTGAGCCCGGCGTGGGGTTCAGCGGAATAACATTAACGTGGACCTTGGAGCCCAACTTCTGGTGCAGCTTGCGCCCCAGCATATCGGCGCGGAAATCCTGGTCATTCTTATCGCGAATCAGGGCGTACTCAATGGACACGCGGCGGGCGGACTTATCCGCATAGTAGCGCGCGGCATCCAGCACCTCATCAACAGACCACCGGTTGTTGACCGGCACTAGACCGTCACGCAGCTCATCGTCCGGAGTGTGCAAGGAAACGGCCAGAGTGCAGGCCAAGTCTTCGTCCGCAAGCTTGCGAATTGCCGGAGCCAAGCCCACGGTGGAGACGGTCACGTTGCGCTGGGAAAGGCCAAAACCCGTACCATCCTGGCCAGTAATCTGACGTACGGCCTGGACCACGCGCTTATAGTTGGCCAGCGGCTCACCCATGCCCATAAAGACAACGTTGGACAAACGCCCACCTTCTGCAGCCATGGCGGACGCAGCGTGGCGGAATTGCTCGACAATCTCGCCCGTGGACAAGTTACGATCAAGGCCGCCCTGGCCAGTAGCGCAGAACGGGCAGGCCATGCCGCACCCTGCCTGGGAAGAAATACACAAAGTAGCGCGACCTGGGTAGCGCATCAGCACTGATTCCAGTAGCGTGCCGTCGTGCAACCGCCACAGGGACTTAGTGGTCTCGCCGTCGTCCGTGGAGGTGGTCCGGATGGGTTTCATCAGCTCAGGGAAGAAGGCTTCCTTGACTGCTTCGCGCTTGCCGGCGGGGATATCGGTCATATCCTCGACGTTGTCGGTGTAGTGCTCGTAATAGTGCTTAGCCAGCTGCTTCGCACGGAATTTAGGTAGGCCAATTTCTGCGAGCTTGTCAATGCGCTCGTCTTCGGTCAGGTCCGCAAAATGCTTAGGAGGCAATCCGCGGCGCGGGGCGGAAAAGTTAAGTTTCACTGGTTGAGCCATAATATTGCCCATCTTTCCACGGTCTGCGTGGGATTTTCCAATTGGAGGCCGTGCCAAGTGGCATAATCGACAGGATTAAAGAAATAATGGATACATGACAAATCCAAATTATCCTGCAGATGATTTTTCTTCTTCCGACGCAGACCTCTCCTCGGCGGAGCTGAACGCTTCTGAACCGGAGACTAGTTCTGACCTAGAACCAGCCGTTTCTGACTCTACTTCTCACTCCACCCAGCCCTCTGGCAAGGCGAAGGGATCTTTCGCGGCCAGCACGTGGATGGCGCTTATCGTAGGATTCCTGCTGCTGATTGTCCTCATTGTGTTCATCATGCAAAACCAGCACGAGGTTCCTATGAACTTCCTGGGCTGGTCTGGCGAGTTCCCCGCCGGAATTGCTTTCCTCATTTTTGCTATCGGCGGCGCACTCATCATGGCGCTAGTCGGTGGCTGGCGCATGTTTGAGTTGCGTCGCCAGCTACGCAAGCAAGCGCAGCAGGTATAAATCTATATAAAAGCCGCCTCTCCCCTGTTCTGCCGTCTTTTTCGGGCAGTTTATACGGGAGAGGCGGCTTTTGTTTGTCTGATGTTCCTATGGTGTAAACGTAGACAGGAAGCTAATCGCTACCCAGGTGACCATGGCAGAAGGTAGCATGCCATCCAAACGGTCCATGAGGCCGCCGTGGCCGGGCAATAATGCCGACATGTCTTTAATACCCAGCTCGCGCTTAAATTGGGATTCCACCAAGTCTCCCAAGGTGGCACAGATAACTAGACCGAGCCCCATCAGGCCACCCACCCAGGCATCGTGATGGAGCAGAAATTTCACCGTGAGCGCACCGGTCACCACGCCGAAGATGATGGACCCACAAAACCCCTCCCACGATTTTTTAGGGCTCACCGCAGGTGCCATGGGGTGCGAACCAAACATCACGCCCGCAACATATCCGCCGGTATCGGAAGCCACAACGCACAGCATAAAGACGACGATGGAGGCAGCCCCACTGGAAAATGGAGTCGACACCAGCGACAACATGGCTGCGAAGGTGGCAAAAAGCGGAATCCACGTCAGCACAAAAATACCGACGGACATATCGCGCAAGTAGTTGATAGGCGGACGATGACGACCGTTATGGAAAAGGCGGCCAAACATAAGTGCCAGCACCGCGGTGACATAGACTGCTACCAAGCCCGGCGCCCCCAGGGGCCATGAGATCCACACCATAGCTTGGCCCAGAATGATAAGCAGCGTACGCGGAACATAGTAGGAATGCTCCCGCAGGCGGCTGAGGACCTCCCACATGGCAACGCCTACTGCAAGCGCTACGACCGCATACCAAGCCAGCGGACCAGCCCACACGGCAAGCACCACAAGAGCGCCGAGCCCCACGCCAACACCGATAGCGGCCGGCAAGTCGCGGCCTGCACCATTCTTTGGCTGTGGCAATCGGCGGTTTATGGCGTCACTCACCGTGACCGGCTCCTTTCGCTGTCTTGTATGATTCCCCGGCTAACTTGCTCAGTTCCGCCGGCTCTGCCCCGTTTGTGGGAGCGGCGGGCCTTGGAACAGAAAAAGCGCCGCCGGCCGGGGAGACAGGCACGGCGGCAACAAAGCGGAGGTCCTAGACCTCCATCAGCTCGTTTTCCTTATTCTCTACCAAGCTGTCTACCTGCTCGATGTAGCCGGAGGTAATCTTTTCCATTTCCTTTTCTGCTGCGATGACTTCGTCCTCGCCGGCATCGCCGTCCTTTTGCAGCTTCTTCAACTGCTCCATGGCCTTGCGGCGAATATTACGGATAGCGATCTTGCCATCCTCACCCTTGCTCTTAGCCAGCTTCACCATTTCTTTACGGCGTTCCTCCGTCAACTGCGGGACAGTCACGCGAAGAACCTGACCATCGTTGGTGGGATTGACGCCCAAATCCGAGTTGCGGATGGAATTTTCAATCTCATGGATCATGGACTGCTCATAAGGCTTGATGAGCAGCATGCGCGGCTCTGGTACGGAGATGGTAGCCATTTGGGTAATCGGGGTGGGAACACCGTAGTATTCGGCTACCAAGCCGTTGAACATGGCGGGGTTCGCGCGGCCGGTACGAATGGTCACCAGCTGCTCGCGGGTGTGCTCGACGGAAGCGGTCATGTGCTCTTCTGCTTCGAGCTGAATCTCATCGATCATGAGGCTAAATCATCCTTAAACGAATAGGGGTGGCTGTATAAAAAGGTAGCAGGTTCGCAGCCGCTACAGTATTAGGACTGCACCAGCGTGCCGATAACTTCACCGCCAGCTGCGCGGGCAATATTGCCCTCCTCCAGCAGGTTAAAGACCAAAATCGGCATATCATTGTCCATGCACAGGCTAAAGGCCGTTGCATCTGCCACCTTTAGGCCTTTTTCAATGACCTCACGCGGGGTAATTTCGGAGTACAACTCCGCATCCGGATTGGTGCGCGGGTCATCCGAATAGACTCCGTCGACTGCCTTGGCTAGGAAGAGAACCTCGGCGCCAATTTCCAAGGCGCGCTGCGCGGCGGTGGTATCCGTGGAGAAGTACGGCATACCCATGCCAGCGCCGAAGATAACTACGCGGCCCTTTTCCAAATGGCGGTCAGCACGCAGCGGCAGGTACGGCTCAGCAATCTGCGCCATGTTGATGGAGGTCTGTACGCGGCAATCAACACCTTGCTGCTTGAGGAAATCCTGCAGTGCGAGGGAATTCATTACCGTGCCGAGCATGCCCATGTAATCCGAGCGTGCCCGGTCCATACCGCGCTGGGATAGCTCCGCGCCGCGGAAGAAGTTTCCGCCGCCAATCACCACTGCAATCTCGATTCCTTGGCGGGAGACCTCGGCGATTTGGCGGGCAACGTTTTCAACCACATCCGGATCGATACCGACCTTACCGCCGCCGAACATCTCACCGCCCAGCTTCAGCATTACTCGCTTATATCCGGTTCGCTTAATATCTGCAGCAGTCACGCCTACTTCGTCTCCTTAACGCGGGGCAGTTTCAATCTCCGCCCCATCTTACCCATATATCTTTCGCATCCTCACACCACCTGCCGATGCAGCCCAGTGGGTTTAAGCTAGGCATCAAAAAGGCACCTAGAGAAGAGAGAACCTCGCGCCGGTCACCCCATTAGCGCACAACAAAGCCCACAAAGGACGGTCCTTTGTGGGCTAGGTTTTAAAAGCGAGAGCGTGCTTAAGCGCCAACCTCGTAGCGAACGAAGCCAGTGATGGTGGTACCAGCCTCTTCCGCAACCTGCTTTACGGTCTTCTTGTTATCAGACAAGGAAGCCTGCTCCAGCAGAACGATGGACTTGAAGAAGCCGTTCAGGCGGCCTTCCACGATCTTCGGCAGGGCTGCCTCCGGCTTGCCCTCCTCACGAGTAGTGGCCTCAGCGATCTCGCGCTCCTTTTCGACGATCTCTGCAGGAACGTCTTCGCGGGTGAGGTACTCAGCGTTCATTGCAGCAATCTGCAGGGCGGCAGCGTGAGCGCCTTCCTCGTTGCCCTCGTAGGAAACCAGAACGCCCACTGCCGGCGGCAGATCAGCGGAACGCTGGTGCAGGTAAACAGCAATGTTGTCACCCTCTACGGTAACTGCACGGCGTGCCTGCAGCTTCTCACCGGTCTTAGCGGACTCCTCGTCCACTACCTCGGAAACCTTCTTGCCGTCGATCTCAATGTTGTTGAGTTCGTCTGCGGAGTTTGCCTTGGCCTCAGCGGCAGCGTCAGCAATCTTGGCTGCGAAGGTCTTGAAAGCCTCGTTCTTAGCAACGAAGTCGGTCTCACAGTTGATCTCGACCATAGTGTTGCCAGAAACAGCAATCAGGCCTTCGGTTGCCTCGCGGTCAGCGCGCTTGGAGACGTTCTTAGCGCCCTTGATGCGCAGGTACTCAACGGCCTTATCGTAGTCGCCGTTGGACTCTTCCAGGGCCTTCTTGCAATCGAGCATGCCGGAGCCGGTAGCTTCGCGCAGTGCCTTGACGTCTGCAGCAGTGTAGTTCGCCATAGTTGGGGCGATCCTCCTTGAAAATCAAACAGTGTTCGTTCAAACAGCGTAGTCGACGCGGTGAAATCGCGCCGCTTTAGGGTGGCAGAAACCACCCCTTTTCTCACCTATGCATGAAGGTGGAGCTGGCTTCAGCAGCACCCAGCATAGATAAAACCAACCCCCGCCGCCGTTTGAGCACGGTGGCGGGGGTTGGTAAACAGCCTTGGGCAGGTATTACTCCCTTGCTGCCCCACACCAAAAGTGCGTGGGGTATTCAGTTAAACGCAGGTAAGGGAGGTTCCTACCAAGAAAGTACGATTACTTCTCGGCCTTGACTGCGGATGCTTCCTCAGACTTTTCTGCGGAAGCCGGATCGGAAGCTGCGGCAGCCGCCTCAGCGTCACGCTTTTCCTTTTCAGCAGAGTCGCCGGCAGCTTCCTTGGCTGCAGCCAGCTGACGCTCCTCACGAGCCTTCTTGCCTTCCTCTACAGCGGAAGCAACGATACCAGAAAGCAGCTTGGTGGAACGGATGGCGTCGTCGTTGCCCGGAATCGGGAAGTCAACGTCGTCCGGGTCGCAGTTGGTGTCCAAGATGGCAACAACTGGGATGTTCAGCTTGTGAGCTTCCTTGACCGCGATGTGCTCCTTGTTGGTATCAACAATCCACAGAGCGGACGGGGTCTTAGCCATATCGGAGATGCCGCCCAGAACGCGCTCGAGCTTGGCGCGCTCACGGTTGAGCATGAGAACTTCCTTCTTGGTGCGGCCCTTGTAGCCGTCCTCACGCTCGTCCATTGCCTGAAGCTCCTTCATGCGCTTCAGACGCTTGGACACGGTCTGGAAGTTGGTGAGCATGCCGCCCAACCAGCGGTGGTTTACGTAAGGCATACCGACGCGGGTTGCTTCCTCAGCAACTGCTTCCTGAGCCTGCTTCTTGGTACCAACGAACAGGATGGTGCCGCCGTGTGCAACGGTTTCCTTGACGAACTCATAAGCCTCGTCAATGTAGGTCAGCGTCTGCTGCAGGTCGATGATGTAGATGCCGTTACGGTCAGTGAAGATGAAACGACGCATCTTCGGATTCCAGCGACGGGTCTGGTGGCCAAAGTGCACACCAGCGTCGAGGAGCTCGCGCATGGTTACAACTGCCATGATTCGCTCGCTTTCTTTTATCTTGTCTTTCGGTTTTCCAATTGTGCGGTGTTTTATTCCGCACCCTAGCAACGAAGGCCCCGCTGACACCTTGTTTCCAAGGACCACGTCAGCCGCCAGGCTGTCTCTTCCTTCCAGCAGGAAGCGACAACTTCGCCGCGCGTAGTCAATGCCTCCACACGGTGGACACACTGCTGCCTCAAAGAATAATCCCTCTACGCTGGTTTTTCCAAACCGAATACAACTTATTCACACTAGGGTCGAAGCTGCTAAGCATCATGCGCCACATTCACCCCAATTGGACCATCCGCTACTCGTAATCCACAGCCCCACAGGCAAGGGCTTTCTGACAGCTCACCTCTGGTTAATGCTTTTCCCATGAGCCATTTTTCTGTGTCTTTTTCAAAGCCCGCTTTCCGACGCCCCACCTTCACCACCACTGCCTTCCTCGTCGTTTCTTCCCTCCTACTACTGTGCTGCCCGCCGGCCACGGCCTACGTTGATCCTGCCTCGGGTAAGCCAAACCCGGCGCGGGTTTTGCGCGGGTTTGAAGCTCCCGAACAAAAGTGGAGTCCCGGCCACCGCGGTGTAGACATGGCCCTTGCCGTGGGTTCTCCGGTGGTAGCCGCTGAAGATGGCGTTGTCGCGTTTGTCGGCACGGTGGCAGGAAAACCGGTCGTTTCCATCACCCATGCAGACGGGGTAAGGACGACTTATCAGCCCGTACACGGCACCGTAAAACAAGGCCAAGAAGTTCGCGAAGGACAAGTCATTGGCCGCTTGGGCAATCCCGTCGATGGCTATCCCGGCCTGCACTGGGGCGCCCTCATTGCAAAAGATACCTATATCGATCCTTTAACCTTGCTGGATATGCCAGTGATACGCCTCAAGCCACTTTAAGCTCGAGGATGCGCCTGGTTATATACGCGTTGCAATCTTTGCGCAGATACGTGGGTATAGATCTGCGTGGTATTAAGCGAGGAATGCCCCAATAGTTCTTGCACAACCCGCAAATCTGCCCCGCCTTCTAGGAGGTGGGTGGCAGCCGAGTGCCGCACTCCGTGCGGGGTAAGCCCTTGTGCACCGCTAACTTTGGCGGCCCTATCCACAATGCGCCGCACCTGGCGCTGGTCAATGCGCCCTCCCCTGCTGCCTACGAATACGGCTTTAGTTCCTTCCTCAGCGAGTTGTCCACGGCCCTTTTCTATCCACTGCCGCAAGGCGTCGTCCGCCGCATGACCAAAAGGCACCACGCGCTGCTTATCTCCCTTACCGGTTACGTGCAAGGTGCCGCGATGAAAATCAATATCGCTCAGGTCTAGGCGCACCAGCTCCGCCACGCGCATCCCGGAGGCATACAGCAACTCCAAGATGGCACTATCGCGCAGGAAGTGAGCTTCGTCTGCAGAAACCGCATTGCCCATGAGCTCACCGGCCCGCTCGGGGGATAGAACCGTCGGTAGGTGACGGCCCACCTTGGGCGTGACCAGCCGTGCGGCTACATCTCGCTCGAGGTGCCCTTCGCGCACTGCCCAAGTGGAAAATCCTTTGACCGCTGCGGTGCGCCGCGCCAAGGTGGAGCGCGACTTTCCTTCCGCCACGGCCTCTGCCAGCCATTGGCGCAGGTTGTTGAGGTTAAATTCCGCAAAGGTAGGAACGCTGCGAGCAAGGTCGCGCAGATCTGAGCGATACCCACGTACCGTTGCCTCCGCACGGCCTTTCACGTGCAGTTGGAAATCCACGAAATCCTCGATAGCCTCAGCCATCTGCCCTTGAATATCCGGCGCTTTCGCGGAAACTCCATCTTCACTCATGTCACAGCAGTGTACTCGCCTTTCACTGGGGTTATCTATTCCGTTTCCCTGCGCGCCCAGGTATTGCCGTGGCGGACAACGACACACATCTTCTCTAACGCCAATAAAAGGTGAACTGTCAACGGCAGACGAAATCCCGCGTCGCGGGCAATGTCCTCTGCCGTAGCTTTTTCTTGGCCTGGCGGCGGTGTTGCATCAAAGACTCGCAACTCATTGCGGGAGAGACGTTGTGTCATTGTTGCCGCAAAATTGATTTCATATTGTGCACCTGGATCTACTTCCCCGGCGCGGCTGACTAAGGCGCGAATTTCATCGGCGCTGGTGACCAACTGTGCACGGCCTTCCTGAATGCGCTGGTGACAGCCCAGCGAGCCGCTAGTGGTTATCGGCCCCGGTACAGCCATGGCCACACGTCCTAGCGCTTCTGCCCAGTTGAGAGTATTAAGTGCGCCGGATCGAAAAGCCGCCTCCATAACTACGGTGCCGTGACTGAGTGCTGCTACTAAACGATTGCGCGTTAGGAACCGGTGTCGCTTCGGTGCGGTTTCCGGTGCGAATTCAGAAATAACGCACCCGTTATCCGCGATCTTGGCAAATAGGTTGGCATTGCGAGCCGGATAGTCCCTATCGATGCCGCACGCTGCTATAGCTACCGTGTGCCCGTTGTTGTGCAAAGCAGTTTCATGCGCCACGGTATCAACGCCTAGGGCGCCGCCAGATATAGGAGTCCATTCGTGTTGAACCAATCCGGACACTACGTTTTGGGTTACCTGCCAGCCATAGCGAGAAATGGCGCGAGTGCCAACAATCGCTACAGCCTGAGCAACCTCCTGTTTCACAGGGGCGCCACGCACCCAGAGGCTGTGCGGCGGCAGTGCTTGGTCATCAAAGGTAGCTGGGGCTTCCCCGCTGTTTTGATAAAAGCCGAATGCGGAATCAAACTCCTCCGTTGGCCATTCTGGGCTTTCTGCCGTGATGAGCCGAGCCCCAACGCGTTCTGCTGCTGCCATATCCTCCGCTTGACGCAGCCAATCATAACGGGAGGCCGTGCGCGCAAGCAGCGGTCCTATCCATTCGGCACGATGGTAGATTCCATGGGCGATTTCCTCGGCCGGATACTGCGTAAGCAGGGCCTGCAAGGCAGCGGAAGGGCCTTCTACCACGCGGTTGAGGTATACCCAGGTGGCATAAGGGGTGGAGAGATCTAATTCGCTCATGCCGCGAGCCTTCCCACGTTGATGGAGCCACGCAGGTCGAGTGCGCGTCCCACCTCATCCAAGTCCGGCTGCATCTTTCCTGCTAAATCAGCTAAGGTCCACGAAAGCCTGAGCACACGGTCCACCCCGCGCTGGGAAATTTCGCCTTCCGCCAGGTAGGCGGACAACATGACCATTGCAGCATCTGCAGCCGGCCGCTTTCGGCGCAAGTAGGACGAAGGGACCTCGCCATTGGTCCGCGCGGAAATGCCATCCGCCCACCACCGCGCAGCGGCACGCTCGCGGGCAGCGGCAACTCGCTCGGCAATGACTGCGGAGTTTTCTTCGCCCTGCGCGTTAATCGTCGCCGCCTGCCCACTTAAGGTGACCACCATATCTAGACGGTCCCGGAGCGGACCGGAGAGGTTGGACAGATAGTTCATGCGCTCGTGCGGTTTACAACTGCACTGCGAAGGATCTTCTGCCGAGCACCTACACGGGTTTGCTGCCATGACCAATTGGAAGCGAGCGGGATAGATAACTTCTCGGCGCGAGCGCGCTAGCCGTACTTGTCCTTCTTCCAACGGGGCACGCAGGCCATCGAGTACCGGTGCGGCAACCTCGCTGACCTCGTCGAGGAAGAGCACACCATTGTGAGCCAGGCTTACCGCTCCTGGGCGCGGATACCCGGATCCGCCACCCAGCAGCGCGGCCCGAGTAACCGAGGCATGCGGGGCGATAAACGGAGCATGCTCAATGACCTCACCTGGCGTTCCGGTAAGCGAATGAATCGCGGTGGTCTCTACCTGCTGATCCGGGGTAAGTGTAGGCAGGATGGTGGGCAGACGGGAGGCAATCATGGACTTTCCCGCCCCGGGAGGGCCAATCATCATAAGGTGGTGTCCACCGGCCGCAGCAACCTCGGCGGCCCATTTTGCATTCGCTTGGCCCGCGATATCGCAAAAGTCCGGGCGCGCTGCAGCTGCAGGCGCGGGGTCGGGCGATCCGGGAAAACTCGCCGCCTGCGGTAACCCGCGGTTTCCGCACGCCCAGCTAAAAGCCTCTTTCAAAGATGCTGCGACGAGTACGTCCAAATCCGGCACCAAGGTTGCCTCGGCTGCGTTACCCGGCGGCACGATAAGAGTTGATATTCCCTGCTCCCTTGCGGCTAGGAGGGCCGGAATAATACCTGCGACGGGCCGAACGGATCCGTCGAGACCGAGCTCTCCCAAAACCAAGGTGCGCTGCAGCCGCCTCGCGGGCGAAGGCGAATTGCCAAAGCGCGGAAAGTCACCTTCTGCCTGCGCCGCCAGGATCGCGAGCGCTATGGGTAAGTCAAAGTGGGAACCGGATTTGGGAAGCGACGCTGGAGACATCGAGACGACCACCTTGGTCTTGGGCCAAGGAAGGTGGGAGTTAAAGGCTGCAGTCTTGATCCTATCCCGCGATTCAGAGATCGCGGTATCCGTCTGCCCCACAACATGTATCCCTGGCAGGCCGTGGCCAACGTTCGCTTCTACATCGACTAGCTGTGCTAGAACTCCGTTGAGGGACATCGTTAAGCAATTACCTAGAGCCATCTTCAACCCCCTTGAAGTGTTCTAGCGCAAATCCCTGCCCGCGCTCCAACAACGTTATAACGTCGAATCGCACCGAAGACAGTGGCTTTCCATCGAGCCACTGCGCTGCAGCCTTGCGAAGGCGCGCTAGCTTCTGCGGGGTTACGGCTTCTGCTACCCCGAAGCTGGGAGTAGCGCGCGTTTTAACCTCAACAAAGACGATGGTTCCGTCCGCCTCGCGCGCGATGAGGTCAATTTCTCCTACCCTATAAGAGACATTAGCGGCAATAATTTCGGCCCCGCGTTCACGGAGGTAGCGCGCGGCGAAGGCTTCTCCCCTTTTCCCTAAGACTTGCTTATGGCGAGGCTTCTTCGTGGCTAGGTGGTGTTCTGAACTAAATTGCATTGCAGTTTATCCTTGTGCGTCGTGAAATTCATCGGCCTGCACAGAACACCGCAGCTAGCATGGGGTGCACAAGGTGTACAAAACGGAAAGTGCCCAGGCTGTGGATAACTATGCTTCGAGGCACTGTTATCCACAGCCAAGGCACAACGCTTGTAGTGCCGAGTTGACAAAATTACTCCGGCATCATGAATTCAGGCTTATCCAGCTCTTCGATATTGACGTCCTTGTAGGTAATGACGCGAACATAGCGCACAAAGCGGGCGGAGCGGTACATATCCCATACCCAAGCATCGGACATGCGCACCTCGTAGTACACATCAGGTCCAGAGGTATGCGGAATGAGCTCTACCGCATTAGCCAGGTAAAAGCGCCGCTCAGTTTCAACGACATAGGAAAACTGACTGACAACGTCTCGGTACTCGCGGTAGAGGGACAGCTCTACCTCAGCCTCGTAGTTATCGAGTTCCTCTGCACTCACGATGGACCTCCAGGTTGTGGGTTAGCTCGCTTAAGCTTAGCGCGCAGGAGGCTAGATTCTAGCTAGGCACGCGCGGCGAACTCCGCATGAGCGCGACGGACATTGTCATAGCTCATCCGGTGTTCCGGGCACGCTCCCAGCGCCGAAATTGCGGCCTCGTGTGCCTTAGTCCCATAGCCTTTGTGCTTGGCTAATTCATAGCCGGGGTAGCGCGCATCAAGGTCGCGCATCAGGTGGTCGCGACTCACTTTTGCCAAGACACTTGCCGCGGCGATACACCGCGCGGCTGCATCGCCGCCGATGATGGGCAGCTGGGGTTGGGTAAGGCCGGGGATAAAGAGGGCGTCGCTAAGCACATAGCCTGGGCGGATATCCAGGCGTGCTACCGCCCTGCGCATCCCGGAAATATTAGCGTGCTGGATGCCGCGCTTATCGATGTCCCCCGCGCTAATGTGCACCACAGACCAGTCCACAGCCTTGTCCTTAATGAGTGGAAAGAGCCGCTCGCGCTGCCGGGGAGTCAGCTTTTTGGAATCGCTAAGCTCCGCCAGCTCCTTGATCGGGCGATCCGGCATAATGCAGGCCGCGATGGTGATCGGCCCGCAACACGCGCCACGCCCGGCCTCATCCACTCCAGCCACCGGCCCGAGCCCAGCCTTGCTCAAGGCCAGCTCATAGGTGCGTCGTTGCTTAAGCCGCCGCATGCGAAATCTCTGGGTGTTCCACCCCACCCCACCGCGATAGAGGCAAGATGACAGCCTCAACTCGGCCGCGAATATTATCCACTGGCACGGTGCCTTGTAGGTTATCGCCCAAGTGCGCACGCGAATCGAGGGAGTTGGTGCGATTGTCTCCCATTACCCAGAGATGCCCCTCCGGGACGGTGACGGGGCCGAAGTACTCGCCGCCACACTCCTGGGAGCCAACGCCGGGGTCTACGGGAATCTCCGGTGGATCAAGCACGAATGATTGATCAATCGGCTGACCATCCACCATCACCGAAGGATCACCAGCCTCACAGCTCACCGTTTGTCCGCCGGTAGCAATTACCCGCTTGACGAGGATATTTTCCCCGTTGGGCAAAAGCCCTACTGCCGCCAAAGCATTCTGCGCACCTCGCACAATAATATTGCGCGAGCGTGTGACCTGAAACTCGTTATTCCACGACTCCGGCCCTTCGAAGACAACCACCTCCCCAGGTTGTGGGTCTGTGAAGTAATAGCTGACCTTCTGCACTGCGATGCGATCATTTTCACAGCCGGGACAACCATGCAGGGTAGGTTCCATCGACGCAGAAGGAATGACATACATCCGTCCCACCAATGCTTGTAACAGCACCAGCAGGACAAAACCTGCCACCACGGGGAAGAAAAAATCCCGGGTGCGCAGGCGTTGGGAAGAAGGTTTATTCCTGGATGTCCGGGTCATCGATGCCACCGATGCGGGTAAACGGCCAGAAGACGAACTTCACCTTGCCGCGGACATTTTCCACCGGTACTGTGCCGTGGAATTTATCGGTCATGTGATAGCGAGAATCTGCCGAGGCCGTGCGATTATCACCCATGACCCAGATATTGCCCTCCGGTACTTCCACGGGACCAAAGTACGGGCCTCCACAAGCTTCCGAGCCTGTCGACTTATCTACCGGGTACGTTGGCGGGTCTTGCACGTAGTCTTGCTCGATGGGCTTGCCATCAACCATGACTGCAGGATCGCCCTCCTGGCAAGACACTGTCTGCCCACCGGTGGCAATCACGCGCTTAACCAGGGTATTTTCATCGGGCGGCGCCAAGGATACAAAGCTCAATGCATCCTGCACCCCGTGGATTACCGGGTTGGACGAGCGCGGCGAGACATAGCTGGAATTCCAGTCCTCGGTGCCTTTGAAGACGACAACATCGCCTGGTTCTGGCTCTCCATCGCCGTAATAGGAGATCTTTTCCGTAAAGATACGGTCATTCGTACAGCCCTCGCAGCCATGCAGTGTCGGCTCCATCGAGCCGGAAGGGATCACATACTGCCGTCCGATAAAGTTCTGGAAAAGGCCCACGATAACAAGGACCGTTGCCACGACCAGAAGGGTTTCCAGCAGCCACGGCATGTCTTTTTTCTTGGTTGCCCCTTCGCCTTGCGGGGAAGCGTTCCCCTCTACGGGGTTGGCCCCCTCACCTTCAGGCGACTGTTCCTGCGAGATGCTGTCTTTATTCACGCGCTAAATCCTAGCAACCCCACGTCCCGGTTCCCGCCTTATCCCCCTCGCGGCTGGAGAATTCACAGGCAACTATCCGGTTAAAGCCTGCCGGCTGACACCAGGAAATAGCTGGCAATAGGCACAAAAATCCCCCTTGCACCCACAAGGGTGCAAGGGGGATGGTGGCGCGCAGCGCACTAATACTAGCGACGCTCCTTGATGCGAGCCTTCTTACCGCGCAGATCGCGCAGGTAGTACAGCTTCGCACGGCGAACGCGGCCGCGGCGGGAGACCTTGATGGACTCCAGGTTCGGGGAGTGAACCGGGAAGGTACGCTCAACGCCGATACCGAAGGAGACCTTACGGACGGTGAAGGTCTCACGGATGCCGGAACCCTGACGACGGATGCAGATGCCCTTGAACAGCTGTGCACGCTCGTTGTTACCCTCGATAACCTTTACGTTAACGTCGAGGGTATCGCCTGGGCGAAAGGACGGGATATCGTCGCGCAGCTGTGCTGCATCGACCTTGTCAATAATGTTGGACATGCCAATATTCCTTTTCAGTTTGGGACAGAGGACCCTAGCGGCGTGAAGCCTAACCGGTTCGTGCCCGTTACATAGAACGGTGCACTATTTTTCCACATGCACTGGCAGGAACCAAATTTCCTTCCCGGCACTACTTTTCTTCCCTGCCTAAGTTACGCCGCCACAGCAGCCGGGGAGCGGACAAGGTGCTCATCGAGGATTTTCGCCGTACCCAAGTGACGCGCGCGGAAGACCATATATGAGGCGAAAAGCGCGATCAGGGTAAATCCGAGCAACGCTGCCATTCCAGTCCAGAAGGTCGCGTCATGAATCCCATCAGTGGCACGCGTGAAAGCATCTTTTGCGTAGGTCATCGGATGGAAAGAGTGCATAATGCTCAACGGGCGGGGAATCGCGGCCACCGGCCACACGCCGCCAAAGACCATCACGCCGAGGGCAAAGAGTCCCGCGGCGAAGATGCCACCAATCTTTCGGCCAAAAGTCACGTGGAAAAACTGGTAAGTCGCCGCGCCCACCGCCGCGATGGCCGCTACTACCCCGAGAATCATCGGCCAGCTAGCCGGTGACCACCCCAAAGTCGCTGACATCAGCGCCATAAAGGCAAGGACAATGAAGTTGAGCGCAGTCAGCGTGAAGAACGCAAGAAGTATCCTGCGCGCAGGATGCGTGACTGGAATTCCCTTACGTCCGAGGTAATAGGGGAACACCATAGCCACCAGCAGCATGACAAGGAAGCCGAAGACAAGCACTAAGAGCAAAGAGGCGCCGCCGGTGATGTCTTTGCGGGTAGGGTCCGCGGAGCTTATTACAGTTTGGACTGGGTGCA
Source organism: Corynebacterium nasorum (assembly GCF_022345765.1). Classification (NCBI taxonomy): domain Bacteria; kingdom Bacillati; phylum Actinomycetota; class Actinomycetes; order Mycobacteriales; family Corynebacteriaceae; genus Corynebacterium; species Corynebacterium nasorum. The sequence continues at coordinate 147,682 of NZ_JAKRDR010000001.1, read as the reverse complement.
CATTGGAAGCGGTGAAGTTGATGGGAACGGCCATGTTTTGAGCCGAGTCTTCCGGTTTGGAGATAGATGGCGCTTTGTCTGCACCATCTGCCAGCTTCTGCGAGAGCTCACCAGAACCAGCCTTTAGCTTATCCATGCCTCCCTTGAGCTCGGCACCGCCGGCCGCCAAGCGGTCTGTTCCTGCCTTCAGGGTGCCGGTTCCATCGTGGAGGCGGCTCGTTCCACCGTGCAGCTGAGCAGCGCCGTTGCTGAGTTCTCCAACGCCGCTGTGCAGCTCTTTGGTGCCATCAGCGAGACGGTGCGCCCCGCCATTGAGTTTGTTCATACCGCCCAGATATTCCGAGTTGGGATCTGAAAGGTTGTAGTACAGCTGGCCGGTACCATGAGAAAGCTGTTCTAGTTTCTCCACCATGTTTCCACTCGTCGCCGGATCTAGCTTGGATACGAGCGAGTGGAGCTGTTCAGCCTGTTGCCCCATACCCAAGTTACGCAGTACCTCTACCAGTTGCGAAAGGGCAGGAACCACGACTTGGGCCTGTTTGAGCACTGGGATGAGCATTCCCGTGAGCTGATTAACCCCACCATCGATCTGGCCTGCACCATCGGCGAGACGGCCAGTGCCAGCGAGCAGCTTATCGGAGCCTTCGGCAAGTTGCGTTGCACCATCATCCAGGCGAGCGGCACCATCATCGAGTCGCCCGACTCCCTCATTGAGGCGGGTTGTGCCACCAAGGAGCGCACCAGTTCCATCATGCAGCTTTCCTGCGCCGGCCCCCAGCTCACCTATGCCGGCGACCGCACGACCACCACCTTCTTGCAGCTTTCCGGCACCTTCATCAAGACGCCCAGCGCCATCGGCGGCAGTTCCCAATCCATCGCTTAGCTTATTGAGCCCTTCGATTACCTGGTCAGCATATTTTTTCGAGATTGCATTTTCCACGCTGGTTTGCACCTGCGGGATGAGGCTGGAAGAAATCACGGAGCCGTTCGTGCCGTAATAGTCATTGCTCGCGAAATGAATTTCAGGTTTGACGGGTTTATCGCTGATGATGGTCACCGCCTGTTTGGAAAAGTCCTGAGGGATGGTCACCACCAGCAGATATTTTCCCTTTATCAGCCCTTGGTCCCCGTCCTCCTTATTCACCTCTGCGAAATTTAGGTAATCGGTATCCAGCAGACCTTCTACCACCTGATCTCCGCAATTGGTATATGCGCCTTGCTTGTTGACGCCCGCGTCTTCATTCACCACCGCTAGGTCAATTTTGCGCATGTATTTGGACGGGTCCCACATAGCCCACATCATGGTTCCGGCAACAATAATGGGCGCAACCAGGAAGAACACGATGAGTACTCGTGCCAATGCACTGCGCGGACGCCAATCCAATACGCGGTGCCAACCCAATACTCCCCTGCCATGGCTGGATGTAGCCGCTTTGCTCATTTCCTTCTCCTTGCAATTGACATGGCACCACGCGCCTTTTACTTAGTTTTGCCAAACTTACCATTGTGAGACAATATGGGCACGCAATGGACTCCACGGCGTGGAGGAAATCTCTCTCCCCCAGGCATGCAAAAGCTCCCACCGTAGGCAACGATGGGAGCAAAAGCAGCAGTTAAAAAGGCTAGCCCACAGCGGCTAAAAGCCTGCTTTCTTCAGGGCATCGGCCATGGCACCACCACCGCCGGAGCCACCTCGTCCGCCAGTGCGGCCGCGCGAGCCGCCCCGGGAACCGCGCCCGGATTTGTGTCCGGAGCGCTTCCCTTCTCCCCTGGCGGCAGAGTTTGCGGCATGTTGCGCATCGCCACGGCGCTTGGGAGCCTGCTGCCCCGGTTCATCATCGAGGCGCAAAGACAAGCCGATGCGCTGCCGCTCGACGTCGACCTCCATGACTTTTACCTTGACCACTTGGCCAGAGCGCACGACCTCGTGCGGATCAGAGACGAACTTGTGGCTCATGGCAGAAACATGGACGAGGCCGTCCTGATGTACTCCAACGTCCACAAAAGCGCCAAAGGCCGCCACGTTGGTAACTGTGCCCTCAAGGATCATTCCCGGGGTGAGATCGGAGACCTTATGTACCCCCTCTTTGAAGGTTGCGGTCTTAAATTCCGGACGCGGGTCGCGGCCGGGTTTATCCAGCTCAGCGATGATATCGGTCACCGTAGGGATACCAAAGGTCTCATCTGCAAAATCTGCTGGCGCAAGCTTGGAAAGTACGCGGGTATTGCCAATAAGCTCGGAAATGCCCAGACCGGTCTTTTCCGCAATGCGGGAGACAACTGGATAAGCCTCAGGGTGCACGGCGGAGGCATCCAATGGATCGGTGCCGCCATTGATGCGAAGGAAGCCGGCTGACTGCTCAAACGCCTTAGGTCCGAGACGCGGCACCTTCTTCAGTTCCTTACGGGAAGCAAAGGAGCCGTTTTCATTGCGGTAAGCCACGATATTGGCAGCGATGGTGGAATTAACTCCAGCCACCCGCTCCAGCAGCGGGACGGAAGCAGTGTTGAGATCTACGCCCACGCCGTTCACGGCACTTTCCACCACACCATCAAGGGTGCGAGCGAGCGCGGTCTGGTTAACATCGTGCTGATACTGCCCCACCCCAATAGCCTTCGGATCGATCTTTACCAGCTCCGCCAGAGGATCCTGCAAACGACGAGCGATGGAGACTGCACCACGCAGCGAGACATCCATATCGGGGAATTCCGCCGCCGCCAGCTGCGAGGCAGAATACACCGAAGCGCCGGACTCTGAGACTACGACGGGCGTGGGACGCTGGCCTCCGGCCTGCTTGATGAGGTCCGCAATCTCCTGGGCGAGCTTCTCGGTCTCACGGGAGGCAGTACCATTTCCGATGGCCAAAAGGTCCACCGAATGCTTGGCGCACAAGGTAGACAAGGTCTGTAACGCCTGGCTCCACTGATTCTGCGGCTGGTGCGGGTAGACAATAGTGGTATCGAGCACTTTGCCGGTTTTGTCTACAACCGCACACTTGACGCCATTGCGGTATCCCGGATCCAGGCCAATGGTGGCACGCTGACCTGCCGGCGCAGCAAGTAGCACATCCCGCAAATTGGTGGCAAAAATCTTGAGCGCACCTTCCTCTGCCACTTCTTTCAGGCGCATACGTACATCCAGGCTGGAGGAAATATAAAGCTTGGTGCGCCAGCCCCAATGGACTGCGTCAGCAAGCCACTTGGAGGAGCGATCCAGTTCGAAACGGGAGGCAATAACGTCCTCATAGTCCGCGTCATCGCCAGCATCAAGCTGCAATTGCAATACGCCTTCATTCTCGCCCCGCAGGAGCGCCAAAATGCGGTGCGAGGGCAATGTGTGGAAAGGCTCGTTGAAGGAGAAGTAATCCTTAAACTTCGCCCCTTCTGCTTCCTTGCCCTCAATGACGTGCGCGCCCATAACACCCTTAGTAAACATGCGCTCTCGCGCCTCACCCACCAGGTCAGCGTCCAGTGCGAAGCGATCCACCAGGATGGCGCGGGCGCCGTCGAGGGCTTTCTTTGTATCTTCAAAGCCCTCGCAAAGGAAGGCCTGCGCTAGGTCTTCTGGGGTGGCGTGAGGATCCGCGATGAGCTTATCGGTCAGCTCTTCTAGGCCGGCCTCGCGGGCAATATCCGCCTTAGTTTTGCGGCGCTTCTTATACGGCAGGTACAGGTCCTCCAGGCGCGCCTTGGTTTCGCAGGCAAGGATTTGTTTCTTCAGGGCGTCGCTAAGCTTGCCCTGCTCCTCAATCGCCGCAAGGATGGTCTCCTTACGCTCCTGCAATTCCTTCAGGTAGTTCGCGCGCTCCTCAATAGTGCGCAGCTGGGAGTCATCCAGCCCGCCGGTGGCCTCCTTGCGGTAGCGGGCAATAAAAGGCACAGTATTGCCCTCCGCAAGCAGCTGCAACGCGGTGGAAATCTGCGTTTCCTTTACGTTGAGCTCGGCGGCGATGGTTGCCGCAATATTCACGTGGTCTCCTCACTCTTTTCTCGAGGTTTGGGATTAGACCCACCCAATTTACCGCACTGCCCCTTCACCGCCTTCGCTTGCCGACGCCCCCCTCAACGCAAAACCTCCTTTCCAGCAAGGAAAGGAGGAAGGTGCGGCGCGTGCCTAGTGGATAACCACGCGGGCGTTCTTGCCGCCGGTGCAAGTAACCCGGGCGGAGCTGCCGGAGCAGTACATGGTGTAGGTACGACCGGTGCTCGGCGAATAGACACTCAAGGTGACGTTGGTGCCGCCACCCGCAACCCAGTTATTCATAAAAGCGGTGTAGACGTTGCGAGCAAAAGGACTGGAAGTCGGGCCAGTCGCATAATAGTTAGGGTAATCACCCCAGGAATGTCCATTGCTGGAGCCAGCGGAACCAGCCTGTGCCGGTGCTGGTGCCGGGGCTTCCTTGGTCTCGGTCACCGTGACCGGGCTGGAGTCCTCATCCTCTGCAGAATCCTTGGAGGAACCGGACTTCTTGCCGGACCCCGACCCAGTTCCGGATCCGCTATTCGCATCCGCCTGCTGGAATTGGCTATCCCCTGCAGCGCTATCCGTAGAATCGCTCTGGTTATTGGTCACGAACATAATGACCATGGCAGCCACCGCGATTACCGCCACAATGGCTGCGATAATCGCAGCGATCGTGGCACCGCTGACGCCGCCATTGTTCTGCTGGGGATAATACTGTTGGTTGTACTGGGGCGGCTGCTGGTTAAATCCACCGTAATTATTGCCATTGGGAGCCGTCATGGTTTAGGGACCACCTTGGGAATAGAAAATTGGAGGGAATGTCCCCCTAACTATAACCCCAGACGGCCTAAGCGCTGCAGATTTAGCGTGAAAATGCGGCAATTAATTTCCTCGTCGGCGCCTATTACGCAGCTTCCGCTCGCCATACCGCTGGGGTACCAAGCCCCATCTCTGTAAAACCGATTTCCGCGCTCCCCAACCACAGCGCTTCCGGGGGCAAACATTCCGCCACAGTGGGGGCCACGGTGGCTAAGGGGTGTGCGGTCTCACCGTTAACTATAAGCCGCCACACCGGAATTCCCTGCGGTCGCTGACCAAACCTGAAACGGTATTCCTGCGCTAACGGGCTGCTCTCCGGGCATGATTCCGCTACCTGAATGACGAAAATGCTAGCTGGATGAAAGCCCTGAGCACGTAGCCTGTCAGGCAGTCCTGCGAGGCAATCCTCATTCTCTCGAGTTCCTAGAAGCAAGGAAAGATCAGCACTAACCTCCATTAGCCTTCACCCTTAGCCTTAGCTTCCTGCTCCAACTGCGCAATGAAAGCCCTATCATCCTTGTCTAGCTCTGCTACTTCCAGCAGCTCGGGACGGCGCTGCCAGGTGCGCAATAATGCTTGTTCGCGCCGCCACTTATCCACCAAGGCGTGGTTTCCCGAGGTCAAAACGTCCGGTACGGCCAGACCCCGCCACTCTCGCGGCTTGGTATAGCTCGGGCCCTCCAAGAGACCATCAGAAAAGGAATCCTCTTCATGGGAGCGCTTATTGCCCAGCACGCCTGGAATGAGTCGCACGACGGCCTCTGCAATTACCAACGTCGCTACTTCCCCACCGATCAACACATAATCACCGATGGATACCTCGCGGACGCGGTAGCGACGCGCGGCATCATCCACCACACGCTGATCGATTCCCTCATAACGCCCGCAAGCAAAGACGATATGCTCCTCAGTCGACCACGCACGCGCATCCGCTTGACTAAACGGCTGTCCCGTTGGGGTAGGCACAATGAGCAGTGGGAGGTCACTATCCTCCTCGGGCTGGGCGTCAACCGCATAGGCGTGCGCCTCTACTCCTTCAAGCTCATCGTGGCGGGGACGGTTCAAGTGCGGAAGGGCCGATTCTAGGTTCGGTGCACTTTCCTGAGCAGCAACACTATCGAGTGCCGGCCCCCATACTTCCGGCTTCATAACCATGCCAGGGCCACCGCCGACCGGCGAATCATCGACAGACTTATGCGCATCAGTCGCCCACTGCCGCAGATCATGTACGCCTACTTCAAGGCGACCTTGTTCAATGGCTTTTCCTAAAAGTGCATGCCGCAACGGCTCCAAGTACTCCGGAAAGATGGTGACAACATCAAGCCTCATAGGTCCAGCAATCCTTCCGGCGGGTCAATGGTGCACGTCCCTGCTGCAAGGTCCACGTCAGGAACAATGGCATGCACGAAAGGAATGAGTGCTTTCTTGCCAGTGTCGAGATTTACCTCTAGCAAATCTTGGCTTCCACCGTGGATGACCGACGTAACCTCACCAATGTTCTTGCCCGCCAGAAGTACGCGTAGTCCTTCCAGCTCATGGTCATAAAAACCGCCATCATCGTTATCGAGCGGCGCGGCGAAAAACTTCGTGCCGCGCAGGCTATCCGCCACATTGCGGTCTTTTACTTCTTCGAAGGTAACGAGCAGCCTTCCCTTGTGAGTGCGGACTGCCTTGATAGTTAGCGTGTGCTCTTTTTTGCCCTGCGTGCCATGGAGCGCTTCCCCCACCGCAAAGCGCACCTCCGGTTCGTCAGTAGTGGCCTCGATTACTACTTCACCCTTCACGCCGTGCGATTTAATCACGCGACCAATCATCAATTCCATAGCGGAAATTCTACAGCACGAGCCTTTTCCCTTGTCAGTGATGGGTTTTCAGCTACTTCGAAAAAGTTCCAGTTTCTGGGGCTCATTGTCGTTAAAGTAGGCACATGAGCGATTCACCTACCAATTCCCCGGATACTTTTGGCACGGCTTCCCATCTGGGCACTGCTTCCGCTATGACTACACTTAATTTGCTCGATATCGCACCGGATACGGATCCGCAGCGGCCCCGCCCAGGAGTACAGCGCGTCTTGAGCACCGATGGCGCTAATCTCATTCTCTTTAGCTTTGCACCAGGACAGTCCCTACCGGACCACAAGGCCGCTCATCCCATTATCGTGCAGACGCTCCGCGGGCAGCTCAACTTCACTTATGGTGAAGAAACCGTCACCCTTACGCCGGACACGATCGTGCATCTTCCTGCATATGAGGTGCATAAAGTCGAGGCTGCAGCTGCGGATTCCGGTACCTCTACCCCCGCAATTTTGTTGCTCACTATGCTGACAAAATAGTTTATAGGAACATAAGTTTCGGTGATAAAATGACTCTCATGGAATCGCATAATAAGCCTTACCATCATGGAAACCTCCACGATGAGCTGCTCCGCATCGCAGTCCAGCTAGGCAAGCGAAGCGGCCCCAATGCCATCACGGTCCGTGCCGTTACCCGCGAAGCCGGAGTATCCCCTACCTCCGCCTACCGCCACTTCAAGGATCAAGAAGAACTACACGATAAGGTAGCAGAGCTTGCCACCGACGAACTGGTCCGGCGCCTGCATGAGACTACTGAGGCTGCCGGGCACTTGGATTTTCCAGAGCACTTGGTGCAAATCGGTTACACTTACCTCGAGTTTGCCTTGGATGAGACCAATTTCTTCCGTTGCATGTTGGAATGGAAGGCGCTGCGCTTCATGCTCGGTGTGGATCCACACACCGAAGATGATCCGAAGATGGATCACCTTCAGCAGATTCGCGATTTCTTCGCCCTTCTCGCCCGCCACGCGCAAGCTTTGGACAATACTACTGACCCCACATATTTCATGCAGAACGCCCTTTTGGCATGGTCTACCATCCATGGCTTTACCGTTCTTGCCGTCAACGGCCCCATGTCACAGCTACCACGCGAGCAAATCCTAGAACTTTTTGCTCCGGTTGTTGCCGGCGGCCTGCGTGGCATGGACTTTAAAGATCCGTCTAATGTCTACAGTCGCTATGCCGACTACAAGCCACAGAGCTAAGGGAAACATTCACCCTCCCCCACCCGTTGTAGCTTGCAGGGTTTCAACGTACCTTTTCTAAAAATGACCGCGCACGCACCTCCACCAAGGAGATGCGTGCGCGGTCATCTCTTTGGGCCGGTTGATTTCATCCACACAACACAAAGGCCCCGCCTACACAACTTGCACAGTGGTGTAGGCAGGGCCCGAAGTTAGAAGCGCTGCGCGCTTAGCAAAGGAAGGAAGATTACTCTGCAGACTCCTCGGAAGCTTCCTCAGCCTTCTCCTCGGCCTCGGCATCAGCTTCGCCGGCAGCAGCAGCGGCAGCCTCTGCAGCAGCAGCTTCCTCAGCGGCCTTCTTCTCAGCCTCTTCCTTGGCCTTCTTCTTCTTTTCGGTGATGGCCTCGATGGTCGGGCCGTTGTTAGCCTCAGCCAGTGCCTCGTTGAAGATCTCCAGCTTGGACTTCTTCTCCTCAGCAACCTTCAGGGTGCCTTCTGCACCAGGCAGACCCTTGTGCTTCTGCCAGTCACCGGTGACCTTCAACAGAGCAAGAACCGGCTCGGTTGGCTGCGCGCCGACGGACAGCCAGTGCTGCGCACGCTCAGAATCGATCTGGATGAGGGAAGGCTCTTCCTTCGGGTGGTAAATACCAATGTTCTCGATTACCTTGCCGTTACGACGGGTGCGGGCATCAGCAATAACAACGCGGTACTCAGCAGCGCGGACCTTGCCCAAACGCTGCAGCTTAATCTTGACAGCCATGACGGCTCCTTTTCTAGTCACTGGGCAGTACAGACGCGCACCAGGTAGTGCGCCGGTTCAACCCTTGGATTTAATCTGCGCGTGACATACCGGCCGACCGTAGACGGGAACGGTGCTACGCAGAATATTACGTTCTGTGGATTACCTAGCCCGGAGTATCCGAGTAGATAACCTGAAGTATTTTAGCGCGAGTATCTGCAATTTTAAAATCACGACGCCACTCACGCAGGTTCGTTATGCCATCGATGCTAAAGCAGAGTAGCCTTAAGGGCCGAATATAGACATTTGGTTCCATATGTATGGCGCGCTTTCTGCCTCACTGTAAAGGCGTTGACGCACGAAAAGACAGTTTATGACTAAAGAATCACCGCGAAATTTCCGGTACCGCTATGACCTTGATGGTCTACGCGGTATTGCCATCGGCCTAGTAGTTATCTACCACGTCTTCGTTGGACGCGTTTCCGGCGGCGTGGACGTATTCTTGCTGCTATCCGGCTACTTCTTCTTGGGCTCCCAGCTGCGCTACGCCAGCAAGCCCAACGCTTCTTTAAACCCTTGGTGGCCCATCTGGCGCACCCTGCGACGTTTGGTACCCAGCTTAGTTTTGGTCATTGGCGTGACCTACATTCTGGTGCGCATTTTCACCCCGCAGCTCATGCGCACCGAGCTCACCCAGCAGATCACCGCCACCATGCTGTACTACCAAAACTGGGAGTTAGCGGAACAAAACGCCGACTACACGGCGGCCGCAGCGGATACCTCCCCGCTGCAGCACATGTGGTCCATGGCCGTACAGGGCCAGTTCTACATCATGGGCATTGCCTTTGCGATCATCTTGGCAGCCATCATGAAGTTCCGGCCGAAGCACCAACCACTGGGTAAGCGCAGCTTCCCCACAGTCAACCAGATTGCGGGCCCGATCCTCATTGTGGCCACCATTGCCTCCTTCGCCTATGCTTCACGCCACGGCCTCTACGGCACCCCGGAGAACTACTACTCCACCTGGTCACGCGCTTGGGAGTTGACCTTGGGTGCTGTCCTAGCCATCTACGGTTCCGCCTGGAAGATTCCGCCCCGCCTTTATGACCTCTTTACGGGTTTGGGCCTTGTGATGCTCATCTTTACCGGTGCCATCATCGCCGATACCACCGCGTATCCTGGCCCGCTTTCGCTCTTGCCGCTGGGCGGCGCCGTGCTCATCATCTTGGGTGGCGGTGGCAAGATTTCCAAGGCCATGGCCTCCAAACAGGCCCGCTGGCTGGGCGATGTAGCCTATCCGCTCTACCTATGGCACTGGCCTCTGCTTATCCTGTCCACCTCTTATTTGGGTCAAGAAACCCCATCGTGGTGGCTGGGCGTTATCATTATCGCCATTTCACTGGTGCTGGCGGACCTCACGCACCGCTTTTTGGAGCGGCCACTGCGCCAGCATCGCAAGCGCCCCACCGCCGAGGATCTGCCGGTACGCAAGGGCCTATCGACATTGCGGAAGCCGGCAGGCGCTGCTCGCGGCGTCGGTGGTGTCGTGGTTGCTGCGGCCGTTGTCGGCCTTCTGGCCATTCAGCCGCTGTGGATGCGCACGCTTGATGATGCCGACGCAGAACTTCTGAATCCTTCCCTCTACCCCGGTGCGACGACGTTCATCAATCACCTCACCCCACCGGATAATGTAGAGATTAAGCCTGACCCAATTCTGGCCGGCGGCATCCAGCCACCAGTGGCTGCTAATTGGTGCTTTGTTCCGGATAGCCAGCCCGCTGATTTCTTCTTCGAAACCCGCAAAGACGGCAAAACTCCGTGCATTTTCGGTGACACAAACGCAGAAAAGGAAGTCTATTTGGTAGGCGGCTCCCACGCGGAACAGTATTCTTCCGCGCTTGACCGCTTGGGCAAGGAAATGGGCTTTAAATTGGTTCCGCTGCTACGCCAAGGTTGCCCCATCGAGCTGGGTGACGATGTCACCGTGACCCCTGAGTGCGCCGAATGGGGCAAACTGGTGATGGATCGCATCGAAGAAGCAAACCCAGCCTTGGTGATTTCAAATACCACGCGCCCGCAAAATGAGTACGGCACGGGCCCCGATGCTGTTCCCGCTGGCTACCAGGCATTTTGGGATGAATTAGCCGAGCGCGATATCCCCTTCTTGGGCTTCCGCGATAACCCGTGGGGCTTCGATGAGGAAGGCCGTCCGCGCGAGTTCGATGAGTGCTATGTAGCCACCGAAGATGCCTATGGTTGCGGCATGCGCTTTGAGCAGGTCTACCAGCCCTATGACCCCGGTGCAGTAGTGCTCTCGAAGTACCAGAATATGCTCTCGGTAGATACCGCCCCGTGGTTCTGCGATGACAATGGTGACTGCCCAGTCATCATCGGCAATACGATGGTCTACCGCGACATGCACCACATCACCAATGCCTTCGCGGAATCGGCTATGCCCATGATTCGAGAGGCCCTGAAGCCATTCCTCAACGGGGAAAAGGTCCAACAGCAAGCCCCTGATATCCCCCCGGAGCAGGCCGCAGCAGCTGTGGAGCCGGCACCCGCCGCACCTACCGACGCCGGCAAGCCACATGCCAACCCAGTCCCCTACCCCAACACTGTGCACGACGACGCCGTCTAGGCCATAGCGCGCGAACACGCGCCAACGCCTACGAGCACGGGCGCTGGGGATAAGGCACCCAACTGCCTGCATAGAACGAAGGAGGCTCCCACAATAACGTGGGAGCCTCCTTTGCTATGCCTTAAGACTGGGGCACGCTACTTTTTGCCCTTGCCAAAGTCCAAGTTGTTGAGATCAATATTTTCCATTCCCTTCGGCATCTTTGGCATGCCCGGCATCCCCGGCATGCCGCCGCCGCCCATTTGCTGCTGGAGTTTTTGCAGTTCTTCCATGGACGGCATGCCGCCACCACCGGGCATACCTGGCATTCCGCCCATGCCCGGCATTCCGCCCGGCATCTTCGGGCCGCGGTTTCCGCCGCCGCCCTTGCCCTTCTTGCGCTTGCCGTTTTTACCCTTGCGGCCCTTCGGCTTCTTCTTGGTAGCAGAGCGGCCACCCATACCACCCATGCCGAATTGGCCAGCCATCTTAGACATCATCTTCTTAGCTTGGTTGAAGCGCTCGATGAGCTGGTTGACCTCAGAAACGCTCACGCCAGAGCCATTAGCAATACGCTTGCGGCGCGAAGCATTGAGGATCTTCGGATCCTCACGCTCCTGCGGAGTCATACCACGGATGATGGCCTGGATGCGGTCCAGCTGCTTTTCATCCACCATGGCGGCCATCTCATTCATCTGCTTGCCGCCGGGCATCATCTTCAGCAGGTTGCCGATGGGCCCCATCTTGCGGATCATCAGCATCTGCTCAAGGAAGTCATTCAGCGTCAGCTCGCCAGAACCAAGCTTGGAGGCGGCCTCCTCGGCTTTCTGATGATCCAAGGTGGCCTCGGCCTGCTCGATGAGGGAAAGCAAGTCACCCATGCCCAAAATGCGGCTGGACATGCGCTCGGGGTGGAAGACATCGAAATCATCGAGCTTCTCACCGGTAGAGGCATACATAATAGGCTTGCCGGTGACCTCACGAATAGACAGGGCCGCGCCACCGCGGGCATCACCGTCCAACTTGGTGAGAACCACACCGGTAAAGTCCACGCCATCGCGGAAAGCCTCGGCAGTCTGAACGGCATCTTGGCCGATCATGGAGTCGATGACAAAGAGGACTTCGTCTGGGTTCACGGCATCGCGGATATTGCGCGCCTGCGTCATCAGTGTCTCATCAATGCCCAAGCGGCCGGCGGTATCGATGATGACCACATCGTGCTGTTTCTGTTTGGCTTCAGCAATACCGCGCTTGGCGACGTCCACCGGATCACCGTGGGAGGTACCCATTTCATGCTCATTGGAGTCCAGGGAGGTACCCGGATCTGGCGCGAAGGTCGGCACCTCGGCGCGCTCGCCGACGATCTGTAGCTGCTGCACCGCACCTGGGCGCTGCAAGTCACAGGCCACCAGCATCGGGGTATGCCCTTGCTTGGCCAGGTGCTTGGCCAGCTTGCCGGCCAACGTGGTCTTACCGGCACCCTGCAAACCGGCGAGCATGATCACTGTCGGCGGGTTCTTCGCTAGGTTCAGGCGGCGAGTTTCGCCGCCGAGGATCTCAATGAGCTCTTCATTGACGATCTTAACTACCTGTTGGGCTGGGTTGAGCGCCTCAGAGACTTCCGCGCCACGGGCACGTTCCTTGATGCGCTTGATAAAGCCACGGACGACGGTCAAAGACACGTCAGCTTCCAGCAGCGCGAGGCGGATCTCGCGGGCGGTGGCATTAATGTCAGCCTCGGTCAGTTTGCCCTTACCGCGCAGGCCCGCCAGGGCTGACTGTAGGCGGTCTGATAGTGAGTCAAACACTACGGATGCGCTCCCTTAATTTAGATCGATCTAAAGTTCAACTATTTAATCTTAGTCCCTTGCCAGGGCCCTGGTCACATTCCCCACCACCGTAGCGCGGGAAGCCTCCCCGGCAAGGAAGACATTGACGATCATTGTCGCGCCCATAATCTCATGGCGCAGCCACACAAAGTCTGGCAATGCCTCTATCAAGTGCCCCAAAGCACCAATGCGCTCGACGGTACGGATCACCAAGATGCCGCCCACATCAAAAGCCGCGGTGGTTACTTCTCCCTCGATATCTGGCAGCTCCGTATAGGTACGGGAGTTATAAGACTGGATAAACCTTATCTCCTGGGCCGCTTCCTTGAGGGTCTGTTGTACGGTGCGGATGAAAAACTCCGCCTTATAAGTACCGTCATCCTCTTTGACGATATTGGCCCGCACGATGGTCCACCCCAAAGCGGACAGCAAGGCAAAAATGCGCTTGAGCTCCCCTTTGGAGGAGCCACACCAGGACACAGTAACTTCTTGGTCTTCCCAATCCACCGTAAGCGCAACGCCCTCAGTAGATAGCGGCACGTGCACCGCGGGGCGCTGAAGGACGCCTGGTTTGAGTGCTTCCAGAGCGCGCGAGACGATAAGCTTCTGCGCTTGCTCTACCCGCGGTGTCCAGACGCTAGGCCCTGTCGATTGTGCATCAGCCTTAGCCAATACCGCCAGCAGCGAAATAATCAGCGGATCGTAATGCGCTGCGGCCAACAATGCGTCGCGAGCGGCATCGGAGAACGGGTCCATTGTCGCAGCTAGCCGCGCTAAGGTGGTATGCTCTGCCACCAGAATTTGAGCACGCGACCTATCGGCCACGCTCAACCGCATGCGGGCTGCCTGGCGAGCTATCATTTCCGCGCCTACCTGAGCGTGGGGGCGCTCGTAGCCCTTACCAATGTCATGGTAAAGCGCGGCCAGCAATAATAGATCAGGGCGAGCTACCGAGGTGCGCACCTCCGCGCACCGAGTAACCGTCGCAATGAGATGATGGTCCACCGCTCTGACGTGGCTGCGCTCGCGCGGCAACAAACCGCGCACATGCCCCCATTCCGGCACTAGACGTTCCCACAAGCCATAGCGGTCCAAATCCTGAATAACCCGCGGCGTATATTGCGGGGACGACAAAATGGCGAAGAAATCATCCACCGCTGCTCGCGGCCAGCGTGGCGGCAGATTCGGCAATTTTTGGAGCTGGTGCCAGGTGGTCTCGGCGATGGTATATCCCGTGCGCGCCGCGGCAGCTGCCACGCGCGTAAGCAACCACGGATCCTCCACATTCGGTTTGCGCGAAAGGTAGATAACGCCGCCCTCTGCCACCACGTCCACATCGAGTGGACGGCGCTGCCCGCGGCCCGCCGCCAGCGCATTTCTCCCCAGCACCCCTCGGGCGGTGGCCAGGCCGCGTTCTACGGCCTTATTAACAGTGGCTGCAGCGCCTACCAAAGCGGCGGTTAAGGCATATCGGTTTTCAAAGCCCAAATCCGCAGCCACGTCCGCGGCGAACTCGGGGTCTAAGATATCGCGGTGGCGTCGGGCTTTGACATGCAGGAGTGTGCGGACGTCGAGAAGCAGCTGCTTTTCGACGTCTAGATCAGGAAAGTCGCACAGGTTACCCAAAGCCATCGCGCGCAGAAGCTGAATATCGCGCAGTCCCCCACGGCCATTTTTCAAGTCTGGATTCGTCATTGCTGCTACCGCGCCCGAGCGCTTCCAGCGAATAATCGCGGTATCCACAAAGTCATCAAAGCCGCGCTGCAGCTGGCGCCGCCACGCTGCGAGCAGCTGTGCCCGCGCCTCATCCACTAATATCTTGCGCCCTGCGACAAAGGCCAAGTCCAACTGTGCAAAGCCAGCAGAAGCATCCTCTGCAGCTATTGCCGCACACTCCCGCGGGGTGCGCAAAGCATAATCTAGGCGATACTTGGCATCCCATACGGGCAACCACAACTTCTCCACCAGCGCTGGGTCTGGATCGTGGCCTTCCGGATAGATAAGGATGACGTCAATATCCGATTGCGGGGTCATCTCATTGCGGGCGAAGGACCCGGTGGCAGCGAGCGCAGTCCCCACTGGGAGCTCGAGGCTGCGCAATACACGAAGCGCCGAGGCATGGGCCTCGGCGCGAATCTGTGCGGCGGTAAGCATACTGGTTTTACAATGCCGCCTCGCCGCGCTCCCCGGTGCGTACACGAATGGCATCTTCTACTGGGGTTACCCACAGCTTGCCATCGCCGATTTTGCCAGTGTAGGCAGCATCCACAATGGCATTGATGATGTCTTCAGCGTGGTCATCCGCCGCTACTACTTCC
This sequence comes from Corynebacterium nasorum, assembly GCF_022345765.1. Classification (NCBI taxonomy): domain Bacteria; kingdom Bacillati; phylum Actinomycetota; class Actinomycetes; order Mycobacteriales; family Corynebacteriaceae; genus Corynebacterium; species Corynebacterium nasorum. Next base: position 132,354 of record NZ_JAKRDR010000001.1, on the reverse strand, counting down.
AGCTTGACCTTAGGCACAAAATCGGTGGCGTATTCTGCTCCGCGATATACCTCGCTATGCCCTCGCTGCTGCCCAAAGCCCTGGCTTTCAGTAACAGTGAGACCGCGTACTTCCTGCTGCTCTAGCGCCTGACGGATTTCCGGCAGGGTAAAGGGCTTAACGATGGCCGTGATGAGTTTCATTGTTACTCCTTGTTTTCTCTTCGGGGCGGGCTAGAAGCACCGAATAGTGTGCATCCATTCTAGCCCGAGCACGGCAGTTGCTGTGCACTATTTTCGCGTCATGAATCTAGGGTCCGGTGAATGCCACAATCCAGTAAAACCAAAAGGCGGCGAGCTCGTCTGCATTTCCGCCATTGAGCGCTATTGCAGATAAGACTCGCCGCCAGAAGGCGCTGAGGGTGACTAGATATCGTCTTCCTTGGCTTGCACGGTTTGGACTTTTTTGTGGTTATGCTTGGCGTGTTTGACGTCAGTAACTGTTACGCCGTAGATGGAACGTCCCAGGTAGAAGGAACCTACTGAACTGATAATCCACACGCCGAAGCAGGCGATCAGTGCTTGAATGAGTAGCCACAGGGAAAAGCCATCGCGGCCAAAATCTACAACTAGTTTGGCCACGATAATCAGCGGTACCGCAAGACCCACGGTGGGCCCCAGCAGGTTAGCGCGCGTCAATGCGTCGGGCGCCCGCCACAGGGATATAACCGTCGCGACCACCAAAATGGTGGCGATAATAAGTAGCACCGAGGCGATAATCTCAGAAATAGCCATTTTATCGCCTGCCCTTCGAGATAATGCGGGCCATAGATAGCGTGGGCAGCACGCCTGCGGCAATGGCGCCGAGGAGTGCAATGTAGTAGGCCATCGGGGCGTTATTGGTCATCGACCATGCCAAGTACATGCAGATCATGCCGTAGAACACGATGTCAGACGTAATTGCGCGAGTGAGCTCATCGCGTGTGCGCAGTGCAAGCAGCACGCCGCACCATGTGGCGATGCCAATGATGAATACGCATACAAATACGACCCAGCCGAACGGGGACAGTGTGGCAAAATCAATCATCGCTCGGTCTCCTTCCTGCGTTTTATGTTCCGGGCATGACGCTTCGGCTTTTCGACGTCCGCTTCGCTTTCTGAAAGCGGAGTGTCCTCCGCCCGCGCCAAGTCAGGCGAGCGCATAAAGCGACCGACAGATTCGAGGGGATACTCGTAGAAAGCCTCATCCAATTCCGTCGTCTCTCCTTGGCCTGGGACGCCGTAGTCGATGTCTTTCACCCGTGGGGCAAGGCGCTGCTCCATATCAGCCAAGTCAGCCACGATTGCCGCCGGGTCAGATCCCTGAACGGCCTGCACCAGCACGATGCGCGGCAGCCCCTTGCGGGGTGGCTCGCGCAAACCCAACGAAAGCGTTCCCGGCGTTGCGGTAATAGAAGAAGTAAACCAGAAGATCTCCCATGCGCCAGTCACACGCAGTGGATAACGAATGATAACCGGGTGGTATTCGTTATCTGGCTTAAAGGCCGCCATCGCCAGGCTAATGCCGGCCACAAAGATTTCCTTAATGAGCCACAATGCATACACCACTGCGTTCATTTAACGGCCCTCCTGAATTTCATCGATATTGGGAACGGCAATCGGCTCGTCTCCCAAGACGGTTTCAGTATAAGCGGTGGTATCAAGCAGCTGCTCCGAGGCGCTATCCACAACGTCCAGAACGATTCCAGAGAAAATGAACATGCACAGCGAACCAAGGATGAGTGCGGCAGAGGGGGCCATGAGCTTTTTGCGGATGATCAGTTCATCCGGAACCTTATCTTCCGGCAAGCCCTTGCCCCAGAAAACCTTGCGCCATACGCGCAGCATGGCCAAGAAGGCGGCAAAGGAGGCAATGATGATAGCCGCGATAGCGATCCACGCCCACGCGCCTCCTACCCGGGCAATCTCGAAGACGATCATCAGCTTGCCCCACATGCCGGAGAACGGCGGGAAGCCTACGACGGAGAATGCACCGGCAGCGAAAATCCACGCGATAATGGGGTCCCGACGAGCGAGACCGGACAGCTTGGTTAGCAGGCCCGTGCCGTAGGTTTCCTCAATGGCGCCAGAAGCCAAGATCAGCGAACCAACAGTCAACATGTGGTGAATCGTGTACATAATGCCGGCTGCTAGTGCGCGGCGTGGGTCATCAGAGGTAAAAGCAAGCATTACCAAGATGAAAGGCATGCCGTTGAGCATCTGATAGCCGAGCACGCGGCGAATGGAGTTCTCCGCTAGGCCGCCAAAGGCACCGATCATCATGGAGATGATCATGATCACGATGATCAACACATTCCAGCGCTGATCCAGACCGAATAGCTGCACGTAGAGGCGATAGAGCATGTACACGGCCACCTTGGTGTGCAGGCCGGAAAACAGGCCCATCACCGCAGCTGAGGTCCCCGGGTAAGTGCGAGGCAACCACGACTGCACAGGGAATACGCCGGCCTTGGCGGTGATTGCAATGAGAATCAAACCCGCGGCGACGGTGACGGGCCCGTTACCTGCTGCCGCACCCTTCAATGCGCCAAGGTTAACCGCGCCGGTAACCGAATACATATAACCCACGCCAACGACCAGCAAGGTGGAGGCGAAAAGGTTCACCAAGACGAAGGCACGTCCGGCTGCCAGACGCGACCAAGTACCAGACATGGTGATAAGGCCATAAGACGGCAGAAGCATAACCTCAATAAAGACGAAGAAGTTAAAGAGGTCAGCAGTAAGCAACGCACCGCAGACACCGGTAATCAAAATCAAGGTGAGCGATGGATAAAAGCGAGACTTGGTCTCCCCGCCCGCAATGGCAAACCAGTTGGCACCAAAAGCGACAATCATCGTGGTGATGATCATCAACGCGGAGAAAGCATCCGCAGCAAACGGGATACCCACATTGCCTTGGTATAGGCCCACTGTGTGGGCAACTACCCCGTTATTCATGGTGTACATCAGCAGCCCCAGGCCAGCGAAGATTCCCATGCCCGGGATGATCAACATGATGGAATCGCGCACCGCACGCCACGGTGCTAGCAGTGCAAAGGCTGCTGCAATCAGCGGGACCGCTGGGAATAGCGGAAGGAGTTGAGCTACAGCGTCAGTCATTATTTATCATCCTCCTTCTGTTCAGCTGCCCCGCGCTCTGCTACGGGAGTGTCGTGGTCCACCTGACCGATACGGTCAAGTTGGTTGGTGGATTCTTCCAGAATCTGGCGATTTTGGGCGTCACGGCCCAAGGTTGAAAAGGCATGGTCGATGGTGTTGTCATCAACCGGCTCCACCACATCGGTGTCGTCGTTCTTGCCCATTGCCGCCATCGTCAACAGGATGGTCGAGGTTGCCATGGAAATAACCACCGCGGTCAACACGAAGGCCTGCGGCAGCGGATCTGCCATCTGGTCGTGTGGAACCTGGGAGGGGAAGGACTCGCCGCGGTAGGAGTACACGCCCGTCGCCAGCAGCATTAGGTTTGCTCCGTGTCCGAAGGCCATCATGCCCAACACGATGCGCACCAAACCGCGCTGCTGGATGAGGTAGACGGCACTGCCTATGAGCAAAGCAATAGTCAATGCAAGGATCATTACTTCTCTCCTCCCCGTTTAGGCATGGACCGTTTATTTTTCCTCTTCGTCCTTGCTTCCGATGGCGTCAGCAAAGCCAGAGGATCGGTCGAGGGGTTAATCGGGTCCGGATACGGATCGTCGACATCCTCAAGCGAAATGCGCGGCGTGGTTGGCAGCGCGGAATTATCATCATGAATCCACGGTAGGAAGTCACGCTCCGTGCCAGGGCGCAGGTAACCGCCCAGGGCATTAATCGCCATGGTCAACATGCCCAACACCGCGAGGTAGATGCCCAAATCGAAGATGAGCGAGGTAGTCCAGTGCTGACCAAAGGCCTCGGCGTGGATGGCCGCGAGGAAGCCACCGTTGCCAAGGCCGTGGTGCAAGTAGCCCACGAAGCCTGCAGCCAAGGCTGTGATAATACCGATACCAGTCAAGTGAATCGGAGTCATGCGGCCAAAGACGATTTCATCAGATCCTCGGGACAGGTAGATAAGCCCGATTGCTGCGCCCATAATCAATGCTGCCGGGAAGCCACCACCAGTGGCATTATGGCCGCGGAAGAAAACGATGACAGACATGATTACTAGCAACGGGATCACCGCGTTTACGCCCTTGCGCAATGGCACAGAGTTCAGCTGTGACTGGCCAAATGGCGCGGGACGTGTACCTGACTTGAATGGGAACCGCGGCAACGTTGTAGTAATGGCTGCGATAACCACTGCAGCCATGCCCAGCACGGAAAGCTCGCCCAATGTATCGAGCGCACGGAATTCCACGATGATGGTAGCCACGACGTTATCGCCGCCGGTAATATCCGGCGCATTATCGAGATACCACATGGCCAGATCCGAACGCTCGTGTCGGCCCATGAGGCCCCACACGCCCAAGAATGCAGCAACACCGGCCAAAACTGCGATGATAATAGAGCCGGTCTTGCGGGATTTATTCTTCACCGGTTGGAAGGTTTCCGGCAGGTAGCGCAGCACCATCATCATAACGATGACGGATAGGGCTTCCACCATAAACTGGGTCAAAGCTACGTCCGGCGCCCCGAGCAGGAACATCTGCAGGGTTACACCAGTGCCGGCAATGCCGATCATGATGGCACCGGTCAAGCGGTTCTGAGTTCGCACCAAACCAAACATGGCCAGCGCGATGATTCCCAATGGCAGCAGATCCCATGGGTTATCCAGACCATCTACCCTCGGCTGCAGCGCTACCCCATCGACGCCATCGCGGATGAGGGTGGTCGCGGCCAACACGATAATCAAAATGACAATGGGCACCATGTGGCGGGACGGATTATGCGAATCGGACATCTTGCCCAGGACGCGCCCCAACTGGGAGCAACCCTTCATCAGGGAATACAGCAAATCATTGCCGCTGCGCGGCATAAACTCCCTGTCCTCAAAGCTTGCCCACATCTTCTTGCGGGCAAAGATACCGGCGATACCGGCGATAAGGACCACGAGCGAGATAAGGAAAGGAACATTAAGCCCGTGCCAGAGGGCAAGGTGCGAATGGTGCTCTAGACCAACAGCAGCCACTGCATGGTCAATCGGGTTATTAAAGATTCCGAGTACAAATACCAGCGGCAGGGACATAAAGCCCGGTAGTGCGGCAGGCAGCCACAGGGAAACCGGAGCCTCATGGACATGTCCCATATCGCGAGGTCCATCAAAGAAGGCGCCGAAAACGATCTTGGCGGAGTAGGTAAAGGTAAAGAAGGCGCCGATGGCGGCAACGATGAGCAAGATGACCTGACCAGTGCCACCAATCGGGGCGTCTTCAAACGCAGTGAGCATGCCTTCCTTGGATACAAAGCCCAAAAGCGGTGGTACTGCGGCCATAGAGGCCGCGCCGATGACTACCGAGCCAAATGTCCACGGCATCTTATTCCACAGTGGTCCGAGGCGGCGAATATCGCGCGAACCGGCCTCGTGGTCGATGACGCCAATAAGCATAAACAGCGAGGACTTAAATAGCGCGTGCGCCAACGTGTGTACCAACGCTGCGGCGATAGCGAATGGGGTTCCCACACCAATGGTGGCGACAATCCAGCCCAAATGGGAGACGGTCGAATAAGCCGTGAGCTTCTTCAAATCCGTCTTTTGCACTGCAAAGACCGCGGACATTACCGCGGTACCCATTCCAACCACGATGAGCAGCCAATTCCATACCGCCACATCGTGGAAGATCGTGGAAAAGCGAATCAGCAGGTACACGCCAGCCTTGACCACTGCGGCTGCGTGAAGGAAAGCCGAAACCGGAGTGGCGGCGGCCATAGCCTCAGGAAGCCAAAAGTGGAATGGGAATTGCGCCGATTTGGTAAATGCAGACGCCGCGATCAACACGGCTACGGCCGCTGTTACACTGGGGCGCTGTGTCCATACCGGCGACGCCAGAATCTCAGATACCGCAGTCGATCCGGTCACTGTCGCAGCAATACCCAACCCGGTCAGCAGGGTCAATCCACCAACGAAGGTCAGGATCAAGGTGCGCTGCGAACCAGCTTCGCCGCCCGAACCGGAGCGCGCAATCAGCATAAAGGAAGCCAAGGAGACTAGCTCCCAGGCAAGGAACAAAACCACAACGTCATTGGCCAAAACCAGCAATAAAATGGACAGCGTAAACGCTGTCATCAAGGTGTAGAAGCTGGTATTACCCTCATTCTTAGGCAGATAAGCCGCCGAATACGTAAAGACGACGGCACCAATGACCAGCGCCAACATAGCAAAGAAAATACTCAACGCATCCCCGCGGAGAGCAAAACTTACGTCGGCGCCCGGTGCGATAAAATCGCGCACCCAAGTGGCGTGGAAACTCAATTCCTCCCCGGCTGCAATGGCAGGAAATTCCTTGGCAATAAGGACCGCTGCAATAACAAAAAGGCCAGCTAGTAGATAGCCTGCCTTTCGGTCGATAACCTTTACGGTTACCGGTGCCAAGATCACTGCCAGCGCCGCGAGGAGGACTGCATAAAGTAGCGTCACGAAATACTTGCCTCACGAACCTTGGTCTAGGTTTAATGCGAATTTCGCATTAAATACAGCCCCTTCAGGCTACCATTCCCACCAAGGCCAAACCACATTGCAGCATTCCCTGGCGACTGATAAAAGGCGAGCACAACCGCCCCAATTACGCTTATAGTCAGAAAAACCACAGGCACTTAGCAGGACATTCTTCCATAGCAATTGAATTGCCCATTCCGCATAGTTTGCGAAGTGGTGATCCCAAATCGACGAAAAGAATTCGCGAGCAAGGTACACGCTGGAACTCAGCCAGGAAAACGAAGAACTCCCCCAGCACACCGTGGCGCACGCTCGCGCTTCCCGATATGCAGGGGGAGCTTTGAAGTTAGGCGTTATTTCTCGCCCAAGAGAGCGTCGACAAAGCCTTCGACCTCAAACGGTGCGAGATCATCGGCGCCTTCGCCCAAGCCCACAAGCTTGACCGGAACGCCCAATTCCTCTTGCACCTGGAAGACGATTCCGCCCTTGGCAGTACCATCCAGCTTGGTTAGGACGACGCCGGTGATATCTACTACCTCGCGGAATATGCGGGCCTGAGTCAGACCATTTTGTCCCACGGTAGCGTCCAGTACCAGCAGAACCTCGTCCACATCGGTCTTCTTTTCCACCACGCGCTTGACCTTGCCCAACTGGTCCATCAAGTCTGTGGAGGTATGCAGGCGGCCTGCGGTATCTACCAAGACCACATCTACTTGCTGTTCTACACCGCGAGCTACCGCGTCGAAGGCGACCGATGCTGGGTCAGCGCCCTCCTTGCCGCGCACGGTATCGGCGCCAACGCGGCGACCCCATGTCTCGAGCTGATCAGCGGCCGCAGCACGGAAAGTATCCGCCGCGCCCAGAAGTACCTTATGACCCATGGCTACAAGCACACGGGCAAGCTTGCCCGTCGTGGTGGTTTTGCCGGTGCCGTTAACGCCGACAACCATAACGATGGCTGGCTTACCCTCATTCGGCATGGCCTTAATGGAACGGTCCATCTCTGGGTGGCCTGCCTCGATGAGGCATTCACGCAGCATGGCACGGGCCTCGTCCTCGCTGGAGACGCCGCGCTCAGCAATCTTCTCGCGCAGGGAGTCAGTCACTTTCATAGTGGACTTGGTGCCTAGGTCCGCCATGATGAGAGTATCTTCTACTTCCTCCCAGGCATCTTCATCCAGATCGCCTGCGGAAAGAATTCCCATAAGTCCCTGGCCGATGGCATTTTGCGAACGGGACAGGCGTCCACGCAAACGCCCAAGGCGCCCACCTGCGGGGGCGATGTCTTCCTGTGGTGCTGGCGCTGGGGCCGGCTCTCCCTCTGGAACTTCGGTCTGCTCCTTGGCTGCTTCGGCCGCGCCGGTTTGTGCCTCGGCTGCAGCCGCAGCCTCTTCGGCCTCCTCGCGGTCATCGACGCGCTCTTCAATGTCTTCCGCGTTCTTGTCTTCAACGACCTCGTCAAAGACTGGGGATTCCTCTGCTGCTGCGGCGTCTTTCACATCGACGGTATCTTCAGGAGCTTCTGCCTTTTCAGCAGCTGGCGAAGCCTCCTCCGCTGACTTATCTGCCTGCGGCGTCGCTGGCTCCTTCGGCTCGGATGTTGCTTCTGGCTGCTCGACCGACTCTGCGACATTATCCGCAGGCGTTTCTTTACTTTCTGCAGCCGCAGCTGCCGTACCCGCTATCCCTGCTGCACCGGCAGCGGTTGCCGCCGTGGCTCCAGCGCCCGTGGACGGGTTCTTTTCGGACTTATCTGGGAGAGAGTCAGTCGGCTGCTCTTTGACATCTGCCGGCTTATTGGTCTCAGTAGCTTTATTGGTTTCTGCCGGCTTTGCCTGCTGTTGTGGTGCCGGCTTATTTTCCTTTGGCTGCTCTACCGCGGGCTTGTCGGCCGCAGCATCGGTCTTAGCCTGAGCAGGCTGTGGCTTGTCCGCAGGTGCTTGCGGCTTGGCCTGTGGTTGTGGGGTCTTGCCGCTAAGCTGCTCGTTGGCAATGTCGGTAGCATTAGGCTCTGCCTTTGCCTCCTGATGTGCCGGAGCTGACTTATCCGCAGCTGGCTGGTTCTTCACGGGCTTTTCCGCTTGCACCGGGCTTTTCTGCTTTTCCTTGGCACTACCGGCAGGAGCGAAGTTAAAGCCGGACTTAGCTTGATAATTGCCGGACTTTTGCTCCTGAGTAAGCTGCTTCGGTTCTTCCTCAGTGGGCTTGTCAAAGGACACCTTCTTGGCGTCGCCGCGTTTTTTGCCGATTACTACGAGAAGAATAATCAGCACAATGACGACGATCGCAATGCCGATCCATAACCATAAAGAATTCATGTCTCTATAGTGCCAGTCTTGCGGGCTCGCGGCACGCCAAACCCCCTCCTATCCCGGATAGAGGGGCCTACCGGCAGGCGACGCCCGCGGCTACCACCCTGGCTAGTCGCCCCGTGGAGCATCAACGCCCAGGCGGGTAGCGTCCTCGCTGGCTTGCTCTGTTCCAGGGGCACTACCTGCGGGATTCATGCGCTGCGAAATAACACGGGTGATACCGTCGCCGCGCATGGTCACGCCATACAGCACGTTAGCTACATCCATCGTCGGCTTTTGGTGCGTAATGACGATAAGCTGCGAATCCTTGCGCAACTCTTCAAAAAGGGCGATGAGGCGGCGCAGGTTGACATCATCAAGCGCTGCCTCAACCTCATCCATGACGTAGAACGGGCTGGGGCGGGCGCGGAAGATTGCTACCAGCATTGCCAGCGCGGTGAGCGACTTCTCACCACCAGAAAGCAAGGACAGGCGCTTGACCTTCTTGCCCGGTGGGCGCGCTTCCACCTCGATACCGGTGGTAAGCATGTCCTCCGGCTCCGTGAGGATGAGGCGGCCCTCGCCACCAGGGAAAAGGGTCTGGAAGACCTTGGGGAATTCCGCTTCCACGTCATGCCAGGCATCGGTGAAAAGCTGTAAAATCTGCGCATCCACGTCCTCGATCACCCCGGCAAGATCCTTGCGGGCTTGGATGACATCTTCCAACTGGGTGGACAGGAAGGAATAACGTTCCTCCAAAGCCTTATATTCTTCCAACGCAAGCGGATTAACCTTGCCCAAAGAATTCAAGTCCTTTTCTGCTTGCTTCAGGCGCGCATTTTCCGCCCCGCGATCGAAATCCTCGCCCGGGGTGTAGTCCTGCAAAAGGTCCGAAATCGCAATGCCGAGTTGCTCTACGATCTTGGATTCTGCTTCATCGACGCGCACCTGTGCTTGTGAGCGAGCAATTTCTGAGTCATGAGCGCGGTTGGTTAGCCGGTCCAGCTGCTGTCGCGCGGCCGAGACCTGTTGTTTTACTTGCTGCAGCTGCGCGTTCAAGGAGGTGCGCTGCGCAAAGTAGTCATCGCGCTCAGCGGTGGCGCGCTCTAGCAATTGCGTGGCGCGCGCGGCCAAATCACGCGAATGCCTTGCCACTACACCGGCCAATTCTCCTTGGGCTTTGCGCCGGGCCATGGCCTGCTCATGGCGAGCCTTGGCTTGGCGTTCATGCTGCGCTTGGCGACGCAATGCCTCGCCCTTCCCCGCTACCTGACCCACCTGGTCTTGAGCAGAGCGGGCTGCAACCTGCGCCTCCATCTCCATCGACTTAACCTGTTCTAATGCGGCCGAAGCCTCATCACGTTCCGCCGAAGAAGGCTCATCTGGCTGCTCGTCCGCATCGACGCGGGCGAGCCTATCGCGGGCGTCGGCAAGCTGCTTGCGGGCTTCTGCGATCTTTACCTCAATCTCGGTCGCCCGCGCAGCGGCCTTTTCGTGTTCCGATTTATTGGCCTCGTATTGCTTAAGCAGGCGCTGATGATCACGCTTCCACGCGTCAACCTCGGTATCGTGTTCGCGCAAAGCAGCCTTCGCCGAAGCGGCGGTCACGCGGGCATCTTCTGCTGCAATCTTTGCACCTTCAAGCGTGCCGAATAGCTCTTCTAGCTCCTGCGTCGCAGATTCCAGCTGTTCCTCTGCCTCTGCGATGCGAGCGGTGACCTCTACGGTAGACGAGGCACCGGTGCCTACTTCTACCCAACCTTCGCCCAGCACCACGCCCGATTCGGTAACGGCGCGCAGGCGAGGATCCTCTGCCACCAATTTTTTCGCCGCCGCGAAATCGGGAACGAGCACGACATCCGCAAGGAGGCGGTGCAGCGCGGCGGATACCTCCGGAACCACAGCAATGTGGTCGAGCAACCACGAGGTTCCGGTGGGCAAAGTTGCATCCACGCGCCAGGAAGTGGCGGGGGCGGCCACAGAGACATCGATAAGCGCGGAGCGCGTACCCTTTTCCAGGTCCGCAATGAGCTGAACGGAAATCTCGCCGGCCTGAGCCTCAGCGAAGGCGCCCAATGCGGCAGCAACCGCCGTCTCATATGAGGTGCTGATGAATGTGGCCAGCGGCTGGAACTGCTCACCTACATCGATTTTTTCTGGTGCAGTCTGGGCCAGGGTATCGATGCGGGAGCGCAGCGTGTACACGGCTCGCTCGCGTTCGCGCTGCTCATCGCGCAGCTGTTCCAAGCGTTTGTCGGCCGCACCCGATTCACTGGCTGCGCGCACATGTGCCTCCTCGAGCGGCTCGCGCTCGCCAGCCAAAGATTGCAGTTTATCCGCCACCTCATCGGCCTCTGCCTGGGCAGACTGGGTGCGCTGGCTGGTAGAAGCAAGGGTTTCTTCTTGCCGCGCTAGCTCCTCTTCCGCCGAAGTAACCTGGCCTGCCGCCTTTTCCTCCGCCGCGATAAGGCGGACTACGCCCTCGCGCCTATCAGCAATGGCGCGTAGCTGGGCCATGTGTTCGCGCTCGGCCGCCTCGAAGGCTTCGCGGCGCTCTGCTACCTCTTCGCGGATCGCTTCCAGGCGTTCTGCAGCTTCTTCCGCCGCGGCGAGAAGCTCCGCATGCTCCTCATCTGCACGGGTGGCCCGTGCCTCTAGGTCCTCCGGATCTTGGCCAGAATAAGCCACCTGCGCACCAGCATTGGCCGCTCGCTCTTCCGCGATGCGCTGCGTGGCGGAAATGCGCTCAGAAAGCGTAGACAGATCGAACCATAGTTTTTGGGCGGCATCTGCCTTGGGGCTTATTTCTTCTAGTTGGGCTTCTACCTCTAGCTGGGAGCCTGTCGCTTCTTCCAGCTGCGCCGTAACTTCTTCAACCTGCTCGGCGAGAACTTCGGCCGTGCGCTCGGCCTCCTGAAACTTGCTGCGCAGCCGCACTACCCTATCGCCGGCAAGGCGCAGGCGGGCATCGCGCAGATCAGCTTGCACCGTGGCCGCACGCTGCGCGGCCTCGGCCTGGCGGGCCAAAGGCTTAAGCTGCTTTCCTAGCTCATCCGTAAGGTCCTGCAGGCGATCCAAATTGGCCTGCATGCCGGTGAGCTTTCGCTGCGCCTTTTCCTTGCGGCGGCGGTGTTTGAGCACACCCGCTGCCTCTTCGATATAGGAGCGCCGATCTTCGGGCCGCGATTCGAGGATTTCAGAAAGCTTGCCCTGGCCGACGATAATATGCATCTCGCGGCCAATACCCGAATCAGAGAGCAGCTCCTGGATATCCATGAGGCGCGCTTTGGCACCATTGATTTCGTATTCGCTGGCACCGTCACGGAACATTCGGCGGGTGACCGAAACTTCCGAATACTCGATCGGCAGCGCGCCGTCCGCATTATCGATGGTGAGGGTTACCTCGGCGCGCCCCAAAGCCTTGCGGTCGCCAGCGCCGGCAAAGATGACGTCTTGCATCTTTCCGCCACGCAGCGTCTTGGCGCTTCCCTCGCCCATGACCCAAGCTAGCGCATCGACCACATTGGACTTGCCGGAACCATTCGGTCCGACAACAGCGCAAATGCCCGGCTCAAATTTCAGAGACGTCGCCGACGCAAATGATTTAAAGCCTTTGAGCGTCAGCGATTTCAGGTGCATTTGGGTTAGTTTAGCAAGCTTAGAGCACGCCTGCCCAGCCGAGCCTCAAGGCTCGAAACTGCGGGCATGTGCTATGCATTAGCGTTCAATGAAGCCAGACTCACCCTTGGGGGCAGCCCACTGCTCGACTACTAGGTCCACCGTTCCTGGCCGGCGAGTCATACTGGGCTGTTCTTTGAGGAGTCCTAGCAATTCTTCACATTTCTCCCGCGGTCCCTCGGCTACAACCTGAACCCGACCGTCGGCCAAATTAGTAGCATGCCCCTTCAAGCCGAGCTCGAGGGCACGGGAGCGCGTCCACCATCGAAAGCCCACGCCTTGGACGTGCCCGTGGACAAAAGCGGTCATTCTTTCCATGGTCAAGCGGCCTCCCTAGCTCCTAGTAGTGATCTTGTTGACCCTTATCGCGCAGGACGCGGCGGTCCTCTTCGCTGCGACGAGTGACGGGGTCGGAGCCGTCCCAGCACTCCACGCCTTTAAGCTCCGGCAGCATATCGCGGTGGAATACCGGGTCTATGCCATGGCTGCGCTGCTCGTTGTAGTTCTTGAGCAGTTTGATGGCCACCCCGGATAGCGGCACGATGGCGAGGATATTGAGGATAACCATGGTTGCCGCGCCGGTATCGGCCAAGGCAAAGACCAGCGGCAAGGAGCCCACCGCACCGAACCAGACAAAGAAAAGTACGACGAGGCGGAAAATCATCAGCGCAGGCTTGCTCTGGGTGAGGTACTCCAGGTTAGACTCCGCCAAGTAGTAATTGCCCAGGATGGAAGAGAAGGCCAGGAAGAAGAGGATAAAGCTGACGAAGTGGATTCCCCACTCGCCCACCTCAGAAGATAGGGCTGCCTGGGTCAAGGACACGCCTTCTGCTTCTGCACCATAGGCAATCTCTGGTCCCAGCAAGATAATGAAAGCGGTGATGGTACATACCACCAAGGTGTCAAAGTACACGCCGAGGGTCTGCACCAAGCCTTGCTTGACTGGGTGAGATACGGCCGCAGTTGCCGCCGCGTTAGGGGCAGAGCCTTCGCCGGCCTCATTTGAAAACAGACCGCGCTGAATACCCTTCATCATGGCCGCGCGAAGACCGGCTCCCGCAATTTCCTTGATTCCTAGGGCGTGACCGACGATATCGCCAATCATTCCCGGTACCTTGTCAAAATTGGTAATGACGACAAAACCACCGATGAGCAGGTAAGCCACCGCCATAAATGGCACGATGACCTGGGTGATATTGGCAATGCGGTTCACACCGCCAAAGATGATAAGACCCGCAACCACGGCGATAACAATGCCGATAATGGAGCGGAACATCGTGTCATCGCGGTCAAAGGAAAAGGACACCGCATCCGCAATGGCGTTGGTCTGGAAGGCGTTATATACCAAGCCAAAGGTAAAGGCGATGGCGATGGAGAAAAGCACGCCGAGCGGTCCCCACCCCAAACCGCGCTTCATATAATACGCCGGACCACCGCGGTACCCATTGCCATCGCGGACCTTCCACAGCTGGGCCAAGGTTGACTCGATGAACGCAGTAGCGCCACCCAGGATGGCAATCAGCCACATCCAGAAGACGGCACCTGGGCCGCCAACGGAAATGGCCACTGCCACGCCGGCAACGTTACCGGTGCCAACGCGGGAAGCAGCTGAAATGGTGAAGGCCTTAAACGCGGAGATTCCGCCATAGTCTTCGTCCTCATCGCGGCCCTCCCCCTTGGGGCGCTCGACGACGGCGCGGAACATATCCGGCACCATGCGCACTTGCACCAAAGCAGTACGGATGCCGAAGAATAGGCCCGCAGCAATCAGCAGCCACGGCAAAATCCACGACCACACGCCGTCATTAAATGTCGTTACGACATTTTCAAGAAAATCCATGCAGAATAATTTACTGCCTTAAGGTTCACAACGTGAACCCCATGCGCCATAAATTATTGACAATGGGGGCAAAAATGGGTGGACCGCCCTGAAATTATGCAGCGCTCCAAGGGCGTTCCACACCGCAGACAGGGCTGGCCAGCACGCCCATACGCGGCCAAGGAACGCGAAAAATACCCCGATTCGCCGTTCACATTTACGTACAGGGAATCAAAACTCGTGCCACCCACTTTTAGGGCCGCTGTCATGACCTCCTGAGCTGCTGCAAGCAGAGCAACAGCATCTTTTTGCCGCAAGGTCGAAGCTTTCTTGCGGGGTGAGATTTGCGCGGCCCACAGGGATTCATCAGCGTAAATATTGCCGATTCCAGAGGTCAGCGTTTGATCCAAAAGCGCGGTCTTCACTGCGGTCCTCTTCGCACGCAGGCGCCGTGCTGTAGCCGCACTATCGAAATCCGGTTCCAGCGGGTCAATGCCAATGTGCGCAATCTTGTCCCACGGCGCATACAACCAATACCCAAAGGTGCGCTGGTCAACAAAGCACACCTCTACCCCACCGCTCAGCTGGGCGGTAATGCGAAGGTGCGAAGATTCGGTGGCACCTATTCGGATCTGACCCGACATACCTAGGTGGATAAAGAGGACGTCACGGTGGGGGTCCATGGCATCTTCGCCCACAAATTCCAGCCACATAAACTTCCCGCGCCTGGCCACCGCAGAGATCTCTTTGCCCTCAAGGAGACCGGAAAGCGGCTCATCTTGGCCACGATTGGAACGCGGGTGTAACACCTCTACAGACTCAAAAGTCCGTCCCACCACGTGTGGTGCAAGGCCACGGCGGACGGACTCGACTTCCGGCAATTCCGGCATGCTCAGCCCTCTTTATGTGCAGTGCCTTGCACCAAAAGCGGAGTTTCGCGCAGGGTCTGGCAGGCCTCCTGAGCTGCCTGCTGCTCGGCCAACTTTTTATTGTGGCCCACACCATTTCCTACGGTCAGACCAGCCACAGTAGCTACTGCATTAAAGGTCTGGTCATGCTCTGGTCCGGTGGAAGTAGCCGAATAAACCGGCATCGGCGCCTTTAGCTCCGCGCACAGCTCCTGCAAAGTGGTCTTCCAATCCAAGTGGCGCCCGCTCACAGTCGCATTTTCGATCTTTTCCGCAAATAAGCGCAAGATGACGTCACGCGCCGTTTCAAAACCATGCTCGCGGTAAATGGCACCAAAGATTGCCTCAGTGGTATCCGCAAGAATGGAATCTTTATCGCGGCCACCGGTGGACTGCTCGCCCTTACCCAACAAAATGTGCGGTCCTAGGTTTATTTCCCGGGCGATATCAGACAGGCCGTAGCGCGAGACAATCGATGCGCGCATCTTGGAAATATCCGATTCCGGACGGGACGGGTAGGTGATGTAGAGCTGAGAGGCTACCGAAAGGCCCAGCACCGCATCGCCCAAGAACTCCAAGCGCTCGTTGTTTGGCAAGTGCCCATTTTCATTAGCAAATGAACGGTGGGTCAATGCTAGGCACAGGTGCTCTGGTTGCAATTCCACACCGAGCGATTCCAACAACGGGGAATGGTCTACTGCAGCGAACTCGGCAGCCAGTGCCTCTTCCCCAGTTAGCTTCTTCTTGCGGCTCATAGGAACTTCTCCAAACCAGCCCAACGGGGATCGACCTTTTCTTCGTCCTCTTCGCCAGAGATACCCGTGGTCACGCCCTCAGGCGTGTCAATCTCGCAGCCATTTTCGCATACCGGGGCAAAGGGAAGATTAAGGCCTGCCTCATCGATCACGGCCTGCAAAAGATCCAGCTCATCATCTTCAATCTCTGGAATCTCATCTCCGGATCCTTCGTCACCGTCTGAAGGGGTATCTCCCGAGACAAAGGATTCGTCGGCTGCAAAGACCTGTGTGACGTGCAAGTCCAACTGTGGGTGCAATTCCTTCAAGCAGCGAGCGCATTCCCCGGTCAGCTGTCCGGATACGTTGGCATCCACTAAGACACCTGCACCAAGAGGGGTCAAGGTAGCGTCTACGGTGAGCTCTTCGCCCTGCGGGATGGCGATCATCTCCACGCCGATCCTCTCAGGTGAGGGGCCGGTTTGGGTGCGTTGTTCCGGCAGTGCGTCAGCGCCTTGGGCGTTCAACAATTCGCCCACATCGAACTTCAATGGTGATGTCATAACACTAGGTAGTCTACCTTGCCCCGCAAACTCCGCCTAGCGGACCGCGCGAGGAAAGTTTCTGTCAAGAATCTGGCGTTTAATGTAAAAGGACATATGCCTTTGCGGATTAGCCTTTTCCCGAGCGAAAGCCGTCCTTAGTCTGGAAGCATGACCTACCACTTGGCACTAGCCTCCACGGATCTACGCAGCATAGCGCTCGGTTTCACCGTGTTTAGCTGTCTTCCCGCTGCGGTGTTAGCTACTGCCGGTATGCTCGTTCACGCCACTCCACGCCCGGACCGTTCAGGCATGTACGGCACGCGTGGCATTCGCCTCTTTACCGCACTCATCTGTAGCGTCGTTGCCGGTTTGGTAGCCGGTGCCATTTTAGTATTGCCCACCGGCATGGACCTTTCGGTCCTTACCGGCGCGCTCATCTTTTCCCTAAGCGCAGGTGCTATTACTTGGTTCTCCCGCGCGACCATTCCTACCGCGCTCATTTCTGTGGGCACGATGGTGCTAGCTACCGGTGCGCTCCTTAGCGTGTGTGCCGTGTGCTTTCCACAAAATTTCAGTGATAATCCCTTGACATCATTGTCTTCCTATTTCTTCACTGCACTCGTTGCGTTCCTTTTTCCAGGCTTGGTAACCGCGATTATTGCAGCATGCATGGCCGTCCAATCCGCCGCGCCTGCACACCTTCTCCCGCAGCAGGAAGACATCTCCGTTCCCCTACACACCCACATAACGCCTACTCCCCATGAAAAAGGAAAGGCCATTGCCGCTAAGCAACCTCGCACTCGTGCCACCACCTAATTTACTCAGACCAGCGGCGATGAATAAAGGCCCTATTTGGTGAGTAGACGGTGTACGACGAACCGCCTGCTCACCAAATAGGGCCTTTGGCCGTGCCTAGTGTATAGGTCTTTCCTAGCCCCTTACTCTACGGCCCGGTGTGCACCGAACCATAGAGTTTAAGGCCGATAAAGAAACTAAAGTTTTAGCGCTCGTTATAGCGGCGCTCATAGGTCTCGCCTTCAGCGTAACGTGTGTTGCTTGCGGCGCCGCCAGCGCGTCCCGGAGCCGAATAGTCGCCGCCACGGGAGCGCACTCCGGCACCGCCACGCAGGGCAGAGCGGTCGGAGTTTACTGTACGCAGCAGACCATTAAGGGTGGTTTCAAATTCGCTTAGCTTGCCATCCACAAATTCATCGCATTCACTGCGCAGACGGTTAGATTCGGTGTGGGCGGATTCCACAATGCGATGTGCTTCTTCATCGGCGCGGCGAACAACTTCTGATTCCGAAACCAGACGCTCTTGCTCTGCGCGGCCATCAGCGACGGAACGCTCATATTCATCATTCGCCTGAGCGATAGTACGGTCTGCTTCCGCGCGGGCCTGCTCCACCATGGACTGAGCGCGAGCTTCAGCATCAGCCACCAGCTTGGCGGCATGCTGCTCTGCATGGGACACCGTGGCATCCGCCTCTTCGCGTGCGTGGCCCACAATGTCATCTGCTTGAGCATTAGCATCATTGATGGTTTGGTCCGCGCGCTCCTCAGCGCCGTGCAGGATTTCATCCTGCTTATCCAACACATCCTGCGCGTCATCAATCTCCACGGGCAGCGCGTTACGGAGGTCGTCGAGAAGCGCGAGCATTTCATGGCGCGGAACTACGCAATTAGAGGTCATGGGGAAGCCATGGGCCCCCTCCAAGTGCTGAACTAATTCATCTAGAGACTCAAAGACACGGTACATACCGCGAATTTTACATACCCTCACCCGCCATGCGTGGAGGCCACGCACCGAGTGTGTACTGCAGATTTTACTTCCACAACCGGTCTTGCCAGTCCGCGCCCACACATACAGAATTTATGGCACGCATATACAAAAACAAGCGCCCCTTTTACCGCCACGCTCTGTGGCGCAAAAGGGGAGCTTGAATAAGGCCGATTTTTAGATGACGCCCTGTGCCAGCATGGCATCCGCTACCTTCTTGAAGCCGGCGATATTTGCGCCGGCTACGTAATCGCCTTCGCGGTCGTATTCCTTCGCCGTGTTGTCGATGTTTTTAAAGATATTAGACATGATCGCGTGGAGGCGGTCATCGGTGTAGTCAAAGGACCAAGAATCACGGGACGCATTTTGCTGCATTTCCAGCGCGGAGGTAGCAACACCACCAGCATTAGCGGCCTTGCCCGGCGCGAAGTTGATCTTGGATTCTTGGAATATGTGGACGGCCTCCGGGGTGGACGGCATATTGGCACCTTCGGCCACGTAGCGCACGCCGCCTTCCACAAGCTTTTTGGCCGAGTCGCCGTCCAGCTCATTTTGGGTAGCACACGGCAGTGCCACGTCCGCCCCTACTTCCCAGATATTTCCGCCCTCATGGAATTCCACGCCGCTGCCAGCCTCTTGTGCATAAGTGGAAATACGCTCACGACGAGTTTCTTTGACGTTCTTGAGAAGCTCGATGTCCACGCCTTGTGGGGTGGTGATATAGCCGGAGGAATCGGACATGGCCACCACGGTGGCGCCCAGTTCTTGGGCCTTCGCTGCGGCGTAGATGGCAACATTGCCAGAGCCAGAGACAATAACCTTGGCACCATCAAAGGACTCGCCATGGGTCTTCATCATTTCATTGGTGAAATAGACCGTGCCAAAGCCTGTGGCCTCGGTACGAACCAGGGAACCGCCCCAGGTCAGGCCTTTGCCAGTAAGGACACCGGATTCATGCTGGGTAGTCAGGCGGCGGTACTGACCAAAGAGGAAGCCGATCTCGCGGCCGCCGACGCCAATATCACCAGCTGGAACATCGCGGTATTCTCCGATGTGGCGGTGCAACTCCGTCATAAAAGACTGGCAGAAGCGCATGATTTCCACCTCAGACCTGCCCTTGGGATCAAAGTCAGAACCGCCCTTGCCACCGCCAATGGGCAGGCCGGTCAGGGAATTTTTGAAGATCTGCTCAAAACCGAGGAACTTAATGATGCCCAGGTTGACCGAAGGATGGAAACGCAGTCCGCCCTTGTAGGGGCCGAGCGCAGAATTGAACTGGACGCGAAAACCGCGATTGACTTGGATATCACCATTGTCATCGATCCACGGCACGCGGAAGATGAGCTGGCGCTCAGGTTCACAGAGACGCTCCACCAAGCCGTAGTCCGCGTACTGCGGGTCTTTTTCTAGGACAATCTTCAGCGAGTCCAGAACCTCAGAAACCGCTTGGTGGAATTCTGGTTCTCCCGCATTGCGCTTGAGCAATTTGTCGTAGTACTCAGAAATTTGGCTATCTACTGACATGGCGTGCATTCCATTCTGTGGACGTATAAGAACAGATACCAGTTTCCTATCAAACTACCGATAAAGCAAGCAGTTTCTAGACCTTGCATAGATCCGAACCGTCTTTACCAGCGACAATAAAGTAAAATATTTTCTGTAGAACGTTCGGATCTTCAGCCGCACAGACTCCTTTCGCAGGCGGGCTTTATAATCACGGGCATGCATATTGTCGTCGCGCCAGACTCGTTTAAAGGCACCGCCTCCGCGCCCGAGGCCGCAGCAGCCATTGCTATGGGGGTGCGCCAGGTTCTTCCCGAGGCCACGGTTACCACCCTGCCCATGGCCGATGGTGGCGAGGGAACCGCCGCCGTCCTCGCACAAGCGGCCGCGGCCGGCGGACAATCCGTCGAAAACATCACCCTGCCTACCACCGACGCCATAGGCCGCTTGACTCAGGCAAGCTATGCTCTGGCCGGAACCACTGCGTTTATCGACGTCGCCTCTGCCACCGGCCTGCCCGCAGTGCAGGACAGCCTTGATCCGCTGCACGCCGATTCTTATGGCACCGGCGTGCTGATTGCGGATGCAGAAACACGCGGCGCCACCTCGATTGTGCTCGGATTGGGAGGAACTGCCAGCATCGACGCCGGTATGGGCATCCTTACCGCGCTCGGCGCTGCCGCGCACGACGCCCGCGGCTACGCCCTGCCCAAGGGCGGCGCTCCCCTAGTTCAGCTCGATCACATTGACACCGCGCAGCTCAATATCAAGGCGGGCATGCTTGATTTCACATTGCTGGCAGATACCCGCGCTACTCCAGTACAGGCGGCAACCATGTACGGCCCCCAAAAAGGAGCGCAAGGCGAGCAGGTAGCCCTGCTGGCCGGTGCCATGTTGCAAACATGCGAAGTCACCGGCGCCGATGCGGACTCCGAATATTTCGGTGCCGCGGGTGGCCTTCCCATCGGCCTGCACTGGCTTTCTCGCACGCTCTGGGGCTCAGATGAGCATATTCGCGTCTTATCCGGCGGCGCACATGTCGCCACTGCACTCGGGCTGCCAGAAAAAATATCCTCCGCCGATCTCGTCATTACCGGCGAGGGCCGGTTTGACGAGCAATCTTTGACCGGAAAGGCCGTCGGAACCATTGCGGGTCTCGCCCAGGACGCAGGCACGCCTATGGGCATTATCGCCGGTTCCTTCGAGCATGACATGGACGCCTACTGCGCATCGCTTAGCCAAGAAGGCCCCCTGGCGCAACAGCTGGCGGCGGCCGCCAGGGACATCGTCAAGCAGCTCTAAGGCCGGATAGACAGCGACCACGGGAAGATAGCTGGCTGCTCATGCGCCAGCTCATCTTCCAGCAAGACGTGGTCTTTCGGCAGCACTGCATGCGGGGTAAGAAGGCGCGAGAGCACCATGCCTAGTTGGTTAACCGAGCCGCTCACCCCTGTTACCGCAATGTCGTAGCGGTACACGCTCGCGTCCTCAAGGTCGCGGTCCTCATGCTCATCGCGATAATTTTGCCGCAGCTGTTCTTCCAACCCCTCTGGAAACTGCGGCGCATCGGGGCGAGTAACCTCAGCGGAGGCTAATGAACCGCTTTCTACCAACTTGTCGGTGGCAGTGGTAAAGATATCCGCGACGCGCTCTGCTTGTGCGTTGGGAACCAAAACATCAAATTGAATAACCGGCATAGCGCTAACCCTACCCAATTCCTAAGGTGTGAAACCATGTCTGATTCTGCCCGCATCGCCCAGCTCGTCACTTCCCAGCAGGCCGATCTGGAGTGGCAGCAGGACTTTTATGAGGACCTGCACCGCCACCCCGAGCTTTCCCACGAGGAAGAGCGAACCGCCGGTCGCATCCGCGCCAAGCTCGCCGATTTTGACTGCGAGGTAGTAGAGAACATCGGGGGTTATGGGATGGTCGCCATCTTCCGCAATGGCGATGGACCCACCGCTTTGCTGCGCGCGGATTTCGATGGTCTGCCGGTAGAGGAGGCCACCGGTGTTTCCTATTCCGCTGCCAATGGAAATATGCACGCCTGCGGACACGACATGCACACCACCGCGCTGCTAGGTGCCTGCGCGCTTCTCGACGCCTCCCGAAACACCTGGTCCGGCACCTTCCTCGCCCTTTTCCAACCGGCCGAAGAATCCTCCATGGGGGCTAAATTCATGCTGGCCGATAACCTCATCGAACGCGTCCCGCGCCCCGATATTTGCCTTGGCCAGCACATCATGCCCGGCCGCGCCGGCACCGTGCGCCATACCGCAGGCCCTATCATGGCAGGCTGCGATTCCCTGCGTATCCGCGTCTTTGGCAAATCCGCCCACGCCTCCATGCCCCATAACTCCATCGACCCGACCTACATCGCGGCTATGATCGTCACCCGCCTCCAAGCCATTGTGGGCCGCGAGGTCGCTCCGCATGAGTTCTTTGTCATCTCCGTAGGCGAGCTTCACTCCGGCGATAAAAACAACATCATCCCCGACTCCGCCGAGCTGGTACTCAATACTCGCTACTATGATCCCGCGTTGGCAGAAAAGGTCTACCACTCCCTCGAACGCATGGTTAAGGCCGAGTGTGTCGCCTCCGGAAGCGAGCAGGACCCTATTTTTGAGTACTACGCCCACGGCGAGGTCACCGATAATGACGCCGCTGCCCATGCCCCAGTAGGCGAGGTTTTCGACGCCGCTTTTGGCTCCGACTCAGTCATCGCGGCCCCCTCCACCGCCTCCGAGGACTTTTGCTACCTGCCGCAGGCGTGGGGGGTACCTTATGTCTTTTGGCACATCGGCTGCACCCCGGAAGATGAGTTGCAGGATCCTCCGGTCAACCACCAAGCAACCTTCCTGCCTGACTATGCCCCCACCGTTTATGCCTCCACCCGGGCGGCATATGGTGCGGCAATGACCTACTTGGCCACGCCCTAGGTGCCCGAGACGCGTATTCTCATTCCCCCGCCTGCGGCGCAGGGCCAATGCTATTAAGCTGGCAGGCGTTTCGTGACTCCCCACAAACTTAAGGTTGAAAATGAGCCAGCCACGGCATTCTGCTTTCGAATCCACTGTTCCCTCCCATGTCCGCGCGGCCTCTGGCGTGAGCCCGCACAGCGCTTCCAACCGTAAGTTCTGGTCGGGCCTCTCCGGTGCCGTCATGGAGCAGATTGCCGATAATTGGGAGCGCACCCGTGCTGCCTACGCGGAAACGCGCCAACAGCACTACTTCTCTGCGGAATTCCTGCAGGGACGCGCGCTGCTCAATAACCTCACCAACTTGGGTCTTGTTGACGATGCCAAGACCGCGGCCAAGGCAACCGATCACGAGCTGAGCGATGTCCTCGAAGCCGAGCATGATGCCGCGCTCGGCAACGGCGGCCTCGGACGCCTTGCCGCCTGCTTCCTCGATTCCGCTGTCACTCAGGACTACCCCGTAGCCGGCTATGGCCTTCTCTACCGCTACGGCCTTTTCCGACAGTCCTTTGAGAATGGCTTCCAGAAAGAACAGCCAGATGCGTGGATGGAAAACGGCTATGACTTTGTCATTCGCCGTGCCTCTGAACAGCGCCGCGTCCACTTCGATAACATGGACGTGCGCGCAATTCCCTATGACATGCCTATCACCGGCTACGGGACCGATAACGTAGGCACCCTGCGCCTATGGAAGTCCGAGCCCATCGATGACTTCGATTACGATGCCTTTAACTCCCAGCGCTTTACCGAGGCCATCGTCGAGCGCGAGCGTGTTATGGACATCTGCCGCGTGCTCTACCCCAATGACACCACGTACGAGGGCAAGGTACTGCGCGTGCGCCAGCAGTACTTCTTTGTCTCTGCCTCCCTGCAGACCATGGTGGATAACTACATTGACCAGCACGGCGAAGACCTCACCGGGTTTGCGAAGTATAACTCCATCCAGCTCAATGACACCCACCCCGTACTTGCCATCCCGGAGCTGCTGCGCATCCTGCTCGATGAGCATGGTCTGAGCTG
This sequence comes from Corynebacterium nasorum, assembly GCF_022345765.1. Taxonomy (NCBI): domain Bacteria; kingdom Bacillati; phylum Actinomycetota; class Actinomycetes; order Mycobacteriales; family Corynebacteriaceae; genus Corynebacterium; species Corynebacterium nasorum. The sequence goes on along the minus strand of NZ_JAKRDR010000001.1, from coordinate 108,489 downwards.
GGATGCAGCCTGGAAGATCGTCACCGAAACCTTCGCCTACACCAACCACACCGTGCTGGCGGAGGCGCTGGAGAGCTGGGAGGTGTCCATCTTCCAGAAGCTGTTTTGGCGCATTTGGCAGTTGGTGGAGGAAATCGACCGCCGCTTCCGCGAAGATATGGCCCACCGCGGTCTGGATCAGGGCCGCATCGACTACATGGCGCCGGTATCCAACGGCCACGTGCATATGGCCTGGATCGCCTGCTATGCCGCCTACTCCATCAATGGTGTCGCCGCCCTGCACACGGAAATCATCAAGGCCGATACGTTGGCCGAATGGCACGAACTCTGGCCGGAGAAATTCAATAACAAGACCAATGGCGTCACCCCGCGCCGCTGGCTCAAGATGTGCAACCCCCGCTTAGCAGAACTGCTCACGCAGCAGGCTGGCTCCGATGCTTGGGTCACTGACCTCACCCAACTGGCCAACCTCGCTGATAAGGCCGAGGATAAGAACCTGCTTCGCGAACTCATCGCCATCAAGCAGGCCAACAAGCGCGACTTTGCTAACTGGGTAAAAGACCACCAAGGCGCCGAGGTTAATCCCGACTCCATCTTTGATGTACAGATTAAGCGCTTGCATGAGTACAAGCGCCAGCTGATGAATGCCCTCTACGTCCTCGACCTCTACTTCCGCATCAAAGACCAGGGCGAGACGGTGCCGAAGCGCACCTTCATCTTTGGCGCAAAGGCCGCACCGGGCTACGAGCGCGCCAAAGCGATTATTAAGCTCATCAACAGCATCGCGAAGCTAGTCAATAACGACCCAGATACCAAGGACATCATCCGCGTCGTTTTTGTGGAGAACTACAACGTCTCCCCTGCCGAGCACATCATCCCCGCCGCTGATATCTCAGAGCAGATCTCTGTAGCCGGCAAAGAAGCCTCCGGTACGTCCAATATGAAGTTCATGATGAATGGCGCGCTGACTTTGGGGACCATGGATGGTGCCAACGTAGAAATCGTAGAGGCAGTCGGTGAGGACAACGCCTATATCTTTGGCGCCCGCAACGAGGAGCTTCCTGCGCTGCGCGCCGAGTACAACCCGGGCGAGCTTTACCAGAGCGTGCCAGGCTTAGCCCGCGTGCTTGATGCGCTTGTCGACGGCACCTTGGGCGCCGAAAATGCCGGCATCTTCGGCGACCTGCGCTCCTCGCTTCTCGATGGTTACGGGGAGCACGCCCAGGACCAGTACTACGTCCTCGGTGACTTCGCCGACTACCGCGCTACTCGAGACCGCATGGCTGCGGACTATGAGGAAGACAACCTTGCTTGGGCTAAGAAGGCGTGGCTCAATATCTGCTATTCCGGCCGCTTCTCCTCTGACCGGACCATCGCGGACTACGCGAACGAGGTGTGGAAGATCCAGCCCACCCCGATTTCCTCACGCTAAGAAAAGGTCCTGTCCTTCGCTTTCGTGGCGGAGGACAGGACCTTTGCCAAGGCGTTGTGCTCAATTCTGTTTAGCGCAGGCCCATGCGCTTTAGCTGCTCATAAATGGGTTGCAAGTCAATATTGAGCACACCCATTTGCGTAGCCAGGAAGCCGAGTCCACCGACGACGGCCCCCAGGATTCCTAGGCCGGTAGCGAGGCCTGCGGCAAAGCCCTTGCTACTACCGTCCTTGCCTTCGCCATCCGAGGGATTAGCAGTATCTCCCGGCTGTTCTGGGTCACCAGCGGAATCGGTGCCATCGTTCCACCACTCGTCAAAGACCAAATTGGCCACCAAAGTGTTGTCGATGTATTCACCGCGCACCGAATCGGTACCAGAGGTACGAGCCATAATGTCCTCCGAGCCGGCCCCCTTGAAGAAGAACGGCACTAGCTGGTTAGTGTGCTGCCCGGAGTACCAACCGTGGCGGGCAACCTTGCCCTTTTCACCTTCCATAGCATTGAAGCGGTTGTCCGCTTCAGGGGTGTCTTCTGTCGGCACCTCATTAGCGCCGGAGAGATAGCCAGTCTCGTGGTCCGCGGTAACAACGAGCAGAGTATCTTCCCACGAGGAGTTTTCCTCCACCCACTTAATGGCGGCGTCAACCGACTTATTGAAATCCTGGGTCTCCTCGATATCGCGCACCGGGTTATTGCCATGGCCGGCCCAGTCAATGGCACCGCCTTCAATCATGACGGAGAAACCATCCTCATCCTGCCCCAAAGCATTGAGCGCACCGGTGGTCATGGTGGGAAGATCCACGACGTCGTTAAGCGGGTCAGAGTACGGTGCCTTTGCCTCGCCAGTGCGGGAGTTCTGCAACGTGGAACCTACCTGCGCGATACCCCAATACTTCTGCTACGGCTTGACGTCACCTTGCGCCATCTTCTTGAAGTCATCGTTGGACTCGAAGTAATTCCAGTCGGTCTCGCCTCCGGAAAGCTTGGCGTAGTCGTCCTCGTACATGAAGCTATAGTCGGGAGTATCGACCTTCTGGTGGTCATTATCGTAGAACGGGTGGCCAGCGGCCATGACCAAGTCGAAGGCGCTGCCGAGCATCTCACGGCTAATGTCCTGCAGCTTATCGCGGTCCTTGTTGTGCGCGGCCCACGCCGCCGGAGTGGCTTCGGAATAGAGAGTGTCTGATGGTTTGTGTGGGTACCTAACCTGCATGAGGAGATGGACCAGAATGACTACTGTGGCGAGACGAGATCCGGCTGATAAGGCCAAGATTGATGCGATTGAAAAGAAGCTTCTTGCTAACCCTGAAATCGCGAAGCTGATTGATGACCTAGGCACGTCTACAACGGATGCCAACGACCTGGTTCGCGGCATGTTGCAAGCCTCGATTACCAGGGGACTCAACGCTGAAATGGATGCCCACCTGGGCTACGAGTCTGGCGACAGGAGCGCTAAAGCTGCAGCTAGAACAGACAATCACCGCAACGGGTCGTATCCAAAGACCGTGGATTCTAACTACGGGCCAGTTACCGTTGATGTGCCGAGGGATAGGGCTGGCACATTCTTGCTGACTATGGTCCCTAAAGGCTCGAGGAGATTGACCGATGTCGATGACATGACCGTTAGCTTGTACGCCGGTGGGATGACAATTAGGGACATCCAGCACCATATGGCAACGGCGATGCGTGTTGATATTTCCCATGAGACGATTTCCGCAGTCACCGATGCCGTCCTCGATGAGGTCATGGTCTGGCAAAACCGCCAGCTAGACGAGTTCTACCCGGTCATTTTCCTGGACGCGCTGCGCATTAAAATCCGCGATGGCGGCCTAGTGGTCAATAAGTCCGCGTACATGGCAATCGGCGTGGCTCTCGACGGTATCAAGCACTTTTTGGAATCGTGGATTGCCAAAGAAGAAAGCGCTTCATCCTGGGCGCAAGTATGCGCCAATCTTTCTAACCGTGGGGTTAAAGACGTCTTTATCGTTTGCTGTAACGGGTTCAAAGGCTTGCCGGAAGAAGTAAAGGCAACCTGGCCGAACTCTATGGTGCAAACCTGTATCGTGCACCTGATTCGTGCCGCTAACCGATGGGTAGCCTACAGGGATCGCCGGGGCGTATCGGCCGCGTTGAAAAAGATTTACACCGCCACGGACGAGTCCACAGCTAAGGCTGCCTTAGACGAATTTGAAGCCTCTGAATTGGCAGAAGAGTATCCACGCTCAGTCAAAGTCTGGCGAGATGCATGGGCGCGTTTCGTACCGTTTCTCCAGTTCCCACCAGCAGCCAGCAAGGTCATTTACACGAAGAATTCGATTGAATCATTCAACAATGAACTGCGGAAAGCTACCCGCAACAGGGTGCAGTTCACTAACAATGAATCAGCGCTCAAGACGCTATGGTTGATGATCTGCAATATCGAAGACAGACGAGCTGCCAAGAGAGCGAAGCAGGGCAAACGAGTCTCAGCGACAACCGGCAGACTCATGGAAGGGACCCGAGTTTCCGGCTGGAAACAAGCCATTAACCAAATGGCCGTGGCCTACCCCGACAGCTTCGACAAATACCTATAAACCTAGCCCCACACACAAACAACTTGACACCCTCCGAACAAGCAAGCATTGATAGATGCAGGTCTGCACTACATTTTGTCGGTGAAACCCCACCGTGCCTGAGGTGATTGAAACCTGGCGGCGGGAAATCCCTGGTGAAGCCTACGCCCACGGCCGGATCTGGACACAAGCCTCGGCAAGCGATGCGCGCAAACACACAGCCCCGAATACGGTGACCCACTTCCAGTACTCCTATGATCGGGCCAGACGCGGCCTGCGCGGAATCAAAGAGCAAGTCGCAAAAGCCAAACGCGCTGTTGACGGCGAAATCGCCATTAAGCGCAACCGCTATTTCGATCTTTCCACCCCGAACAAGAAGGTCAACTACGCTCTTGCTGCCAAACACCGAGCCCTAGCCGGAATTAAAGGCTATGAAACCGACCTGACCGCTCTTCCCGCCCTGGAGGTTATCGGGCATTACCGCAGGCTATTCCACATTGAAAATGTCGTATCGGATGTCGAAATCAGACCTGAAAGCACGCCCAATCTATGCGAGGAAACAAAACTCGATCACAGCACATCTCAATATTGTGATGGCAGCACTAGCCGTGACCCACCTGATGGAGACCCGCAGTGGTCACTTCATCAAACGCCTCGTGAGAACACTCAAGAAATACCGCAGCTTTCAACTCGTCGTTGGCGGCGAAACCATTCACGCCGCCGTACCATTCCCGCCCGACCTCACTGCCACCATCCAAGTAATCACCGGCCGCGAACTTCCGCACAAAAATTGGCCTAAGTCAGGTTAGAAGGGAATCAGCACACCGTCTCGTGGGATTCGTGCTCTGGGTGCTCAATCTGGATGGTGGAGTGCTCGATACCGTGTTCGCGCAGGGCCTGCTGGGCGGCATCCAACAGCGGGCCGGTGCCGACGGTGCCGTCGCGCACGATATGCACGGTCGTGAGCACGTTCACGCCGTCCAGGCTCCACAGGTGCAGGTCGTGGATGTCAGCAACGCCCTCGACCTGCCGCAGCGCGGGCTCGATCGCACTGGCGTCGAAGTCCGCCGGGACTTGCTCGAGCAGCACGCTCGCCGAAAGCCGCATGAGCTGCCAGGCGCGCGGCAGCACCATCGCCGCGATCGCTAGGGAGGCGATCACGTCCGCCGCCACAAACCCCGTGGTTAGTACCACGATGCCGGCCACGATTACTGCGACCGAGCCGAGCATATCCACTAACACGTGCAAGAACGCGCCCTCCACGTTGATCGAGGATTTGCGGTGCCGGTGCAGAACCCACGCCGATAGCGCATTCGCCACCAGGCCGATCAACGCGATGATCAGCATCGTTTTTCCCTGCACTTCGGCCGGGCTCTGCAGGCGGCGCACCGCCTCGACGACAATCCACACCGAGATCGCCAGCACCATCACTGCGTTCGCCAGTGCAGCAAGCACCTCCACTCGTCGGTAGCCGTACGTGGCCTGAGCCGATGCTTGTCGGCGCCCAACCAACACCGCTAACACCGCGATGATCAACCCCGCAGCGTCGGAAAGCATGTGCATCGCATCCGCCATCAGCGCCATCGAACCCGCCAACCAGCCGCCGATCAGCTCCGCGAAGAAGACGGTGCCGGTAATGCCTAGCGCAATCAAGAGTGCGCGCAGCGGCGTGCTGGAGTGATCGTGGTCGTGGTGCTCGTGTGCCATGCACTCAGCCTATCCCCGTCGACGCTTATTGACAATTAAATGAAAATAGATGGCGGTAAGCGCAGCCACTGAGGCCAAGTCGGCCTGATTTAGGTCATTGTGCAGTTGTCCTTTGAATGCGTAGAGAAGCTGAAACATGAACAACCAAAAAGTACTGCAGCCGCATGTCAGGAAAGCAACCGCTGAGTGTACTCGAGGTAAATATAAATCTACATTTGTATAAATAGCTAAAAGCGCCGCGCCCCGTGGAACGTGTTAAGGGGTGGGACGCGGCGCTTATGCCAGGAAAATTACTTCTTGGTTTCACCCAACAAGTGGCACTGAATCATGTTGGTATTGCCGGCAATTCCTGGAGGGGTACCAGCAATGACGACAATCATGTCGCCTTCTTCGTACTCATCCATCTCCAGCAATGCGTCATCGATAGCTGCCATCATGTCGTCGGTGGACTTAACGTGCGGACTCAAGAAAGTCTCCGCGCCCCAGGTCAACGCCAGCTGGGAACGAACGGCCGGATTCGGGGTAAACGCCAACAGCGGCAGGTGGGAATGCAGGCGGGCTACACGCTTGGCAGTATCACCGGAGGTGGTGAAGGCCACGATGGCCTTAGCATTAAGGCGCTCTGCAATATCGCGAGCGGAGTAGGACACCACACCACGCTTGGTGCGCGGAACGTGGGTAAGCGGTGGAACCTTGCCGCCGTCTTCAGCATTAGCCACAATCTTGGACATGGTGCGCACAACGTTCTGCGGGTCAATGCCCACGGAAGTCTCACCAGAGAGCATGACAGCATCGGCGCCGTCGAGCACGGCGTTGGCAACGTCGGATGCCTCTGCACGGGTCGGGCGCAGGTTGGAAATCATCGAATCCAGCATCTGGGTAGCCACGATGACCGGCTTAGCGTTTTCACGCGCAATCTGGATAGCGCGCTTCTGGAACAGCGGCACGCGCTCCAGCGGCACCTCGACGCCGAGGTCACCACGGGCAATCATAATGGCATCGAATGCCAGCACGATGGACTCGAGGGCATCGACTGCCTCCGGCTTTTCCAGCTTCGCAATAACCGGAACGCGGCGACCTTCTTCATCCATAATCTCGTGGACCTTATCCACGTCAGCTGGGGAGCGAACGAAGGAAAGCGCGACAAGGTCTACGCCAAGCTTCAGAGCGAAGCGCAGGTCGGCGATATCCTTCTCCGACAGGGCCGGCACGGAGATATCCATGCCAGGAAGGGAAACGCCCTTGTTATTGGAAACTGGGCCGCCCTCGGTAACCTCACACACGACGTCACTGCCGTCGACTTCCTTACAGACAACGGCGACCTTTCCGTCGTCGATAAGCAGGCGGTCACCCGGCTTGGCGTCCTTGGCCAAGCCCTTATAAGTGGTAGATACTCGGTCGTGGGTGCCTTCGATATCGTCCACGGTAATGCGGACGATTTCACCGTTATCCCACTGCTCCTCGCCGTTAATAAAGCGGCCAAGGCGAATCTTGGGGCCCTGCAGGTCCGCCAAAATACCGACGGCGCGGCCGGTCTTATCAGTAGCCTGGCGCACCCAGTTGTAATTCGCCTCGTGGTCCGCGTGCTCGCCGTGAGACATATTCAAGCGGGCAACGTCCATGCCGTCTTGAACGAGGCGCAAAATGCCATCCTCGCTAGCAACGGCAGGGCCGAGAGTACAGACAATCTTTGTTCTTCTATCCAGCATTATTGGCCTATTCCGTCGGGGAAACTGAACACTCCCCAACCTACTCCTTCGTATGGATTGCGGCCACAATTTTGGACCCCCATTTTCCGAACGGACACTCAAAAATGCCCTAGCCCCCACACAATCAAACCTATTCGGAAATACCGGGGTAGAACCTACGGTGATGCAGAGTCCGAATGCTGCCCCTCAGGTACCGCGCTACCATCGCCACCCCCGTTACTATCGCGGCGCTCGGCCCAATACTTAGGATCTACCTCTGCGGGAGATTCTGGGCCTTGGCGGCGCCTATCAAGCAAGAAAAAGACGACCGCAGAGATGATGAAAATCACCAGGGAGACGATGATATTCACGCGCAGCCCGAAGATATGGGTGGCTTCATCGGAACGCATTCCTTCGATAAAGAACCGGCCCAACGTATAGCCCATGACATAGAGGGCAAAGACTCGTCCGTGCCCCAACTTCCATGCCTTGTGCGCCCACAAGAGGAATAGACATACAAGGACGTTCCACACCAGCTCGTAGAGAAAGGTCGGATGCACCGAAGTCATAACCTCACCCGTGGAGTGCCCGGAAACCGGCGCATAACCGCCGTTGTCATTGACTCGGTAGTAAATATCTAAAGCCCATGGAACGTCGGTCGGGCGCCCGTAGAGTTCTTGGTTAAACCAGTTGCCTAGCCGCCCAATCGCCTGCGCGAGGACCAAGCCCGGGGCCACGGCATCAGCGAAGGGGCCGAGTGGCACCTTCTTCACTTTGAAAAGTATCCACAAAGCCAGCGCGCCGAGAGCAACAGCGCCCCAGATGCCAAGGCCGCCATTGGTAATCTTTAGCGCATCCGCGGGGTTGCAACTATCGCAGAAGTACTTCTGATTATCGGTGATGACGTGGTAGAGCCGCCCGCCAATGATGCCGGCTGGGATAACCACGATGGCAGCATCCCATACTGTGTCTGGGTTGCCGCCGCGAGCGGTATAACGGCGCAAGGTCATGCGCAGGCCGACGATAATGCCCACGATGATGCACAGCGCGTAGGCACGGATGGGAAGTGGCCCCACCTGCCACACGCCCTGCGGCGGAGACGGAATATTTGCAAGAATTTCTGTGTGCACGTAGCCAGTGTGCCTTATCCCCCACCCCGCCAGCTAGTCGGGGTATTACTCTAATTTGCGCGCAGGGCACGCTGGGTGCTGGCCGGCGGCCACCAGCGACCGAGCCAACGCTGTAGGGTCTTGGGCCGCCATGACTGATTCGCCGACGAGCACCGCATCGGCGCCCCGAGAAGCATAGTGAAAAAGGTTGCGCGCGTTGTTTACCCCACCTACTGCAATGCGCAGGATGGATTCGGGCAGGCCCGGGGCAATATCGTTGAACGCCTCACGGTTAATCGCGTCCGAGGCTAAAGACCATGCATTGATGGAGATAACGCTACTTCCAGCCTTAATTGCGCGGTCGACCTCGGCGCAGTTGCGTACCTCGACGATGGCGGTCATACCGAGAGATTCCACGCGGTCTAATAGTGCCTCCAAGCGAGCCTGCTCCAGCAGCTCTACTTGCAGTGGAATAGCATCGGCCCCATAACAGCGGGCCTCATGAATTTGGTAGGGATCTACGATGAGATCTCGTGACATCATGGGCACATCAATCGCTGCGCGGGCAGCCGCCATGTCCTCCAAAGAACCGTGGAAGCGGCGGAAATCAGTCTGGCACGCCATAAGGTGTACGCCGCAGTCTTCAAAGGTGCGGGCCCATTGCGCCATGTGCTCCGCAGAACCAACATGTGCAATCTCGCCGCCGTAGGGAACGGCACGCTTGAGTTCCGTGATAACGGAGCAGCCGGGGCGCAAGAGAGCTGCGCGCACATCCCGGGGAGATTCCATGTCACGCGAGCGTGCCTTTACTTCCTGAAACGACACACGGGACTCCCGCGCAGCGACGTCCTCTAAGACTCCTGCTACTAGGTGGTCAACGGCAATGGGCGTAGGCATCAGCACCTCCCTCCACGGGCGATTGAAATCACACTTAGGTTAACCCGCTCCCGTGCAGTTGCGGAAATTGCACAGACTACGGGGCTATTTTTTATCCATATCAGTGGGATCGATATCACTATCAAGCGCGTCCCACATCACGCGGCCAGAATCAGAGGAGGTTTCCAAATCCTCCTCCAATTTCGCTTGCCGCGCTGCCGGCGTCTCGTATTTGCTAGATGCCTTCACTTTATCCTCGCCTGGGTTGCGAGCTAGCATAACCGCACCAAAAAGAGCCATTGCCGCTCCTACCAGGGCCAGAATCGGCCCCCAGGCATGCACCTCGGTGGAAACCACTGTGGCCCATTGAGAAATTTGCGCGGAATCTACTGCATTCTTATTAGCCGAGGCACCTTGCAGGATCTTCTGCGCGCGCTCAACATCCGCGCCCGCCGTCAGCAAGCTAACCGGGGTCCATGCACTGGCCGCTGCTGCGAGGGCACAAATAATGCCCACTACGCGCCTACCGATGCGGCGCAGAGCCAACCCTGCGACGGCGCCGGCAACCAATACTAGAGTCAAGGCCATAATCTCTAGCGACCATGCCGAACCTATGATGTCATTGGCGGCGGAGCCGGTCTTATCATCTTCGCTGGCAGCAACCACCCACGTGGCACGGGAAGACAGCCACAATACGATGGCTCCTACAGCGATAAGTAGCGGTCCAAGGCGTTTAGCCTTCACGATTGTCCTCCTAGGAGATCTGTGGCGTCAAAGCACGTGCGGTCACCGGTATGGCAGGCGCCGCCACGCTGCCGCACGGTCAGCAGGATAGTATCTCCATCACAGTCAAGGCGAACGCCCAGCACCTCTTGGGTGTGGCCAGAAGTCTCACCCTTGACCCAGTACTCATTGCGCGAGCGCGAAAAATACGTGGCCTTGCGCGTGGCAAGGGTATGCGCCAAAGCATGGTCATCCATCCATGCCATCATCAGCACCTCACCGGACTCAGCCTGGGCAATGGCCGGCACCAAGCCTTGGTCATTGCGCTTGAGCTGCTTGGCGATGCCCCCATCTAGTTCATAGTCGGCCGGGTTACTCATCGGCGCACCTCGTAACCTGCGGCATCTAGGGTGTCCTTTACGTCGCAAATTTCTACCTCACCAAAATGGAAAATGCTTGCGGCCAAAACGGCATCGGCACCGGCCGCAACGGCCGGTGGGAAATCCGCGGCGCTGCCCGCACCGCCAGAAGCGATGATGGGAATAGTCACTGCCTCGCGCACGGCATACAGCAGGTCCACATCAAATCCTTGCTTGGTGCCATCGCCATCCATCGAGTTGAGGAGAATCTCCCCTACTCCGAGTTCCTCGCCACGGCGAGCCCACTCAATGGCGTCTATTCCGGCCGACTTCGTGCCACCATGCGTGGTGACCTCGTAACCAGAGGGCGCAAACTCCTCCCAGCACCGGCGGGCATCAACGGACAGCACGATGCATTGGGTCCCGAAAACCTCGGCCATTTCGCGCAGCACTTCCGGATTCTTAATCGCTGCAGTATTTACGGAAACCTTATCTGCACCGGCGCGCAGTAGCTCCCGGACGTCGTCGACGCTGCGTACCCCGCCGCCGACTGTTAGTGGGATAAATACCTGGTCCGCAGTGCGGCGTACAACCTCTAGCATGGTTGAACGCCCTTGCTTTGAGGCAGATACATCCAAAAATGTAAGTTCGTCAGCGCCTAAGGAGTCATAACGCGCGGCCAACTCCACCGGGTCACCGGCATCGCGCAGGTTTTCAAAGTTAACGCCCTTGACCACCCGGCCTTGGTCCACGTCTAGGCAGGGGATAACACGTACGGCTACAGCCATATCGGCCGCCTCCTTTGTGAGAATGAAGTCTTAGCGGTGAAAGGAACCGCTATGACGGGACAGGATGTCCACGATAGTGGCATGGACCTGCGGGGTACCTGCGACCAAGCCACGCGACTGCGCAGTCCACGGATTTCCTTCCGGATCAGTCACTACTCCGCCGGCGGTTTGAATTTGCAGTGCACCAGCGGCGTTATCCCACGGGTGTGGGGAGAAGTTAATCGCGCCATCAAATACGCCCTGCGCAACAAAGGCATTATCCAGCCCCACTGAACCGGTCATCCGCGGGCGCAGGCCGGTTTCGCGCAGCTCGTGGAAGATCTCAGTGGGCAGATGAGAAGAGCAGCCCACGTGTCCGCGCGCTTCATCGAAGCCCATCGCGTCCTCCCCACCGCCGAAGCCAGTAGCAGGCCCGCCTACTGAGCGCAGAGGAGAGCCATCGCAAGTGACCAAACGTCGCCCCAATAATGGGAAATCAGACACCGCTACAACAGGTGCGCCCTTATGGATGAGCGCCACCAAGATGCCGGCTAAAGGGTTTCCAGCGGAGTAATTTGCGGTGCCATCAATCGGATCTACTACCCAGACGGTATCTAGCACGCTGCCGCCGGATTCTTCTCCGTACACTGGGATGCCGGTCATTTGAGTCAAAATATCCCGCAGCTGTTGCTCGATGACGAGATCTACCTCGGTGGCAAAATCTCCCTGCCCTTTAAAGCGGGCGGGCTGCGCACCGAGGCCGGAACGAAAAATGGGTTCTACTTGGTCTACGGCCGCCTCCGCGAAGGCCACCAACTCGCGGGGTTCCATCATGGCTTAGTTGTCCTCAGGGTCGAACGGGTCAATGGTTTCTTCCGCCGGCAGCGGCTCTACCTCGGCCACTGCTGTGAGAGCTTCTTCGAGGCTGAATTTCCCCTCGTAGAGGGCTTTTCCAATAATGGCGGAATCAATGCCCTCATTTTCATAGAGAGCAAGCTCGCGCAGGTCTTCCACGCTAGAGATACCACCGGAGGCGGTGATTTTAGCTTCCGTAGCCATGGCGACCTCGCGCAGCAGCTCGATATTCGGTCCGCTTAGCGTGCCGTCTTTAGATACGTCTGTCACCACAAAGCGCTGGCATCCGGCAGCATCGAGGCGCTCGAGCACCTCCCACAGGTCGCCGCCATCGGAAACCCAACCATTGCCCGCGGTGCGCCACTCGCCGCCTTCCTCGCGCACGGCGAGATCCACGGCAACCTTATCGCCATAGCGCGCAAGGATATCTTCTATCCATTCCGGCTGTTCAAGAGCAGCGGTGCCAATATTAATGCGCTGCGCGCCGGTAGCCAGTGCTTGCTCTACTGCGGCATCGTCTCGGATGCCGCCACTAAGTTCCACGTTTATGCCCAGCTCTGCGGTGATATTCGCCATCTGCTCGTGGTTGGAACCGCGGCCGAATGCCGCATCCAAGTCCACAAAATGCAGCCATTGCGCGCCGTGGGACTGCCACTTCAATGCGGCATCGCGCGGCGCACCGTAGGAGGTTTCGGTGCCTGCTTCGCCTTTGTCCAAGCGCACCGCTTGACCTTGAGAGACATCAACTGCGGGCAAGAGCGTAAAAGTCATAGTCATCATCCTACCTAGAGCGTGCGCATCCAGTTTTCCAAAAGCTGTGCGCCAGCGTCCCCGGATTTTTCCGGGTGGAATTGGGTCGCCCACAAAGCGCCATTTTCCACCGCCGCGACAAACCTATCACCCGCGTGCTCGGCCCAGCTGACCAAGGGTGGACGGGTGATTTCCGTTTCCAACTCCCAGCGGCGGACGCCATAGGAATGCACAAAATAGAACCGCTCGTCTTCGGACAAGCCTGCAAACATATCGCTGCCGACGGGAACCGCAACGGTATTCCACCCCATATGCGGCAGGACTGTAGAGTGAAGTTTTTCAACGGTGCCGGGCCACTCGCCGCAGCCGGTGGAATTGATGTTGTGCTCCACCCCGACGTCGAAAAGCACCTGCATACCTACGCAAATACCCAGCACTGGCCGCTCCCCTGCCAGGCGCTGGCCGATGACCCTTGGCCCCTGAACCTCGTTTAGCCCGCGCATACATGCGTCAAAAGCGCCAACGCCGGGGACAAGCAGACCGTCTGCGTCCACCGCTGCTTTGGGATCCGCAGTCACGGCAACTTCCGCGCCTACTCGCTCCAGCGCGCGCTGTGCCGAGCGCACATTGCCCGCGCCGTAATCCAATAATGCGACCGTCTTTGCCATGGGCTATACCTTACGCATGCGACGCAGACGCGTTCGGATATCGTTGGTTTCACTCACGCGGGTGCGCCCAAGGATAAAATCTGCCAGCGTCATTAGTACGCCAACGCCGAGGATAGCCACACCGGCGCCAAACGCCCCCGCGTAGCCGTAGCCGGCAACCAACGCACCCAAAAGGGTCGAGCCCAAGCCGGTGCCGCCATCATAGAAGATATTCCAAATGGCCGAAGCCTCCGAGACACGCTCGCGCGGTAGACGGTCAAACATCGACAACAGGGCTTCATTTTGGGCAATGCCAAAGGCCCCGCCGAATAGGAAGGCACCCAGCACAAGCCACCACACGGAGCCGTCGAGGTAGAGCGGGACGGCGATGGCGAGCACACCCACAATGGCCATGATCTGGCTGGGGATATACAACCGGCCGGGAGTGCCCACGCGGTCTGCAACCATGCCGGCGAAGTAGCGGAAAATCATGGCCGCGCCACCCACGATGGACAGCATGATGCCGGCAAGGCTGGCGCCACGCTCTGCATCTAGTTCCTGCACCGCCGGCGGCAGGAAGGACGACACGGCGCCGTAGCTCATGGAGAAAGTCGTTAACGCTAGTGCAGGCACTGCCACCAGCTTCCACGTGGGAACGCGGATTAGGTTGGGCTCGTCTTCGGTATCAGAGGCCAGCGTGACCTTTATCTTGGGAATGCGCAAGCACAAACCAAAGCCCACGAAGCCAATGATGCCGGCAGTGATATACGTCGAGGCATAACCCAGCTTTTCCGCCATGACCAAGCCCAAGGGCAAAAAGACCATTTGTCCCAGTCCCGTAAACACACCGATCATGCCGGTGGCCTTGCCCAAAAGGCGAACAGGTGCCAACTCGGCAATAAGCGCAGACTCGGAAACGGTCAGCGCGCCAAAGCCCACCCCGCGCAAAGCGGAAAAGAGTAGGACAACCCAAGCATCTGTTCCCAAAAGATGTCCGAAGGCAGGGACGCCCAAGGTAAAGGCGGAAAGTGCCATCACGCGGCGATAACCCCAACGGCGCAAAAGCCACGGGGAAATGATCTGCGTAAGCACGGTAAAGGCCATAAAGATACCGGTGGATGAGCCCGCCAAAGTAGCTGAGCCGCCGGAATCAATGACAGCGAGCGGCACCACCGGAAGGAGGATGGACCAAGCGCCGAAAGCAGCGGCAATGGCCATCATAGTGGCGGTATAGCCCGGGATCTTCCAAATATTAGTCTCTTGGGTTTTGCTCACTTACCAAACGCTCCTACCATCCACGAAATTGCTGCTACCACGGTAATTGCGGCCAAAAGGGAGGCTACTACTGTCATTGCCTTCGACCCCTGTTGGTAGGCAGACCATGCACCGCCTACTAACATGCCTGCCACGAGGAAAAGAACCAAGATCATAACATGCATGCTTTTTAGAGTGCTCCCTTCGTCGAAGGAATTCCAGTCCGACGGGGGTCGGGTTCCACGGCAGCGCGCAGCGCACGCGCCACGGCTTTAAACTCCGCCTCCGTAAGGTGGTGCGGATCGCGCCCATAGCGCACGTTGAGGTGCAGCGTTATCGCAGCGTGAGCAGCAAGCGTTTCAAAAAAGTGGCGGTTAATCACCGTGGCGTAGTGGCCACCAACTATGTGCCACTGCAGGTGCTCTGGCTCGCCGTTCATCACGAAATAAGCGCGGCCAGAAAAATCCACCACCGCTTCAACCAACGTTTCATCCATGGGCAGTAGCTGGGATCCGAAACGACGAATGCCGGCCTTATCCCCCACTGCTTCCCGCAGTGCGGTACCGAGCACGATGGCGGTATCTTCCACGGTGTGGTGGGCATCGATCTCGGTATCACCCGCTGCCTGCACGGTGAGATCAAAGCTGCCGTGGGTGGCAAACGAGGTCAGCATATGATCGAAAAAGGGCAGGCCGGTGGAAATATCGCTGCGTCCCGTGCCGTCTAGGTCGATGACCACGGAAATCTGCGATTCAGAGGTAGACCGCTGGGCGCGTCCTACACGGTTGCTCATGGTTCGCTCCTTTCTCCTCCGGCCGGATTATCCGCTACTACTGTATCCGCAAGGTCCTCAGCTACTGCCAAAAAGGCCGAGTTTTCTTCCGGCAGGCCCACGGTCATGCGCAGGTGCCCGGCAATCCCGACATCCCGGATGAGTACTTCTTTATCCAAGAACTGCTGCCATACGCGCTGCTGGTCAGCAAAGCGGCCGAAGAAGAGGAAATTGGATTCACTAGGCAGGACCGTATAGCCCAGTTCCCGCAAGCGAGCTGCCACGCGCTCGCGCTCGCTGGCGATCTTTTCCACGGTGGCGAGCGTATCCGCGCTATGGCGCAACGCCACTGTCGCCGCAGCTTGGGAGAGCACAGACAGGTGATACGGAAGTCGCACTAACATGACGGCTTCTACAAAGGCCGGATCTGCCACAAAATAGCCAAGGCGGCCACCGGCGAAGTCGAAGGCCTTGGACATGGTGCGCGAGACCACCAACTTTGTGGGGTATTTATCCAGCAGCGTCACTGCGGAGGGCGAAGAGGAGAATTCGCCGTAGGCTTCATCGACGATGAGGATTCCCGGCGCGGCGTCGGCAAGCGCGGCAATATCGTCCAGACTAGTCACCCCGCCGGTGGGGTTATTCGGCGTTGTCACAAAGATGATATCCGGCTGGTGCCGCGCCACGGCCGCCAGAGCCCGGTCCATGTCTATGCGGAAATCCTCGTCCCGCGGGCACTCCACAAACTGCGTGTAGGTTCCGTCCGCAAGGATGGGGTGCATGGAATAAGACGGCGTAAAGCCGAGCACGCTGCGGCCTGGACCACCAAAGGCCTGTAGAAGCTGCTGCAAAATCTCATTCGATCCGTTCGCCGCCCATACCTGCTCATAACTAACCCCCACCCCGGTCTGTTCGGAAACGTAATGGGCCAAGGCTTTACGCAGCTCTACGGCATCGCGTTCCGGATAGCGATTGAGCGTGGAGGCAAGGCGCTGAGTCTCCGCCACCAAATCAGCAACGAGCGCTGGAGAGGGCGGATAGGGATTTTCATTGGTATTGAGTTGGTAGGCCACAGTGAGTTGCGGCGCACCATAGGCGGACTTGCCGCGCAATTCCTCGCGCAGGGGAAGATCTGTCAATTGCGTCATTTAGTTCTCCTCGAATCGGGCGCGGATTGCTTCGCCGTGGGCAGGCAGCCCCTCAGCCTTAGCAAAGGCGATGACCTGCGGGGCAATTTCTTCCAGCGCAGCTCGGTCATAGTTAATGAGGTTGACCGGCCGCATAAAGGTGTGGGTAGACAGGCCAGCCGAAAAGCGCGCCGTGCCGGAGGTGGGCAGCACGTGATTGGAACCGGCAGCGTAGTCCCCGAGTGGCACAGGGGCGAAGTCCCCCACAAAGATGGCACCAGCGTGCTTAATCCGCTCAGCTACCGTGCCGGGTTCTGCGGTGTGGATCTCCAGGTGTTCGGCGGCATAGGCATTAGCCACCGCAATCGCTGCGTCCAGGGAATCGACCACCACAATGCCGGATTGCTCGCCGCCTAAGGCCGCGGCCGCCCGCTCCGCATTAGCGGTAGCGCCGTAGCGCGCCTCCACCTCCGCGTTCACCCGCTGAGCGAGGCTTTCTGATTCCGTTATAAGCACACTCGCTGCCATCGGATCATGCTCGGCCTGGGAGATAAGGTCATAAGCCACATACACGGGGTTTGCGGTGTCATCGGCGATGATGGCAATTTCGGTCGGACCTGCTTCTGCATCTGTCCCCACTACCCCGCGCACCAAGCGCTTGGCTGCGGTAACGAAAATATTTCCCGGCCCCGTAATCATGTCTACTGGTGCAAGCTCGGCATCATCATCGCCGTAGGCCATCAGCGCAATGGCCTGGCCACCGCCTATAGCCCACACCTCATCTACGCCAAGCATCTGGCACACAGCTAGCACCGTGGGGTGCGGTAGACCGCCGAACTCCTTTTGCGGGGGCGAGGCCACCACTAAGCTTTCTGCGCCGGCCGCCTGCGCCGGCACCGCGTTCATGATCACAGACGAGGGATAGACAGCCTTGCCTCCCGGCACGTACAAACCGACGCGCTCGATGGGGCGAAAGACCTCGGTCACCGTGGCGCCCCGAGCCAGTTCGGTGGTATGTGCGGTCGGCTTTTGTTCGAGGTGGACCTTGCGGACGCGCTCAATCGAGGCCTCAATTGCTCGGCGCACCTGCGGGTCTAAGCCAGCGACGGCCTTGTCCAATTCCGCTTGCGGTACCCGCAGGTGGAGCGGGCGCACGCCATCAAAAAGTTCGCTGTAGTCCAGTGCCGCCGCGGCGCCTTCTTGACGGACGCGATGAACCATTGGCGCCACTTTGTCCACTACAGCGGCGACGTCGGTGCCGCCGCGTGGCAGGACTCGCCGCAGCTGGGCAGGGCGCAGCTCTGTGCCGCGCAAATCGATGGTTCGAAGCATTTCCGGCTCCCATTATTCTTATCGGATTTCTATTATTAAACCAATATCCTAATGTCCAAATGCCAGCGAGGGGGCGGGTTTGGACGATAGACTCGGACTCAACACAGCTTTAAGGTGGTGGCAGTGATGAGCGAGAGTGATCCTTCCCTTCTGCTTGCGCATGTCCGCGCCATCGCCCGCGAACATGGCTTGTCCTGCTGGGCGCTACCCTCAGGCGAACTTTTAGTACCCCACTCAGCCGGCGGATCTACCTTCATCTTTATAGACCAGCTAGAAGAACCGGTACTCCACCTACACACCAGCCCCCGCGGCGGCGTAAATCTCAGCGAAATATCCGAACTAGCGCGTGTGGCCAACGAGTGGAACCACGATTGCCTCTCACCGGCGGTAGTGGTTGATTTTGACCAGCCTGAGTGCGTGAGCGTATCCGGTCATAGTTATCTACCTGCGGATATCTCCCCGAGCCGGGAACAGCTCGCGACGTTTGTCTTACCGGCGCTGCGCAATGCCGAGGTCCTCATGGACTTGCTTGCCCAATCCCGTCCAGGCCTCGTGCGCGAAGCCTCACCGGAGCTAGACCCGCTTGCCGACGCCCCCTTAGAGCCCTTCACCCTCGATAGCCTGGCCGAAATCCTGCCGCTTATCGGAATCCAACGCTTCCAAAGCGACGGCGCCACGGCTATCTACGCGTGGGTCAATGATGTTCTCTTTTCCTTCGCTTTAGACAACGGCCCCAGCCTTATCATCAAGGGACATTGGGACCCTAGCTTGGAGGAAGCGGAATTTACCCGCCTGTTCCTTATTTGCAATGACTGGAATCGCGCCCATCACGGCGCCGTTGCATATTGCCACCACACCGCCGAAGGCCTGCAGGTGCGGATGGATGCCACCACCATTGCCGCCGCCGGCCTAACGCGGCCCCAACTCTTTAGCGCTATCGGCCGCGGCCTTAAACACATCCTGCACGGAATCGATGACATCGCGCAGGAAGTTACCGGCGCCTCCCCCGTGGAATGGCCCTAGGCGCGCGGCTTACCAATCATCATCGGAACTCACAAAAGCCGTGGACCAGTAGGAAAACATCGCCATGAATGGCGCCACCGCCCAAGAGATGGCCGGGGAGAATTTCGGTGCAAATTCTACGAACTCTCCTGGGTTTTCGGGCGGATGCGTGGCGGTGACCCCGCCAAATACGTAAAACGAGGCCGCGCCTGCCAAGGCGCACACGCCGACCCACAAGAGCATCGACAAGCCCCGCCCTTGCCGTCGCAGATATGCACCCAAGCCCAAAAGCAGTCCGAGTAGGCCAGTTATGAGGGCAAAGGTAATGAAGGCGATGAACTGGGCGCTGCCCATCGCTTCGATGGCATAACCGCCATCGTCTACCTCATGGCCGGCAAGTGTCGGACGGAAAAGCCCCCACAGCGCACCTGCCACGCCAAAGACCAAGAGCGCACACGCGAGTAACCCCGCACCAAAACCTAGGGTGCGGGGTAAGCGGCGCTGGGAAAGAGACAATTTAGTTGCAGAAGGTCCAGTTGCCATTCTCGCGACGGAAGCGAACCGTAGAGGTCTCATTGCCCTCAGAGTTGGACACGCTCACGGTTGCAGAAGCATCGTCACCGTTGACCACAATGTCGTTAACAGACTGCAGCTTGGTCGACTGCGGGATGGACTCCAGCTGGCTAGCGAACTTCTCTACCTCACCGTTGCCTCCGCCCTGCTGGCGCATGGTGTTGGCGTACTCAGCGAAGGACTGGTTCGGCAGGCTATCGACGTACTGCTGGTACTGGCCAAACTCCTTGGCCTGGCCTTCACGCACGGCTTGGCAGGCGTGCTGCGGCATGTAGTTGAAGTATTCCTTCACGTTATCGATTTCGTGCTGACCGCGGACCAGCTGCTCGATGGCCTGCTTGTCAGCATCATTTGCGTCCTGGCCACCTTCAATCGGCTTGATGTCCTTCGCCCCAGCGAAAGGATCCTCGCCATTATTTAGCGGGTTGGCCATCTGATCTGGGCCCTCGCCAGGGGCGCCCTCGCCGTCTTGGCCCTCTGCACCAGCAGCGCCGTCCTTGTTTTCGCCGTCCTTGTCTTTATCCTTATCCTTGTTTTTGTCCTTGTCCTTATCGGCGTCTTTGTCCTGGGACTTGTCTGCAGACTTATCCTCAGAAGACTTGGAGGCAGTGGTGGCGGCAGCCTTCTTAGAATCGTCGTTGTTGTCATCCGAACCACATGCAGCCAGCGCCAAGGGGGCAACCAGCGCTACTGCGATAAGGGACTTCTTAGCAGGGGTCAAAAAGGACAAGGGAAAACTCCTGAATCAATCTTGCGAATGTGAAGCGCCTTAAGGCAGCTTCTTTTTGTCTTCGCAATACTAACAACACCACGATGGAAATGACATTGATACTCCATTAAAGCAACCTGTGAGCTACCGCCCCGCTAGTCCTAGTCCGTACAATCACCAAGGTGCATATCAATCGCGAGAGTATTATCGACGCCGCTATTTCCTTGCTTGATACCTATGGGCTGGGCGACGTCACCATGCGCCGCGTTGCATCCTCCCTCGGCGTTGCCCCCGGCGCGCTTTACTGGCACATTGCCAATAAACAGGCGCTCATTGCGGCTTTGGCTGAGTACATTATCTCCCCCGTTTCTGGGGAGTCGCTCGAGGAGCTCAGCCTCAGCCTGCGCGATGCGCTACTTGCCCACCGCGACGGCGCTGAGGTAGTCATTGCCGGTCTCTCCCTGCCTCAGGCCCCCGCCTGGGACTACCTCTTATCCGTCTTTTGCTCTGCCGCAGCGCGTGGTGCCTATGAAGCCGACAGTACCCACCGCGCCGCCGCCCTATCGGCTATTCACCTCGTACTCGGTGCCACCTTGATGGAACAGTCCCAACGCCAGCTTGCAGAAACCACCGGCGAGGCTCCTGGCTCTAATTATCGCGACGACCTCCATCGCGGCATTCGTATTATTCACGCTGGGCTTACGCACGGCACTGGAGACTAAAAAGTGGTTATGCTCGTGAGCATGAACACTCCCGCCATGGACGCAGTCCCCACGCCCACCGAGCGCTACGGCCGCCAAATCTGGCCTGGCAAACCTACCCCACTGGGATCCACCTTTGACGGATCCGGCACCAATTTTGCCCTATTTTCTGAGGTTGCAGACAAGGTCGAGCTCTGCCTCATCGACAAAGAAGGCAGTGAAGAGCGCATAGAAATGTCAGAGGTCACCGCCCATGTGTGGCATGTCTACCTCCCCAATGTCACCCCTGGCCAGCGCTATGGCTACCGCGTTTATGGCCCCTATGAACCTGAAAACGGCCTGCGCTGCGATCCTTCCAAGCTCCTCGTAGATCCATATGCCCGCGCCTTCGACGGCGAATTCGACGGCGATGCCTCCCTATATTCCTATGACATCCACGCCGAAAAACCTGGCACCGGCCGCAACGAAGAAGATTCGCTGGGCCACACCATGCTCTCCGTGGTCATCAACCCTTTCTTTGACTGGCGCAGCGACCATCGCCCGCACATTCCAGACAACGAGAAGGTCATTTACGAAACCCACGTCAAGGGCATGACTATGACCCACCCAGACGTGCCGGAAGAACTGCGCGGTACCTACGCCGGCATGGCGCACCCCGCCATCATTGACTACTTCAAGGAGCTCGGCGTCACCACCGTCGAGCTCATGCCCGTCCACCAATTCTTGCAAGACGATCGGCTGCGCAACTTGGGCCTGCGCAACTACTGGGGCTATAACACCTTCGGCTTTTTCGCCCCGCACCATGACTACGCCTATGCCAAAAAGCCAGGCGAGGTGGTCTCCGAATTCAAGACCATGGTCCGTGCCTTCCACGAGGCAGGCATCGAGGTAATCCTCGACGTGGTTTATAACCACACCGCCGAAGGCAACCACATGGGGCCCACCATTGCCTTCCGCGGCATTGACAATGGCGCTTACTATCGCCTCGTCGAAGGCGATGAAGCCCACTACATGGACTACACCGGCACCGGCAATTCCCTCAATGTCCGCAACCCGCACTCGCTGCAACTGATTATGGATTCCCTGCGCTACTGGGTCACCGAGATGCGAGTCGACGGCTTCCGCTTCGACCTGGCGGCGACTTTGGCGCGGGAGCTTGACGACGTCGATAAGCTCGCTACCTTCTTCGACCTTGTCCAACAAGACCCCATTGTCAGCCAGGTCAAGCTCATCGCCGAGCCCTGGGACATTGGCCACGATGGCTACCAGGTAGGCAACTTCCCACCTATTTGGAGCGAATGGAACGGCAAGTACCGCGATACCGTCCGCGATTTCTGGCGCGGTGAGCCCGCTACCCTGGGTGAATTCGCCTCCCGACTGACCGGCTCTTCGGATCTTTATGCCGATAATGACCGCCGCCCCACCGCTTCTATCAACTTCATCACCGCCCACGATGGCTTTACTCTGCGCGACCTCGTGTCCTATAACGACAAGCACAACGAGGCCAATGGCGAGGACAACCGCGACGGCGAGTCCTTCAACCGCTCCTGGAACTGCGGTGAAGAAGGCCCCACCGATAACGAAGAAATTCGCAAGCTGCGCCGCCGCCAGGTGCGCAACTTCCTGACCACTCTCCTACTCTCCCAAGGCACTCCGATGCTCTCGCACGGCGATGAGTTCGGCCGCACCCAAGACGGAAATAATAACGTCTACTGCCAGGACAACGAGCTGGCATGGATGGACTGGTCCATGCTGAAAGAAGAAAAGTCCGCCGCCATGCTGGGATTTACCAAGCGCGTGCTGGCCATTCGCAACCACCACCCCGTATTCCGCCGCAAACGCTTCTTGGCCGGTGGCCCGCTAGGCGCGGATGTAAAAGAACGCGATATCGCCTGGCTGGTCCCCTCTGGTCGCCTGATGACCCAAGACGACTGGGACCACGATTTCGGCCGCGCTCTTATGGTCTACCTCAATGGCAATGCCATCACGGAGACCACCTCCCGCGGCGAACGTATCACCGATGATTCCTTCATCATGATATTCAACTCCCACGACGGCGAAATCGAGTTCACCCTGCCTACCAAGGATCTCGGCGCCACCTGGCGGCTGATGGTCGATACCGCCGATTCCGGCGGCTACCCCGCGGAGGAAACCCTCATTGAGGCAGAGGGTACGATCACGGTGCAACCGCGTTCAACGCTGATCTTGCGTCAGGTTGAGCCGCCCGTTTTTGACTCCTAGAGAAAGGCCCCTCGTGTCATTTCCCGCGCACGGCGTACTCATCGATGTCACAGCGGATAAACTCGTGCTCCACCGCACGCTGCTGGCCACCAGCCTTGGCGCCCCCGCCACGCAGGATATCCCGCTCGATTCCATCGACACTGTGCGCGTGAATGAACCGACCGCCACCGGCTTTGGCGCCCTCGACCTTGGCGCCGCCGGTTCCATCGCTTTCGCCCCGCACCAAGACCCGCAGGCCGTCGCCCGCGCCATCGCCGCCGCCCAGCGCGGCGAGGCCCCCTCCGCCACCGCCACCATCCCGGGGCTCGATTTCACCGCCGTGGATGTAGAAACGGCCAATGATAACTGGGGCTCTATCTGCCAAATCGGCGCGGTTCGCTTCCGCGATGGCCAAGAGACCGACTCCCGTTCCTGGCTGTGCACCCCTCCGCCGGGCCTAGAGCACTTTGCGGATATCAACGTCTCCATCCACGGCATAACCGCGAGCGATGTGGAAGGGGCGCCAGCTTTTGCCGACGTCGCCAAGGAGCTCTTCGACTTCCTCGGCGGCGACGTACTTGTCGCGCACAACGCCCAATTCGATTCCACCGCACTGCGCTCCGGCCTGCTTGCCGCCGGCGCCGAGGTACCCACGGTGCCGCTGGCATGCTCCCTCGCGCTAGCCCGCGACGCCTCTAAAGCCAAGGTAATTTCGGTGCGCAATCACAAGCTGCCCACCGTCGCAGCCCACCTTTCCGCTCCGGATTTTAGCCACCACGACGCCACCGAAGATGCCCGCGCAGCCGGCGAAATCATCGCCCGCTTGGCAGAGCGCTTCGGACACACCGGCAGCATCCGCGATCTATTCACCGCCCGCGAGTTCACCCTTGGCCGCCTCGAGTCCACGGCCGTCCTTCCCGTCCTGCGCGCCCACACGGCCCCGACCTCCGGCGCCGACCTCGGCGCAGGCACCGACTTCCGCGACCAAACCCGTGCGGCCGGCTCGGCAAAAAAGAAGTCCGGTGGCCCCGCCCCCTGGCAGTCTGTCGCCACGCCGGATACTATCCCCGAGCCCAATCCAGACGCTGATCCGGAAGGCGCACTTTATGGCAAGCATGTCACCCTCACCGGTGATTTCGAGCCCTATGACAAGGGGGTGCTGTGGCAGGGCATCGCCGAGCGCGGCGGCCAGGTAGCCAAAAACGTCACCAAAAAGACCACGCTGCTTATCGTGGGCGAATGGGCCAAGAAAACCTCCAAGGAAAAGCGTGCGGAGGAACTGCAGGCCAAGGGCCAAAAAATCGACATCTGGCCGGCCGATAAGCTCTTTGCCGAACTCCAACTCGACGCCGAGCCGCCCTTTTAATTTTCCCGGGAACCAAACGGCGGTTTCTCCAGTCCAATAAAGGCGACTGCACCCTACCCCACTGGAGAGCCCCGTCGTGACCGTCGCCCTGCGTTCGCCGCGTCCTACCACCGCAAACCTGCTGCCTGCCCTCTTTGCCCGTTCCTGGCTGAAAGAACAGCGGCTTTCCGACGACGGCTTTTGCGATTCCCTTGCCACCATCCAGCTCTCCCCCAGCCTGTCCATGGCGCTTGTCTTTCCAGGCAAGCGTAGCTTTCGCCGACTAAGCCACCGCGGCTTGGCAGACATGGACATTTCCACGCGCCGGGCGTGGAACCACGCCTCACATAACCTGCAACGCGCCGCCCTCGATTCGCAGGGACTGCGTTTCTGGACTCGTCCGGCTGCCTGCGAGCTCCCTTCCGCCTCCCACCTCGGGGGCCTACAGGTTCGCTCCCACGGCGCACCGATTTCCTCCTGGATCGCTCACCCAGAAACATTTACTGTGCTGGACAAGCACATGCGCCGCCTCCTGCGTTCGCACTCGCTGACCTACCTTGTCCCAGACTCCGCCACCCTCTTCGTTTTTGCCCGCCTGCCGGACACCTATGCCTGCCAGCTGGCTGCCGATGCCGTCGCGCGCGTGCCCTACCATCGCACCGTGCTCCACCCGCGCCCGCTAGTATGGTCTAACGGATTCCCGCGGGAGTTATGAAAGGAGCACCATGCCGGAAAGTAGGATGTCGCGGCTAAGCAACCAGTACCACGACTGGGCGCGCAACCACCCCACCGCTGCGGGGGACTTCCGCACCGCCATCGAGGATCTCCTCAATGACGCCGGCATCATCTTCGACCGCGTTTCTACCCGCGTCAAGACTTGGCCCTCGCTTAAGGCAAAGGCCAAAAAGCGCCGCGAGAACGGCGATTTTGTCTACCCCCAGCCGTGGCAGGAGATCCACGATGTGATGGGGGTGCGGGTCACGCTGTTTCACTCCACCGCGATTCCAGAAGCGCTGAGCGTTTTTGGTGAATCGTTTAAAGTCGAGCGTTCCGTTGATAAAGCAGCCGAGACCCGCATTTCCGGCGGCTTTGGCTACGGCTCCCACCACCTCGTGCTCACCGTGACCGAAGATAGCGCTGCCGCAATGGAAGAGCTCGCGAACTACGTAGGTTGGACCTTTGAGGTGCAGATTCGCACCGTTCTGCAGCACGCATGGGCGGAGTTTGAACACGATATCCGCTACAAGCAAGGGCCCAACCCACCCTCACCTGAAGTGGACCGCCTCTTTACCTTGGCCGCGGGGCTTATCGAGCTTGCGGACCAGCAATTCGACGAGATTGCTGCACTCAAGGCCCCAGGTACGGAAACCGATCGGGACGTCGAGCTTACCGCCGAGACCCTACCGGGCGTGCTGGCCATTATCCTGGGCAACCGTTTCCCGCTCTCGCGCTCGGAGCACTACCGATTCTTGGCGGAGTTATTGGAGCAAAACGGCGTGCGCCACTTGAGCCAGCTCGAGCAGCTGCTTGACGATACTGCCATTGCCCACGTCCACGACGCCATGCGCTACCGCTTTCGTCCCGGCCAGGTGCGGCTTATCGACGACTTGCTGCTCAACAAATTTGGCAAGCAGCATATCGAGGCCACCGCCGAATCCGGCGACCGCCCGGGCCGCAAGCGTCGGCTTACTGCGCGCCTGAAGGCCTTGCGCGCTGCCCACTAGTTTCGGCTGATTATCGGAAACCGCCGCGGAATTTCTCCATATCGCGTCGTTCCTTCTTCGTCGGTCGGCCCGCCCCGCGTGGGCGCACGGGTACCGACGGCATAAACTCCTTGGGTGGAGGCGGCGGCGCATGGTCCGTGTAGCACGTACGCGCCACGGGTGCGCCCACGCGCTTGGCCACAGTCGCTAAGACCTCAAGGTCATGCTCGTGGTGATTGCGCCACACGCGCACACGGTCGCCCGGCACCACCTGCTGGGAGGGCTTGACAGCCTCGCCATTTATCTTGACATGCCCGGCGCGCACGGCCGTCGCGGCCGCCGAACGGGTCTTAAACATGCGCACGGCCCACACCCAGGCATCAATCCGGACGGGGCGGCCGCTAGGTTGCGGTGCCGGCATCTAATACTGGTTGTGGTTCTCGTTGACGATTTTCTGGATCTTCAGCCAGTTATAGCCGCCACCGACTACGGCGACGATGGCACCCACCAACATCCAGGCCCAGAAACTTGCCGCAGATAGCACGCCCAGCACTGCGCCCACGCCGAGGCCGGCAACCACGCACACAACGGCGTTGCGGGAGTGCTTGCGCACCTGCTGCTTGCGCTGCGCAATGGGGTTATTCGGTCGCTGCTGCATACTCATGTTCAGGATCTTACCTCAACCCACGCGCTGCCAGCTTCTGCCGCCGCGAGCTGGCCCTGCGAGATCGCTGCCAGCGTTGCTTCCAGCTCTTCCAGCCCACCTGGGCGCACGGCCACGGTAAAGGTTACTGCGGTCGCGTAGGCGGTATCGGTTATCTCATAGCCGCGCCCGCGCAGGTCCGCCTCCACCCGCCCGGCAGTTGCATGTGGGCACTCCACGGCATAAAGCTCCCGGCGCGCCCGGGTTACCGCACGCACCTTTTCCATGGCCTCACTCACCGCGCCACCATAGGCATGCACGAGGCCGCCGGCGCCTAACTTGATGCCACCAAAGTAGCGCACTACCACTGCGCAGACATCGAGCATGCCGGAGCCTTTGACCACATCCAGCATGGGTTTTCCGGCAGTGCCGGAGGGCTCGCCATCATCGGAGGAGCGCTCCACCGGGTTTGCGCCGTCGACGTGATAGACGTAGGCGGAGCAATGGTGACGGGCGTCGGGAAAGCGGGTGCGGGCGGCGTCGATAAACGCGCGGGCCTCTTCCTCATTGGTGACGCGACCGATCAAAGTAATAAATCGGGAACGCTTGATTTCAATGTCGTGTTCAACCTGGCCTACGGGGCGACGATAAGAATTTTGCATTAGGCTACGAGGAATTCATACTCGGGGGTGCCGGGCTTGAGGTACTGCACCGAAATCTTGGATTCACCCATGCGTTGCAGCAAGCCGTCGAGGTCCTCGGCGCGGCTAAGCTGCAAGCCTACCAACGCAGCACCAGTTTCCCGGTTATTGCGCTTGAGATACTCAAAGAGTGTGATGTCATCGGTCGGACCCAAAATCTCGTGCAAAAAGTGGCGCAGCTGCCCGGGCTCCTGCGGGAAGTTCACCAGGAAGTAGTGCTTGAGGCCCCGGTGAACTAGGGAGCGCTCCATGATTTCTGCATAGCGCAGCACGTCATTATTGCCGCCTGAAATCACGCATACCACCGTCGAGCCCGGTTTCAGGTCCAGCTGATGCAGGCCCGCCACCGACAATGCACCGGCCGGCTCGGCAATGATGCCCTCATTTTGATACAGGTTGAGCAAGTCCGTGCACACCGCGCCTTCGGACACGGTGTCAAAGCTCAGGCGCTCGCGATTGGCGTCCAAAATCTCATAGGGCAGCGCGCCCAAGCGCTTTACGGCCGCGCCATCAACGAAGGGGTCGACCGCATCCAGCGTGACCGGGCCCCCGTGGTCAAATGCCGCTCTTAGCGACGCCGCCCCTTCCGGCTCCATGCCCACCACCCGAGTATCCGGTGCCATATCCGCCAGATAGGAGGTGATGCCAGAAATCAGGCCACCGCCTCCTACGGGAACGACAACGGCATCGGGCGACTTGCCCTTGGCCGAAAGCTGCGCGAGAACCTCTGCGGCTACGGTGCCCTGCCCGGTGATGGTATCGCGGGCGTCGAAGGGCTCGATGAAGGCGGCGTCGCGCTCGGCGGCGTCGGCATGCGCAGCTGCGGCTGCCTCATCGAAGTTGGAACCAACTACCACCAGTTCTACTTGGTCGCCGCCGTGAACCAGGATGCGGTCGCGCTTTTGCATTGGCGTGGGCTCTGGCACAAAAATCTTGCCGGCGATTCCCATTGTGCGGCAGGCATAAGCCACGCCCTGCGCATGATTGCCGGCCGAGGCCGTAACAATTCCCCGGTGCCGCTGCTCTTGCGGCAGATTCGACATCCCGTTTAACGCGCCACGAATCTTATAGGAGCGCACGTCCTGCAGATCCTCCCGCTTGAGGTAGACCTCGCAGCCCGTCTCGGCCGAAAGCCGGGCGCAATACTGCAGCGGAGTCGGGGCGATTTCCGAGCTAATCCGTGCCTGCGCCTGCTGGATATCGGATGCATGGATGGTCGAATCAGTCATGTTTTGACAGTCTACCCATTCACTGGAAATTCACTGGCCTTTAGTTGCACCGTTACCTACGTAGGCAATAGTGGACATAACCACAAGAAAGGAAATCTATGCTCAAACGCATCTCTCTGCGTTACCTCCTCGCTCGTCCTCGCCTGCTCCCCTGCCGCGCATGCCCACGTCGTGGATAACGTGCTGGAGCATTCCGCGCCCACCGCTGCGCTGCAGCTTAACCCCATCGGTTCTCATGAATCGGGTGTGCTGGGCAAATCGGCCGCCGAAATCGTCGCTTATCACGCCGCGTCCCAGCGCATCCTCACCGTCAATGCGCGCTCCGGCGAGGTCGATATCTTAGATGGTTCCGATCCCTCCCACCCGCACAAGATCGGCGCCATCTCCGCCGGTGGTAACAGGGAGATTAACTCTGTGTCCGCGCGCCCCGTTGGCCTGGCCGCCACCGCCGTGGCAGCAGGCCTCGTCGCACCAGCTACAGCTTCTGCCACAGAAGAGTAGCCAAAGCAACTTTCGGCTGAGTGCCAGGCCGAGGTCGACAACGCCAAGAAAAAGCACCTCAAGAAGATCGAAAACGGCGAATTCGGTTCTTCCGCCCGCACCCCGCAGGAGCTTATGCAGGGCCTTGCCAATGGCTACGGTTCTTCCGGAATGCCCAAGGAGCCGGACTGCGTAGCCAAGGAGGCGGAGCAGCACCAGATCGAGGCACTTGAGCGTCTGCCTATTTGGGGCTCTTCCACCCCCGAAAAGTTCCTCGAGGTCATGAGCTGGGTGACCGTGGCCGCCAGCCTCGTGGCTGCGCTGCTGCAGGCCTTCAACATGGTTGCCACGGTAAACCCGGCTGTGCTGGAGCCGATGAAGAACGCCCTCAAGCAGCTGGGCGTGCGCTTCTAAACGCCACAGATTAAGCCGCTCCGAAGTTTCGGAGCGGCTTTCGGCGTTTTTAGAACAGTTCGCGGGTAGCGATGTCAGCGCCTTCTACCAAAGATTGCAGCTTCGCCCACGCAATCTGGGGGTGCAGGCGACCGCCCAAACCGCAATCGGTCGACGCGATAACATTTTCAGGGCCTACTACCTCGGCGAATTGGATGATGCGATCTGCCACGAGGCGCGGATGCTCTACCGCGTTGGTGGAGTGCGAAACCACGCCTGGGTAAATCACGGTGCCTTCCGGCAGCGCGTGGTCCTGCCACACGCGCCATTCGTGCGCGTGACGCGGTGACGCGGCTTCGAAAGAGAATCCGCCGACCTCGGCCCGCAAAATTTCCTCGATGATATCTGCAAATGGGACGTCGGTTACGTGCGGGCCGTGCCAGGAGCCCCAGCAGATGTGCAGGCGCGTTTGTTCCTTGGGCAGGCCGGCGATGGAATCATTAAGGACGTCGATGCGCTCACGAATGAAGCCACGGAAGTCCTCTACGGTTGGCTCCGGGTTGATTTGGTCCCAGGCCTCGGCCAGGTCGGGTGCATCGAATTGCACAGTGAGCCCGGCATCGGTGATGGCTTGGTATTCAGTGCGCATGGCACGGCCGACGTCGGCAAGCAGCTGGTGCTCATCGTCGTAGTAACGATTGTTAAGGCGCGCAGCCGAACCGGGGGAAAGGGCGGCGATGAAGCCTGGGGTGCCGGAAGGTAGGGCGTCGGCAAGCAGGCGGACATCGGCGGCGACCTCATCTTGTCCAATGTAGGTTACCGGGCCGGTAAATTCTGGGTTTGCCACCTTGGCTCGGCCGGTGAAGATGCCAGAATCCGGGTCATTGTAGGCCTCCGAAAACAGCGCGCGGTCGCGGCGATCAATGAACGACGTCAGCCGCGGCTCCCCCGGTTTCGAGCGCACTACCTCAGCCGATTCCCAGCGGTCGGTATCCGTCATCGTCAGCCCGCCCAGGCGGCTAAATGAGTAATTCCACCATGCGCCATAGTCCACAGCGCCCGAGGTGATATGGCCGTATTCGCCCTCGTTAATGATATCGAGGCCCAGATCAAGCTGCCGCTTGACGACGTCCGCCACCGCAGCCTCCAAAATCCCCTGGAACTCCGCGGCCGGCAGCTCCCCGCGCTTCAGGTTGGCCTCCAGGAGCTCCGGGGTGCGCGGCAGCGAGCCGACATGGGTAGTGCGAATCTTACAAACCATCAGGTTTCCTCCATCAAAATAGACTGTGCTGTCTATATTAGTGGAGGGGGTCGCCGGCCACCGAAATTAGATTCAGCCTAAGATGCCCGCGCCCATAGTGGCTTTGAGATCGCCCATGAGGTTGCCGGAGCGTTCCACGCGCAGGTGGTCGCCGAGGATCATGGTGGTGGACTCGGAGCCGTCGACAAGCTCGAGATACACGTCCGACTCGCCCTGGTTTTTGAGCAGAACCTGCTTGAGCCGGGCAATATTTTCCATGGTGCACTGGTCCGTGCGCATAGTCAGGCGCAGCGGCAGGCCCGCACCCCCGCCCGGGCCGAGGTCTGGGACGCGAATATCGGAGCAGAACAGGGAACGCCGCTCATCACGAATCTTGACGTTCACGCGTGCCAAGATGATGTTGTCCTCCACAATCTGCGGGGCGACGAGAGAGTAGACCTTGTTGAATACCAAGATTTCCACCTGCGCGCCGTTGTGGTCTTCCACCGTGACAATGGCCCATGGGGAGCCATCGCGCTTGGAGAAGCGGCGGTCCACGCCCGAGATGATGCCACCGATGATGAGCTCTTGGCCGTTGCGCACCTCATCGTTGAGGATCTTAGTCAGCGGGGTATCCGTTTGCGCGGCCAGCGCCTCTTCGAAGCCATCGAGCGGGTGGCCGGACACGTACAAGCCAAGCATCTCGCGTTCGAGGGCAAGCTCGTGTTTTCGGTCCCACTCATCTTCTGGGATATCCATGGCAAAGGCATTGGCGACCTCGTTATCTTCTCCTCCGCCGATTCCGGCGAAGAGATCGAACTGGCCCTTATCAGCGGCCTTCTTGGTGGTTTGCACTGCATCCACCGCGTCCTCATGAATGAGCATGAGACCCTTGCGCGGGTGGTTCAAGTCATCGAAGGCACCGGCCTTGATGAGCGCTTCTGTTACGCGCTTAGTACAGGCGGTCAGCTCGATCTTGTCCAGGTAGTCACCAAACGAGGTAAACGCGCCCTTGTCGTGGCGCGACTTAATGATGGATTCCACCACTTCCGAGCCGACGTTGCGGATAGCGCCCATGCCGAAGCGGATATCCTCTCCCACCGCCTGGAAGTCTTCTTCGGACTCATTGACGGAAGGCGGGAGCACCTTAATGCCCAGGTGGCGGCAGTCCGAAAGGTAGATGGCAGACTTGTCTTTCTTATCGCCCACCGAGGTCAACAGCGCGGCCATGTATTCCGGTGCGTAGTAGGCCTTGAGGTAGGCCGTCCAGAAAGACACCAGGCCATAGCCCGCGGCGTGGGACTTATTAAACGCGTAGGACGCGAAGGGCTCGATGGTGCCCCAAAGCGCATCCATGGCGGACTTTGAATAGCCGTTTTCTTGCATGCCGCCCCAGAACTTGTCGTACTGCTGGGCCAACACTTCGGGCTTTTTCTTACCCATCGCCTTACGGAAGCCATCTGCCTCGCCGGCCGTGTAGTTGGCGACCTTCTGCGAGATACGCATGATCTGCTCCTGGTAGACGATGAGGCCGTAGGTCTCATCCAGGATTTCCTTCAGCGGCTCTTCTAGCTCCGGGTGAATCGGGGTGATTTCCTTCCGGCCGTTCTTGCGGTCCGCATAGTCCCAGTGGGCGTTCACACCCATCGGTCCCGGGCGGTAGAGCGCAAGGGATGCCACAATATCTTTAAAGCCGGTAGGCTTCATGCGCTTGAGCAGCTCTTGCATACCACCGGAGTCGAGCTGGAAGACGCCCAGCGTATCGCCGCGCGAGAGCAGGTCATAGACCTTGGAGACTTTGGGGTCGTCGGCATGCAGCTGCTCCAAGTGAACTTCTTCGCCGCGGTTGCGCTTGATGTTTTCAATCGCATCGCCGATAACGGTGAGGTTGCGCAGGCCCAAAAAGTCCATCTTCAGCAGGCCGATGGCCTCACACGCCGGGTAGTCCCAACCAGTAATGTAGGCGCCGTCGGCTGGGCGCTTCCACATGGGGATGTGGTCCATGAGGCGGACCGAGGCCATAATCACCGCACAGGCGTGCACGCCCGCCTGCCTGACGACGCCTTCCAAGCCCCTAGCCGTGTCATAAATCTTTTTCACATCCGGGTCGGATTCCACCATCTGGCGAACCTCGGTGGCCTCAGAATAGCGCTCGTGATCCGGGTCCGTGATGCCCCTAAGCGGAATATCCTTGGCCATGATCGCAGGTGGCAACGCCGCGTTGATGCGGTCGGCCATCTGGAAGCCAGGCTGGCCAAAGTGCACCTTGGCGGAGTCTTTAATGGCCTGCTTCGTCTTCACCGTGCCGAAGGTAATCACCTGCGCCACCTTGTCCTCGCCCCAGCGCTCGGCCGCGTAGGTGATCATTTCGCCGCGGCGGCGGTCATCGAAGTCGATATCGATATCGGGGGCGGACGGGCGCTCGGGATTCAAGAATCGCTCGAAGAGGAGATCATGTTCCAGGGGGTCGATATTGGTAATGGTCAGCGCGTAAGCGACAAGCGCGCCGGCCGCCGAACCACGGCCTGGCCCCACACGAATGCCCACCGAGCGCGCGTGCTTGATGAGCTCGGCCACGATAAGGAAGTAGGACGGGTATCCCTTCATCTCAATAACGGAAATCTCATACTTCGCGCGCTCGATGTACTCCTCCGGAACATCCTGACCGGGGAAGCGAGCTTGCAGGCCCTCCATAACCTCGTGGGTGAGCCAGGAAGTTGGGGTGTGGCCCTCGGGGACGTCGGCAATAGGCATGCGATCGTGGGTGTGCTCTTCCCAAATCTCGCCATAGTCTTGTACACGCTCGGCAATCCACAGCGTGTTATCGCAGCCATCTGGAATCATATCGTCCCAGGTCTCGCGCATCTGCGCGGCCGATTTAATGTAGTAGCCGGTGCCGCCGAACTTGAAGCGATCAGGGTCCATAAAGGTCTTGCCGGTCTGCACGCACAACATCGCCTCGTGCGCCGGCGCCTGGGATTCCAAAACGTAGTGGCAGTCGTTGGTCACCAGCGGCGGCAGGTCCAGCTTGCGGCCGATCTCTAATAGGCCATCGCGCGTGCGCTTTTCGATGTCCAGCCCATGGTCCATCAACTCCAAAAAGAAGTTATCTTTGCCGTAGATGTCTTGCCACATGGCCGCAGCCTCAAGCGCCTCATTGAACTGGCCTAGGCGCAGTCGGGTCTGGACATCGCCCGAAGGACAGCCGGTGGTGGCAATGATGCCGTCAGCATGCTCCGCGATGAGCTCAGCATCCATGCGCGGCCACTTGCCCAGCTGGCCCTCATAGGAGGCCAACGAGGACAGGGTAAAAAGGTTGCGCAGGCCGGTCGCGTTTTCCGCAATCATTGTCTGGTGGAGGTAGGCGCCGGAAGCGGAAACATCGTCGCGCTTTTGGTCCGGTGTGCCCCACAGCACGCGCTTTTTATTGAAGCGAGACTCCGGTGCCATATACGCCTCGATGCCGATAATGGGCTTGATACCGGCGCCGGTCATGCGGCGGTAGAAGGCATCGGAGCCGTACATATTGCCGTGGTCGGTCATGCCTACGGCCGGCATTTTCTGGCGGACCACCTCGTGTGCCAGCATATCGACCTTGGCCATGCCGTCCAGCATGGAAAACTCGGTGTGGTTGTGCAGGTGGACGAAGGAGGAGTTTTTGGCCATGCGGCTCATCATAGCGGGGCGGTCAAAATGGGCTATTATTTTGTGATGCTCTACACGCTGGCCGCCTACATCATGTGGGGATTTTCCCCGCGTTCTTCCCTCTCTTGTTGCCGGCATCGCCTTTAGAAATCTTGGCCCACCGCGTGCTGTGGACCGCGGTGTTGGTCACGGGATTTTTGTGCCTCGCCGGCCGATGGCGCGAGTTAGTGCGCATGGACAAGCGCACGTGGGGCTGGCTCGCGGCCGCGGGAGTATTCATCACGGCTAATTGGGGCACCTACGTGGTGGCGATTAATAGCAACCACGTAGCCGATGCGGCGCTGGGGTACTTCATCAATCCCCTCGTATCAGTTGCCCTCGGCATGGTGTTTTTGAAAGAGCGGCTGCGGCCGTGGCAGGCCGGCGCGGTGGGGGTTGCGGCCATCGCGGTGCTGTATTTGACATTCTTTACCGGCCAGGCGCCCTATATTTCGCTGTTATTGGCCTTCAGCTTCGGGATTTATGGGCTGCTCAAAAAGCAGGTGCGGGTATCCTCGGCCGTCTCGGTGGCAGCGGAGGCGCTCGTGATGTCACCACTAGCGGTGGGCTACATCCTGTGGCTAGAAAGTAGCGGCCAGGGCACCTTCGCTAGCGAAGGAACCGGCCACGCGCTGCTTTTGGTGAGCGCCGGCTTAATCACCGCACTGCCGCTTCTTTGCTTTGCAGAGGGCGCGCGGACGCTACGCTTATCGACGATCGGCATGCTCCAATACCTCACCCCCATCATGCAAATGCTATGGGCGCTTTTCGTCACCCACGAGCACTTTTCGACCCACCGGTGGATCGGTTTCGGCATCATCGGCTTAGCCGTAGCAATCTACGTGGTCGACCTAGTGCGCATGGCTAGGAGCGCTTGAGTTCCTCGCGGGCAGCGCGAGCACGGCGTCGTGCGGCCTGCTCTTCCTCCGCTTTTAGTGCCCAGCGGGGCATCACTGCGATAAGGAAGATGCCATAGGCACACACGATCCCCGAAAACACCAGCGTCATCGGGGTGCCGCCGGAAACGAGGCCAATAAGCAGTGCGATGCCGGAGACCACCGCCGCAACCCAGGCGGCGATATAAGCAAACTTGTAGTTGGGCATCCACTGCGAAAAAGGCTGCTGCGAGAACATAGGTCTAGCCTACCTAGGTAGGGCTAGTGTCAACCAGATCCGGCGGGGGCTCTTCCCAGGGGTTGACCCAGCGCACGCCGCGGGCCGTGCGCTCGAAGCGGCCGTTGCGCGGCGGGCCGGTGCGATGATCGTCATTGCGGCCATTGTGATAAGCGCAGGCGGTGGTGAGGTTCTTCGCGTTCGTCCACCCGCCGCCGGCCCAGCTGAATATGTGGTGGACTTGGCACTCATCGGCAGGCTTGTGGCAGCCCTTAACCGGGCAGGTGGGGTTTTCCGCCGCGGCCATCATAAACTGCTTCCAGGTCGCCCCGCGGCGCATGCGGTACAGATTCACCGGACCTTCCACGGGATGCAGCAGGGTGACAAACCCCTCCTCTGCCAGCGCGCGCTGGGCCAATTCGGCACCGGTTATCTGCGCGCCGTTGGTCATGGTCAGCACCACATCATCACTACCATGGGCCACGCCGACCAATTTATCTAGTGGCACCACAACATTAGTGCGCACGGTAGAGGTAGAGGCGCCGGTGCGGAAGAAAGAGGCGACGTCGGCAAGCGAGCTGGCATGCTGGTGAAGTTCCGCAATGAGCGCGGAAGGACCGGTGATAGAAAGCGTCCACGGCTTTCCGGCGGCGCGGCGCCGCAGCCGCACGCCAGGCTTGGGTTCACGTGGCGCGCGCATCCTGCGCAGCTTGGTGCGGGCACGCCTTTCCATCTCCCGCGTATCGCAGGCAAGGTGGGTGAGCTCGGCGCGCAGGGCCCAGGCGCGAGCTTGGGTGGGCGCGCGACGCGCATGCTTTTCGATGACCTCCAGCGTCGGCAGTGAATGCCTGTTACGCCGCGCCCCATCCACCGCGCGCCGTTGGCGGCGGCGAAAGCTGGTGGGGCCGAAGTAGACCTGCGCGAGCTGCGCAATAGAGTCCGCTGCGGCATCGGGCATGCCGGCGGCGGCAAGGTCGGCAGCAGAAACGGAGGCGGCCTCGGCGAGGATATCCATTGCCGAGTTCAGTGCCGCGATATAGGCCCGAATATGTTCCATGCCCCTGATGCTAAAAGCGCTGCGGGGGCACTGCGCGCTGCGGGAGCACAGAAGGCGAAATTAGCTGGGAGGGCGGATGGCGAAGCTGCCCCAGGCGGCGTCGGCAGGCGCGGGTTCGACGGCGGCAACGGAGGGGGTGGAGGCGACGTCGGCAAGCTGGGCGCCCGATCCCCACACCACAACTGCGCTTACCGTGCTGGGCCGCTGCCCATAGGAAGCATCGATGCGGTCGAAGGCGCGCTGGATGACGGCGGCCCGGTCCTCACCAGCGCTCGGTTCGGGGACGTCGATGGGGGCGGTGGAGCCAATGAGGATGGCATCCATGCGCGGGGCCGCTGCAACGGCGGCCGCGGCGGCTACGGGCGGTAGATCCTCGTCGAAGGTAACCAGGGCGTAGGCAGGCTCATTGGGAATGTCGCTGCCCGCCACGCGCGCAATATACTCCGCGCGCGATTCCCCATCCGGGCCGAGCTGGTCTCCTTGTACCTGCGAAGAAGCCTGTGTCCCCAAGGCACCGAAGAGCGCAAGGGCGGCAAGGAAAAGCATCGCGAGCACCGCCAACGCCGCTAGCCGACGCCGCCGGTAGACCTCCCTCATCCCCGCAGCACCTCCAAGGCATGGTCAAGATCGGCTGGATACGGTGCCTGAATCTCGAACCATTTTCCGGTGCCGGGGTGGGTAAAGCCGAGTTTTACCGCGTGGAGCCACTGCCGTTCGAGTCCAAGGCGCTTGGCCAGGTTCGGATCGGAGCCGTACATGGGATCGCCCACGCATGGGTGCCCGGTGGCAGACATGTGGACGCGGATTTGGTGGGTACGGCCAGTCTCCAGGTGCACTTCGATGAGGCTGGCCTCGCGGAAGGCCTCGATAAGGCTGTAGTGGGTAACGGCCGCTTTGCCGTCATCAAGCACGGCGAATTTCCAGCCCGACTTGGGGTGGCGGCCGATGGGGGCATCGATGGTGCCCTCAATGGGATCTGGTAGGCCTTGGACCACGGCGTGGTAGGTCTTTTTCACGCTGCGGTACTTAAAGGCATGCTTGAGCGCAGAGTAAGCGCGCTCCGAGGAAGCCACGACCATCACCCCAGACGTACCCACATCGAGGCGGTGCACGATTCCCTGGCGCTCGGTCGGCCCGGACGAAGCCACGGTATAGCCGGCCGCGCGCAGCCCGCCGATCACCGTCGGCCCGTCCCAACCCACGCTGGGGTGCGCGGCCACGCCCACCGGCTTATGCACGCAGATGATATCGGCATCGCTGTAGAGCACGTCCATGCCCTCGACCAGCTCTTCGCGCGGCAGCAGCGGCTTTTCTGGCTCCGGCAAAAGCACGGAGACCACGTTGCCGGAAATCAAACGCTCGGACTTGCCCAATTCTTGGGAATCGATGGTGACGCTGCCTTCGGCACATAGCTGCGCGGTGGCGCTGCGGGAGAGGCCAAGGAGCTTGGCCAGGGCGGCGTCGGCACGCATGCCTTCTAGGCCTTCAGGAATGGGGAAGCTGCGCATTTGCCTATTCATGCTCGGCCTTCCTTTCCTCCAGCACCATGGCGATGATGAAGATCACCACGCCGCAGGTAATGGCCGCGTCCGCGATATTGAACACGGCGAAAGAGCCAACCGAAATATAGTCCACCACGTGCCCGAACCAGAAGCCGGGGGCGCGGAAGATGCGGTCGGCAAAATTACCCAGCGCACCGCCAGCAATGAGCGCTAGGCCTACTGCCTGACCGGAGTGGGTAATGCGCGGGGCGGCTACGGCCACGCCGAGCACAAAGACCAATTGGATGGTAGTAAACAGCCACGTAGATCCCTCCCCGCCCATGGAAAAGGCGGCACCAGGATTAAAAAGCAGCGTAAAACGGAACCAGTCCCCAATCACCGGCAGGGGTTCGCCCTCGTTAAGGATGGAGAGCATTACCTGCTTCACGGCTTGATCCACCAGCGCCACGGCAATGACTACTGCGGCGATAAGTCCTGTCTTGCTCCTTCGTTTTTGACTCACCCGGTCTATTCTAAACGGGAGCGTCCGGTATTTTGGTAAGCGTGTTTCGAGTCAAAGTTTTTGCAGCCCTGACCACAGCCGCCGTAGCGCTTACGGCGTGTTCCTCTGAAAAGCCAGGCCCGGCGGTGGAACAACCCGTAGGCCTGACCATCGACGCCCCGCGCGTCACCGTGGATAATCCCGGAACCGGAGAGAAAAAACTCCTGGAATACCGCGATATCGACTCCACGCAGGACCTAAACTACCGCGTTACCGAGGGCTTTGCGCAGGACCTGCTCAAAAAGTCCGCAGCTGAGAAGTTTCAGGCCGCCGACGTCGATTCCACCACTACTACCCTGCCGCTATCGGCCAAGGTAGAAAAGGCCAGCGAGGACGTCGAAGACCAGCTACCAGCCAGCCGCAATGCCTTCGTCACGGCCGGAACTCCAGAATCTACCGGAGATAAAGACGTCTCCTCGGCGGAGGGATTCCAATTCGGTTGGCGTGGCCAGGACACCGGCCAGATGAATTCGCTGCGCCTAGCTGCGCCCCAGAATGCCACGGATGATGCCCGCGGCTCCGTCGAACAGGCGATTATGAAGCTGACGGCCCTACCCGTAGTTTTCCCTACCGAGGAGGTGGGCAAGGGCGCGAGCTGGTCGGTGGATTCGCGTGTGACCGGCGAGTCTACCCTGCTGCAGACCACGCGCTATACGGTCGATTCCATCGATGGCGACCGAGTGAAACTAAACGTAGAGGTAGAACAGCGGCCCTCGCTAGGCGCACTGTCCTTTGCAGGCCAGGCCCAGGGCACGGAGCTGGAGAACAAAGAGCTCAAGGTTTTAGATTCCAGCACCAAGTCCAAGGGCAGCATCACGGTGGATTTGAGCAAGCCGCTGCCCGTAGACGGTGACGTGTCTTTCGACACTAAGGTCATTTATGGTGCCGCCGGCTCGGAGCTGCGCGTGGTGCAGTCGAGCCTGACGGAGCTGAACTTTTCCTAGTTACTCGGCCGGGGCTTCTACAGGAGCCTCTGCCGGGGCCTGCTCGGCACCAGCAGCGGGGGCATCGCCTTCCGCGGGTGCACCGTCGCCCTCGGCCGGAGCCGGGGCAGGTGCGGAGGCACCGGCGCCAGTGTCCGCACACATTTCTGGAACTTGCTCTGGCGGCACCGTGTTTTGGATAAGCGTGCAAGCCCAAGCCTTGGAAAGCTTCCAGGTGCCATTTTCATACACAAACTCCACCTGTTCTGCGGTCTGCTGCTGGCCGTCAGCGGTGGTGAAGTTCACGGTGGTAAGCACGGACTGCGGGTCATAGCCCGGCAGTACAGGATCAACGACCTCGAATTCAGCGCCGGATTCCGCCTTGGACTTTGCCATAGTGTCAAAGATTTCCGGCGCGGTCTCGCCGCCTTGCACGGTGGAGGTCTTTTCTTGCTCGGAGGCATTGGGGTCGGTGGCCTTGGCCAAAATTGCGTTTAGGTCGGCCGGGGACGGCAGCGCGGGGGCGGCGGAATCGCCGTCCGAGGAAGCGGATTCCTGTGCCTCGGTGTTGGCGGCGGCGGAATTGTCCTGCTCATCGTCGGAAGAGCAGGCGGCCAGGGCGGTAGCCGCGGTCAGTGCGAGGCACGCGGCGCTAAACTTGCGGAATTTCACTTCTAACTCCTCACGTGTGGGTTCCAAACTCCCATCAGTTTACAGCTGCACCACCCTTTTCCGGATTGCGCCCGCCGCGTGGACGCAGATTTCTTTAACCTTAGATACATGACCCGAATTGCTTTGATCGCCACCGGCGGCACAATAGCGTGTACCACCACAGCCGATGGTTCCCTTGTTCCCACCGTCTCCGGCGCGACCCTAGCCGCAGATATCGACGCCGAGGTAGTGGAGTTTCGGCAGCTCGACTCCTCCTCTATCACTTTGGCGGACCTCGATGAGCTCATTGCGGTGGTTAACGCCCAAACGTCGCGGGAGGACATCGACGGTGTAATCATCACCCATGGCACCGACTCGATGGAAGAGACCGCGTTGGCGCTGGAGATTTTCTGTAGCGGTGCAAAGCCCATCGTGCTTACTGGTGCGCAGCGTTCCCACGATCACCCCGCGGCGGACGGCCCTAGCAACCTGCGCGATGCCCGCAATCTTGCAGCCAGCGGGCGCGCCGGGGTATTCCTCTGCTTTGGGGGTGCGAGCATTCCGGCGCGCGGTGCGCGCAAGCGGCACACCAGTGACCTGCGCGGATTCGAGTCTCTGGGTATCCCAGGCACTACGCCGCGCCTAGCTCCTGCCCCGCTGGCGCCGCACCCGGTGGAGATCATCCCAGCCTATCCGGGGGCCGGGCGCCTGCTGGTTGATGCCGCCGCCAATTCCCCTACCTGCGGCCTCATTATCGAGGCCATGGGCTCGGGCAATATGGGCGAGGACATGGGCCTCGCGCTTGCCGACGCCCTCCGCACCGGCCTCCCCGTCGTCATTTCTACCCGCACGCCCTACGGCCCAACTGCGCTGGCCTACGGCGGCGACGGCGGTGGCGCGAGCCTTGGGAAACTGGGCGCTATTAACGCCGGGTCTTTCCGCCCGAGCCAGGCGCGAATCCTGCTGGCAGCGGCACTGGCCGCTGGTACCGACCCAGCTGAGCTATTCCGACAGTAAATGCTTAGTCTTCGGTGGCGAGCCAATCCTGCCAATCAAGCGAGTCGAGCGGATCCGCCGGCACGAGCGCGGGGTCATCGGCCGCGAAAGACTTGGTCCGGCCGGGCCCCGTGGCACGGGTTTCAAAACGCACGCTCACTACCCCATGCCCGGCGCCCTGAATCCAGCCGTGGCCGTATTCGGGGTGGAATACGTCTTGCGTTGCGTGCCACTGGTTATCGGTTTCTTCTTCCACCGTCACCGTCGGTGTCGGTACTGGCGGCGCAACGTCGTCGCTCACCCCGGTTTCATAGTCCGTATCCGCCGGCGCGGGCCGCACGATTTCACGGTCCAGTTCCGGGAAGAGCACGTCTTGGCGGGCGGTTTCTAACCCGGAATAGCTCACTCCCACTAGGCGAATGGGCCCGAGCTCATCGGGATAACGGGCGAGCTTGAAGGCGGCGGCGGTGAGCACGGCGGCGTCGTCAGTCGCGTACGGCAAGGTAGTTGAGCGTGACTCAATGTGAAAGTCCGCCATGCGCAGCTTCACCGTCACGGTGCGTGCGCCACGCCCGTCCTTGAGCAGCCGGCGGTGTGCGCCCTCCGCCGCGCGGGCTATAGCTGCATCGACCTCCGGCACGGTTAGCAGATCCTTCGGGTAGGTGTGCTCGGTGGAAATCTGCTTAGAAATAGCGCGCGGCGCTACCTCTCGGTCATCAATACCGCGGGCCAGCTGCCACAGCTGCAGACCTACCACGCTGCCGATAGAAATCTCCACTTCCTTGCGCGTCATCGCCGCGAGCTGTCCAATGGTTTCCACCCCAATGGAATTCAGCTTCGCGCCGGTCACTGGGCCGACTCCCCATAGCTTGTTCACCGCAAGCGGGTGCAACATCTCAAGCTGGCGCTCGGCCGGGATGACGAAGGTGCCATCGGGTTTCGCCTCGCCTGAGCCAATCTTGGCAAATTGCTTACCCGAACCCGCACCGATGGAGCACGGCAGCCCCGTTTCCTTACGGATGAGCGCGCGCAATTCATCCGCCCAGCGCTTGACCTCATCCGCGCTCGCGCCTTGTAGGGCGGCGGGTTCCATAAAGGCCTCATCGATGGAAAGTTGCTCGATGACTTCCACGTGTTGCGCGATGATGTCGAATACCCGGCGCGAGGCCGCCGAATAGACCACCCGGCGCGGCTGCACCACCACCGCGCGTAGCCCAACGAGCTGCTGCGCGCGGTACATCGGCATGGCCGAATGCGCACCGTACACGCGCGCCTCGTAGGAGGCGCCTGCCACCACGCCGCGTCCGCTGGTTCCGCCCACCAAAACCGGACGCCCCCGCAGCGTAGGCCGGGTCAGCTGCTCGACGGAGGCGAAAAACGCGTCCATGTCGATATGTAAAACCCAGCGTTGCATGCGGCCCAGTCTAATAGGCGTACCTCTACATGCACTCCTGGGTGTTTGCGTGCCGTTAATTAAAGCTTTAATTCCCTTCCATCTTCACGTCACCCACATGCAATATTACGGCCTTATCTTTTTCGAGGTTATTTCTTGAAGAAAGTATTTCGCTGATTATGGACTCACCCCACGTCATCTTGCGCGGCGTTAAGCGCGAATTCGCCGATAATACGGGCCTCCACGAGACCGATCTGAGCATCAACCGCGGTGAATTCGTCTCTATTCTCGGACCTTCCGGCTGCGGCAAGTCCACCCTGCTGCGTTGCATAGCCGGATTAGAAACGCCTGACGCGGGAACCATCTCCTTCGGAGAGATGGAGGTATTTGGCCCACGAACCAACGTAGCCGTCAATAAGCGCCGGCTTTCGATGGTCTTCCAGGACCTCGCACTGTGGCCACACATGACGGTGGAAAAGAACATCGAGTTTCCGCTGACCACCCCAGGCAATAAGGTGGCGGCAGGCCAACGGGCCGAGAAGGTCCGAGCCTGCATGGACATGGTGGGTATCGCTTCCAAAGCGAAGGCGCGGCCAAACCAACTTTCCGGTGGCCAACAGCAGCGCGTTGCCATCGCCCGCGCGTTGGTTTCTAATCCAGATGTCCTGCTTATGGATGAGCCGCTGTCCGCCCTCGACGCCGCGCTGCGCGTGCAAATCCGCGC
Source organism: Corynebacterium nasorum (assembly GCF_022345765.1). NCBI lineage: Bacteria > Bacillati > Actinomycetota > Actinomycetes > Mycobacteriales > Corynebacteriaceae > Corynebacterium > Corynebacterium nasorum. The sequence goes on along the minus strand of NZ_JAKRDR010000001.1, from coordinate 65,016 downwards.
AGAGCTCACCCAGCTGGCACAGGAGCTGGGGCTGACGGTCATCTACGTCACGCACGACCAAGCCGAGGCACTTGCCATGTCGGATCGCGTCGTAGTTATGACTCAGGGCCATATCGAACAATTCGCGGATCCAGTCACCCTTTACGAACAGCCGGCCACCGATTTCATCGCTGGCTTCGTAGGCACCATGAACCGCCACCCACAGCTACCCAGCGTACGTCCAGAAAATCTCACCGTCACCACTGCGGAGGAGGACACCGGCGCCTCCCCGCGCCGGGTCGAGGCGCAGGTTCTTGGCGCTCACTACATCGGTGGGCGCTACGAGTTGCGCTGCAATGTTCCCGGGGCCGAGGAGCCGTGGGTGGCATATTCACCGCGCCGCATCGCTCGCGGCGAGACCGTCCACCTCAACTATCCATCTTCTCTTTCTGCATAGGAGCCACACATGTTCACCAAAAAGTTTACTGCCGTTATCGCTACCACCGCTGCTGGAGCGCTCGCCTTGACCGGTTGCGGGTCCGTTGAGGACAGCACCGAAACCGCCACCGACGAGTCCACCTCTTCTGCTGAGAAGTGGAAAGCGCCTGAAGGTCTATCCGGCGAGGTGGATTACTACTCCGCTAACCCACAGGGTCTCACCGACGCCCTCGTGGAGGCCTTCGAAGAAAAGACCGACGTCCACGTCAATGTTTTTGCCGACACCACCGGAAAGATCACCGCCAAGCTCAAGGCAGAGGAGGCAAACCCGCAGGCTGACGTCGTCTACCTCGCCTCGTGGGCGGCAGCTAGCAAGCAGGACAAGTCCGGCGCCCTTGAAAAGTACACGCCGGAGGGAGCGGACAAGATTGAGTCAAAGTGGGCGTCGGAAAGCGGCACGTTTACCGGCCGCGATGGTTCGGCTCTAGCACTGGTAACCAACACCAACGTCGTGGACGAGGCCCCGAAAGACTGGGAGGACCTCACCGATGAGAAGTACAAAGACCAAATCATCATGCCGGACCCGCGCGAATCCGGTACCGCAGCCGACCTCATCGCGGCCATGGTGGACCAATGGGGCGAGGAGAAGACCTGGGACCTCTTTGACAAGCTCTTTGACAACGGCATGATCGTCCAAGGTGCCAATGGCCCAGCGCTCGACCAGGTCACCTCCGGTTCCCGTGGCATCGTCCTCGGCGGCGTTGACTACTCCGCATACTCCGCGCAGAAAAAGGGTGAGCCGCTCGAGGTCGCCATCCCTACTTCCGGTACCACGGTCACCCCGCGCCCAGTCATGATCCTGAAGTCCTCCGATAACAAGGAAGCCGCAGAGGCCTTCGTGGACTTCATGTTCTCCGAAGAGGCACAAGAAATCTCCGCCTCCAAGAACATGATTCCGGCCAATAAGGACATCGCTCCAAAGAATGGCCCGAAGCTGGATGAGATTAAGACCCTCAACGATGACCTCGATGGCCTGGTTTCTCAGTCCAAGGACATCAAGGAAACCTTTGCCAAGCGCTATTTGAAGTAACCAATGAGCTCCACCACCACTCCCCGACGTCGCCTTGGGATATACGGGGTCCTTCTCATCTTGCTCGCCCTCGTCGCCGCACCACTGGCTTCCGTGTTGGTCAACGCGGCCGTGGGCTACCACGATGAGCCCTCAGCCCTAGGCAACATTGTCCAACCGGGCATGCTGCACATCCTTGGCAATACCATCTTGTTGTCCGTGCTGGTCGTGGCTTTTGCCACGCTCATGGCCGCCCCGCTCGCTTTTCTACGTGCGTGGACGCGCTTTAGCTCGGCCAACTGGATCGAGATCGCCGTCATGATCCCGTTTATGACTCCGCCCTTTGCGGCGGCAATGGCGTGGATGGATTTCACCCGCCGCGGTGGTGTCGCAGAGATGCTTCTCGGCCACGGCGCTGGCAAACTCGCCCACGATGTCATTTACTCGGTGTGGGGCATGGCCTTCATCATGGCCGTGGAGCTTTTCCCTTTCTTATATCTCATCCTGCGCACCTGCCTGAATTGCATTCCAGCGTCAACGTTGGAGATGGCCCAGGTAGCCGGCGCGAGCCGCTGGCAACAGGCCGTGCGCATCATCGCCCCAAATGTTATTGGGCCATATTCCCTTGGTGCACTCATCATCTTCATCAAGGCCGCCGGCGAGTTTGGCACCCCAGTTACGCTGGGCAATGCCATCGGATACAAGGTGCTCGTCTCCTCTATTTATGAAGACGTCACCATCGACCCCCTCGACTTTTCCAGCGCCGCCGCGTCCTCTTCGGTTCTCTTTGCCATTGGCGTGGCTGCGTGGGCATTCCAACAGTGGATTTCGCGCCACGATCTCACTGGCGGCGGACGTGTAAGCCGCCCCGTGCTCATCCGCCTCAGCCCAGTCGGCTCTATCCTCGGCGCACTCATTGCCGCAGTCATCCTCTTGGCTTCGGTGGTCATTCCCTATCTTTCCATCACTTTGTCCGCGATGACCATCCTGCGCTCGGCCCCACCTACGCTCAATAACCTCACCTTCGATTACTTCTCCATCGTTGTGCAGATGCCCACCGCACAGGAAGCGCTGATTCGCTCCATCGGCTTGGGTGCCCTTGGCGCCACCGCTGCCGTAGCACTAGGTGTCCTCGTCACGGTGCTCACCCGCCGCCAAAGCTTCATAGGCGCAAAGCTGAGCGATTTCTTGGCCGTCGCCCCCGATACCGTGCCGGGCATCGTGCTGGCCATTGGCTTTATTTTGCTGTGGAACTCTCCTTGGCTGCCCTGGTCTCCCTACGGCACGATGGGCATGCTGGTCATGGCTTTTACGGTGCTCTTTTTGCCCATGACCATTCAAAATATCAAGACTTCAGCCGAGTCTATCTCCCCCACCATGTACGAGGCCGCCGCGATTTCGGGATCCTCAACTCTGCAAACTTTTGGGCGCATTACCCTGCCCTTGCTTGCTCCTGGCATCTTCGCTGGCTGGCTCCTCGCCTTCTTCGTAGGCATCCGCGAGCTGGTCATGTCCTCGCTCATTCGCCCCAGCCAGGTCAACCTCTTGGCTCCGTGGATTATGAACCAATTCGATCAAGGACACCGTGCCGAGGCCATGGCTATGACGCTCATCGGTGTCGGAACGTCCACAATTGTCTTGGTAGCTATCACGTGGTGGCAAAACCGAAAGGCCGCACATGCCCGCTAGCATTTTTGTCTTTGCCGATCTGCACCTAGGCCGCCCGGGCGCCCCCGGCTTGGACTGGGCCCTGCAGGCACTCGAGGTTGCCGCCAACAGAGGGGCCACAGCGTGCGTGTGCTTGGGCGATATCATTGACCGCAACGCTAACTCGGCCGAGTTTATGCCTCAGGCCCGCACCGTTATGGCCCATGCTGTCACTTTGTTCAGCGAAGTCCACTTCATTTCCGGCAACCACGATACCCACCACCACCTGGACTTCCCGCCCGAGGTGACAGTCCACGGCACGCAGGTGCATACCTTTCGCATAGGAAACACCACGGTCCTAACCGCAGCGGTGGCCACCGATCCGGACCCGCGCCGCCTCCAGCTTCCTCCCCGCCGCAGCAACGGCCCCGTCCTCGGCCTCCTACATTCTTCCGTCACCGGTGAGTTTTCTAAAGGCACCTGCCTACCACTTTCTGTAGACCAGCTACAGGCCTGCGAGGCCGATGCCTGGATCCTTGGGCACGTCCACACCCCGCACACGCTTGCCGACGCCCCCTTCATCGGCTGGGTCGGCATGGGCCACGGCTTACTCTTCGACCCCGATACGTGCCACGTCACACGATTGCCTAACTAGATTCGTTCCCCACAAAGTACACCTTCACGCTTGCTTGCATGCAAGCTTGTATGCAAGATGGATGCATGTCCAATGAACGAATGCAGCCCGCCGCGGAGCGCGCCTATGACTTCGTCAAAGAGAAGATCATCGACGGCTCCTTCGAGCCCTCGCAGATGCTTTCCGAGGCCTCACTCGCTACCGAGATGGGGATTAGCCGCACCCCGATGCATGAGGCCTTTTTGCGCCTAGAGGTCGAAGGCTTTCTACAGCTCTACCCCAGGCGGGGTGCGCTCATCGTGCCGATCAGCCCGCAGGAAATTCACGAGGTCTATGAAGCACGCTTGCTCGTAGATAGGCACTGCGCTGAGAAAATCTGCGCCATGCCTGATGCCGAGCGCGCGGACATTGCTGATCAGCTGGATGCGACCATCGCGGAACAAGACACGGCGTTGGATGGCGCAGACCTGCATGCCTATACGCATCTTGATGCGCGTTTCCACCAGATCATCATGGATGGCGGGGCGAATAGCCTGCTGGCGGGACTGGGACACCAGTTGCGCGAGCGCCAACAGCGTTTTACCGCCACAGCCATTGGCCGCAATGTGGCCCGTGCCCGCACCTTCGTGGACCAGCACCGCACGCTTGCCGATGCCCTCCGCACCGGCGACCTCGACGCCTACCTCTCCACATTGGACACCCACCTAACCAACTCAAGGAATCAACTATGACCGAAAAGTTTGCCCAGCACTCATGGTTTCCCGTCGCCGGCAGCATGGTTGCCGTGGCGTGGGGCGGCAATGAGTTCACCCCTCTCCTAGTTATGTACCGCGAGCAATCACACTTCTCGCAGGTCACTGTCAACGGGCTCCTAGCCGCTTATGTGCTCGGCATCGTGCCGGCGCTGCTCATCTCTGGCCCGCTTTCGGACTACATCGGGCGCCGCCCCACAATGCTGCCTGCCGCACCCCTATCACTGCTGGGTTCATTCCTACTCTCCATCGCGCCGAATGAGCCCCTCGTCATCGCCGTGGGCCGCATCATGTGTGGCTTGGCTCTAGGCATCGTCATGGCGGTCGGCTCCACGTGGGTGGCGGAGCTTATCACCCGCGCCGGCGGCGACCCCGCTGCTGGCCCGCGCCACGCTTCGATGTGCCTAACCCTAGGCTTTCTCATCGGCGCTGGCCTCGCATCGGTGCTGGCCCAATGGGGCCCGTGGCCAACCCATCTGGCCTATATCCTGCACATTCTCCTCACCGTCGCCACCGCCATCTGGTTGATGAATACCCCGGAGACTCGCCCACCACGTGGCGCCACGGTAAAAGATACCTTCCTCGACCTGAGCATCCGCGACATGCTGCGCATGCTGCACATTCCCTCCGCAGCCCACCGCCGCTTCGTGCGCATCGTCTTGCCGGTAGCACCGTGGGTCTTCGGCTGCGCTGGTGCCGCCTACGCGCTCTTGCCCCAACTTTTGTCCAAGTCTGCCAGTGAAGCACCCATTGCTTTCTCCGGCCTCATGACTGTTATCACCTTGGGCTGCGGCGTTGGCGTCCAAATGCTCGGCAAGGTCATTGACACCAGCCGGTCCGCCCGTGCTTCCGCGGTGGCAATGGGAGTTATCACCGTAGGCACCATCCTCGGTGCGGTTGCCTCTAGTACCCGTTCGCTGCCGCTCGGTATCGCCGGCGCAGCCGTCATGGGTGCAGGATATGGCCTAGCCCTTGTCGCCGGTCTATCCGAGGTCCAGCGCATCGCCCGCCCTGAAGAACTCGCTGGCCTCACCGCCGTGTACTACTCGGTGTCCTACACCGGCTTCTTTATCCCCATGGCCTTCAGCGCGCTCGCCCCGCTGCTCGGCTTTACCACCCTATTCCTCATTGGCGCCGTGCTTGCACTGTGCTGCCTAGTTAACGCGGTCCTCGGCTGGCGCGCTCACCTGCCCGGTCCAGTCCGCTAAGTCCTATCACTCATGAAAATTGCCCAGCCACGCCGGCTGGGCAATTATTTTTAGGTGGCAGCTAGCGCGCTACTGCTTGACGACGGTAGCGCTAACCCCCTTAACCACCTCGTGCACGCCCTCGCCATCAAGCGCCTCGGTGGTCACTTGGAAGTCGGTGGCGAGTACTTCACCGGCTATATGGTCGGCGTGACGCTCAGCCCATGCCTTCTTCGCCTCCGGTACGGCAAGTACGGCCGCGATGCGATCCGAAACCTCGAATCCAGAAGCCTTGCGGGCGTCCTGGAGGCCACGGATAACGTCAGCAGCCCAGCCTTCGGCCTCGAGCTCTTCGGTCACCTCAGTATCGAGTACCACAAGGCCATCGAGCCCGTCGATACGCGCGGTCGACTTCGGGTTCGCCGCCTGCAGGCGCTCCGTGTACTCATCCGGACCAAGCACAATATCGCCGTCAACTACTACCTCATCGCTGCGGCGCTCATAGTTGCCCGCCTTAAGGTTCTTGATGGCGCGCTGCACATCCTTACCCAAGCGCGGACCAGCGACCTTGGCATTGCAGACTACCTGGAAGGTGCCCACCGAATCGACGTCATCGGTAAGCTCAACTTCCTTAACGTTGACCTCGTCGCGAATGATATCGGCAAAGCCCGCCAAACGCTGTGCTTCTTCAAGAGCCACCGTCAGCTTCGGCAGCGGCAAGCGGTTGCGCAGTTTATTGGACTTGCGCACCGACGATGCCGCCGAGGCCACCGCACGGGTCGTATCCATCGCAGACACCAGATCTGCATCGGCTGGGTAATCCGCGGCCTGCGGGAAGTCCGCCAAGTGGACGGAACGCTCGCCGGTTAGCCCGCGGTAGATAACTTCCGCCACGTGCGGCAAAAGTGGCGCGACCACGCGAGTCACGGTTTCCAACACGGTGTACAAGGTATTGAATGCCTCAGGATGGGCTTCCTCTCCCTCCCAGAATCGCTCGCGCGAGCGACGCACGTACCAGTTGGTCAAAACGTCTGCGAACAGGCGCACCTCTTCGGTTGCCGTAGCGATATCGGTATCGGCAAGCGCCGCGTCCACCTTAGCTACGACATCGTGGGTTTTAGCCAAGATATAGCGGTCCAGAACATGCGTAGAGGTGGTGTCGAACTTAGCTTCCTTTTCCGCGTAGAGCTGCAGGAACGTATAGGCGTTCCAAATAGGCAAGATAGCCTGGCGCACGCCCTCGCGGATGCCCTGCTCGGTCACGATGAGATTGCCTCCGCGCAGAATAGGCGAAGACATAAGGAACCAGCGCATGGCATCCGAACCGTCGCGGTCAAAGACTTCATTGACGTTTGGATAATTGCCCTTGGACTTGGACATCTTGAGGCCATCGTTGCCCAGCACGATGCCGTGGGCTACGACCTTCTTGTATGCCGGACGATCAAACAGCGCGGTGGACAGCGCGTGCATCACATAGAACCAGCCACGCGTTTGACCGGAGTACTCCACGATGAAGTCAGACGGCGAGTGGGTTTCAAACCACTCTTTATTCTCGAAGGGGTAGTGCTTCTGCGCGAACGGCATCGAGCCGGACTCGAACCAGCAGTCCAATACGTCCGGCACGCGGCGCATCATAGACTTGCCGGTTGGATCGTCCGGGTTCGGGCGCACCAACTCATCGATGTGCGGGCGGTGCAGGGACTCCGGGCGGACGCCGAAGTCACGCTCCAGCTCATCCAAGGAGCCGTAGACATCCATGCGTGGGTAATTGTCATCATCGGACATCCAAACCGGGATTGGCGCACCCCAGTAGCGGGTACGCGAGATATTCCAGTCGCGCGCCCCCTCGAGCCACTTGCCAAACTGACCGTCCCGAATGTGCTCCGGCAGCCACTCGATCTCATTGTGGTTGAGCTCCACCATGCGATCGCGGAACTCGGTTACCTTCACAAACCAGGCTGGCAGAGCCATGTAGATTAGCGGCTCACCCGAGCGCCACGAATGCGGGTAAGAGTGCTCGATGGTCACGTGGCGCACCACTCGCCCAGCGGCCTTCAAGTCCTTGATGATGTCCTTATTGGCATCAAAGACCAGCTGTCCCTCATACGGCGGTACCTGCGAGGTGAACTTGCCGTCCTCGTCCACTGGGATAACCAGCTCGATATCGTACTGGTTAGTGGTATTCATATCGTCTTCACCAAACGCCGGAGCCTGGTGAACCACGCCGGTGCCGTCCTCGGTAGTGACATAATCAGCGACCAATACCTGGTAAGCATTGCGCAAATCCGGGAAGAAACCAAAGATCGGCTCATAGGTAAAGCCCTCGAGCTGCGCGCCGGTGAAGGTCTCCAGTACCTCGGCCTCACCTAGTTCCTTTTCCAAGGTAGCCAGCAGGTTTTCCGCCATGATGAAGGTACGACCGGAAAAATCGTCCTCGGTGGCCCTAAAGAGCACGTAAGAGACCTCTGGGTGAACCGCCAATGCCTCATTAGAAGGCAAGGTCCAGGGGGTGGTGGTCCAGGCGAGGAAGGAGGCGTCGGCAAGCGCGGGGTGCTCCGCCAGTGTCTTTTCTGCCGCGCTTCCCTCACGAGCGCCGTCCACAGGGAAGGTAACCGTCAGGGTCGGGTCCTGACGCATCTTATAGGAGTCATCCAGTCGGGTCTCCTGGTTGGACAGAGAAGTATGCTCTGCCCAAGAGTAAGGAAGGACGCGGAATCCCTTGTAGATCAGGCCTTTGTCATAAAGCTCCTTGAACGCCCACATGACCGATTCCATGTAGTTGATGTCCATGGTCTTGTAGCCGTTGTCAAAATCCACCCAGCGGGCCTGGCGGTTGACGTATTCTTCCCACTCGTCGGTGTATTCCAACACGGACTTTGCGCAGTATTCATTGAACTTTTCCAAGCCCATGTCCTCGATCTGCGCTTTATCAGTAATACCCAGCTGCTTTTCCGCTTCCAGCTCGGCGGGCAGACCGTGGGTATCCCAGCCGAAGACACGAGGCACGTAATTGCCAGCCATGGTGCGATAGCGCGGAACGATATCTTTTACATAACCGGTCAACAGGTGACCATAGTGCGGCAAGCCATTAGCAAAGGGAGGGCCATCATAGAAGATGTATTCTGGGCAATCCTTTGTCTTTTCTAGCGAAGCCTGGAAGGTATCATCCTGCTTCCAGTACTTCTGAACTTCCTCTTCCATATCCGGGAAGCGACTTGAGCCTCCGGTCATGTCAACCTTGGGGTAAATCTTTTTCGCCATTACAATCCTTCACTCATCACTCGGTGCAGGGACGCGCCTGTCAGGCTCGCGGTACCACCCTGATTGAGCCCGAAGGCTCCGCTTCGTTTCGGTGAAGGAGTTGACGGTCCCACCCGTTCAGTTCTACTAGGCCGCACTGGCTGTTCTTCTGAATTGCTCCCCGGTGATGGCCGGATCACTGCATGTAGCACAAAGTATAGCGCCCCCAGAATCTTCGTGCACAATAAGTTATCCACAGGCTAAAAATTTTCCCTTGTGGGGGCTTGCGCGGGGCAATAAATTGTGAGTCGTGAACGCGCTAGATACTTACCTCGCAGCCATGGCACCTGGGATGGACATCGTCCTTGGGTGCGCAGGCATGTCTGAGGACGACCTCTGCGCACGGGGCGCTGCCGAAAAGACTGCCCGCGAGCTGGCCTTGTTAAAGGAAGCATACTGCGGCACGACCAAGTTCACGGGGAAACGTCGCCGCGCTATCGAAGGCGCCCAGCACAATGGGCATTCCATTGTTGCCTTATCCATCATTGAAAAGTATGCGCGGAAAATGCCTACGCTTTTCGACGCCTGGGTTCTCCGCGAACAACTCTGCACCACCAAGGCCACAGCAGGGGCGCTGGAGAAGCTGGCTCAGTCCAAAGTCCCGAAGAAAAAGCGCACTGTGAAACCGGGCGTGCGCATCATCCGACGCAAAGATGCTCCGTGGACGCTTGCGATCGATGGATCGTCTTCGTTTATCGCGGATTTGCACGCAGCGGTAGAAAACCAGAATAAAAAGCCGCTAGAGGTGGTGGAAGATACCTTCTTCGGGGACGATAGCGCGCAACGGAGCACCGTAGTAACCAATGTCATCGTGCGACTGGAAGATTACGTACGCATCGTCAACGGTGACGGTGAGGAAATCACCCTGCAGATGACAAACGGGGCAACGCTTTCGGGTGCGCAATACTTGCGCCGCACGTTAAAGGAACATGGACTCATCACGCTGGTCAGCCCCTACGAAGGCGCGGTGAACCTGTATCGCACGGAGCGCTTCGCCAATGCTAAACAGCGATTGATGGCGGGTGCAGAAAATCCTGTGTGCCCGTGGCCGCGGTGCGCTAAGCCAGCCGACGAATGCCAAATTCACCATTTGGAACCCTGGCTACACGGTGGATTGACCAATATCGCAAACTTATCCACAGCCTGCGCCTACCACAATGGAGCCAACGATGACGATCCCAATGCCCCACCGCTACGCGGGCGACTTAGCCGCACGAATGGGCAGATTCGGTGGCAGCCCCCTGACTGCTAAGACAAGACCGCGAAATAAGGCGCCTCGAGCGCCTTTTTGGCGTGCTATTTTAGTTCTCGCGTAAAGCCTCGCGCAAGGAATCTTGCTCAGGGTGTTGTGCTGCCCGGGCTTTATCGCTGCGATGCTTATGCGCCCAATCCAGAATAAAGCACACCAGACCGAGGCCAGCGGCGGCGAAGACGATATACAGCGACCAGTCGGCACCCGAGATGACGAAGTTGACCAAGGCTACGAATGCCACGAGGGCGAGAACTAAGGCGGCAACAAGCACAATGGTTCCTTTCGGTTAGGTCGGGATAGGGCACCACGGTCTAAAACAACAATAGCGCCCCCGCAGCGGTGGCGGGGGCGCTAGAGAGAACGCGGTGGCTTAGTTATTGCCAGCTTCGCCGTTCGGTGCGGCGGTGCCGCGAGTAGCCAGCTCTTCCAGCTGAGACTCGAGCAAGGTCTTCAGGCGAGTGCGGTACTCGCGCTCGAAGGTACGCAGCTCGGAGATACGAGCCTCCAGTGCGGTCTGCTGCTGCTTGACCGTGTTCATAACCTCGGTGTGCTTGCGCTCAGCATCGGCCTGCAAGGAAGCAGCCTTCTCCTCAGCCTGACGGATTTGTGCCTCAGCACGGGAGGACGCATCGGACTCGGTCTGCTTTGCCTTAGCCTCGGCGTCAGATACCAGCTTCTTGGAGCGGGAATCCGCGTCCTGCAGCTGGGCATCGTACTTCTTCTGGGCGTCGGCAAGCTGCGCCTTGGAACGAGAGTCTGCGTCGGTCAGCTGCTTCTCGGCGGCGGTGCGTGCCTCCGACAGCATGGACTCGGACTCCGCACGGGCCTCGGAGGTCAGGCGGTCTGCCATCTCCTGTGCCAGACCCAGAACGCGAGCGGCCTGCATGTGGGTTTCTGGGGTAGCCAGACCATCTGCAGCCTGAGCTGCACCAGCGCCTGCAAGGCCTGCAGCTGCAACGCCGGCCTTGGAAGAACCAGCTGCGGAAGCGGACTTCTTCAGCTCATCATTTTCCTTCTTGGAAGCCTCAAGGTCCTTCTTTGCCTGTGCAGCCTCTGCACGAGCTGCCTCGGCTTCCTTCTTTGCCTGTGCTGCCTCATTGCGGGCGGCCTTCAGGTCTGCAGAAGCGGAAGCGGCGGCAGAGCCGGTCTCCTGTGCCTTGGATGCCTCCGCCTGGGCTGCCTTTACCTGCTCGCGTGCCTTCTTGGTTTCTTCCTTAGCGCGGGACAGCTCGGACTTGGAGTCCGCCAGCTTGGTTTCGTACTCGGCGCGCAGCTTGGCCTCAATCTCCTTGCGCAGTGCAGCCTCATCGGTACGAGTGGACGCTACCGTTGCGGTACCAGCGGCACCGGCGCCAGCGCCCGCCTTGGCCTGAGAGTTGAGATCGCTGACCTGTGCCTGTAGATCTTCGTTCTCATCCTGCAGCTGGGCAAGCGCATCCTCTACGAGGTCGAGGAACTGATCCACCTCGTCTTCGTTGTAGCCGCGCTTGCCAATGGGCGGCTTGCTGAACGCGACGTTGTGAACATCAGCTGGTGACAGTGGCATGTCTTCTCTTCCCCTTCAGGTTGATACAACCCCGGAGGTTCCAGGGCCTTAGGAGCTGCGGTTCAGGTCTAACTAAACCTTCCCCACAAAGGTACATGTGGTTCATAATACGGGTTATCGCGATTTATCGTAACCAAACGACCACAATAATCGACGCCCCGCCGAGTCTCAACGTTTACCACAGGTTGCGAGGCGACGGGGGTGCTAACCGAAAAATACGATTTGCAAGATTCGTGTAAGTATCGAAAGCAAAATAAATAGCACGAGCACCGATACGTCGAGGGCCACCCCGCCCATCTGGAGCGGTGGGATCAAACGGCGCAGCGCCTTTACCGGCGGATCCGTAATTACAAACAGTGGCTCCGCCACAACCATAAACCAACGTGGCGGGTTAAACTGCCGCGAGAAGGATTGAATCATCTCAATGATGATGCGGGCGATGAGAACCCACGTATAAATCCGCACGAGCAGGATAAGAATAATTCCGAGTTGTGTCACAATAACCGAGCCTATCTAATAGACCCCCGCAGGTGCCCAATCGGCACCCCACGGGGGTCAAGAAAAACTTACTGCTTTAGCGCAGGCCAGCGGCGCGCTCGAGCTCGTGCCTAGCGATGTCCGCAGACTTCGGCATGATAGAAAAGACCTTGCGCTCGGTATCCAATCCCTTGGTGAGGTTAAGCATGCGCCCTTCCAAGCCGAAGCAGAGACCGGCAGCGAAGTCGATGAAGCGCTTTGCGGTGGCCTTGTCGGCGTCGGTAAGCTCAAAGACCACTGCATCGCCGTCGCGGAAAGGCTCGCCCACCTTGGCAGCGTCATTGAAAGACGTCAGCGAAATAGCCACGATGGTCGGCACAAACTCTTCTTTCACCGGAGCAGGCTCATAAGACTGCGGAGCACGGCGCGGGGCGTAGGCGGAGGAGGCATTTTCGGAATAACGCGGCTCCTCGCTGTAGTAGGCATCGTCTTCTTCGATGTCCACCGGGCCCAGCCCGAAGAAATCCTTCGTCTTATCAATGAATGACATTTTTGGGTCTCCCTCTGACCTAAATTTGTACAAGTCTAAACGCGCAAAATGTGTCTAGTGTGACTCATGTGATTTACGCTGTGAAATGCGCTTTTGCAATGCTTTCAACCTACTGGCCGCGGCCCCATGATACTGGTTCCGACACGCACGATATCGCTGCCCGCAGCAATTGCTTCGGCCATGTCCGCGCTCATTCCAGCAGACAATTTCAGCGGGCGCTTCAGCGCGGCAGATAGCCGGTCGACCTCATCTCGCACACCGCGAAAGACCTCGCCCGCATCGGCGTCGAGGGGCGGGACTACCATGAGGCCAGCGAAGTCGAGGTGTTCGCTTCCTTCTACTGCTTCGACGAGCTCGTCGAGCGCGTGGCGTGAAACGCCTCCGCGAGCGTCATCGCCATCGGCAGACACTTGGACAAAGACCGGCAGGTTGCTCTCGCGTTCCCCTCGTTCCTTTGCCAAGGCGACGCCCCGTTCCAAAGCCTGAGCAAGTTTGAGGGAATCAAGCGAATGAACGCTGGCCGCCCAACGAGCCACGTGATTGGCCTTTTTGGTCTGGATCTGGCCGATCATATGGAAACGCAGCTGTGGCAATTCGGCAGCTTTGGCGCGAGCTTCTTGCTCCCGGTTTTCGGCAACGTCACTAACCCCGAGTTCAGCAAGTAGGGCGATATCCGCAGCTGGATGAAACTTCGTCACCGGCAGTAGCTGCGGGGGCTTGCGGTCTGCTTGCGCCGATAGCCGTTCAATCTCAGCTCGAGTAGCGGCGAGATTTTCTCGTAGCTGTGCTTTACGGTCTGCCATTAGTTAGCCTCCAACCAGATCAGCCCGGCCTGGCGGCCGGTAGTGCCTTCGCGGAGATAGGAAAAGAAATTTTCGTCTTCAATTGTGCAGCGCGGATCGGATTCAATCGCGGTGATGCCAAGCTCCATGAGCTGGCGGATCAAACCTGCGCGAACGTCAATTCCCCAGGTTCCTTTCGACGTCCGCGTCTTCGAACCGGGCAGCCGACGTTCTACATCCTCAGCCATCTCTTTCGGCACCTCGTAGTTTTTGCCGGAGGCAGCTGGTCCCATAACCACCTGGATGCGCTCGGGCTGAGCGCCGAGTTTCTCCATTTCGCGCACGGTATTGACGATGATGCCGTTGCGGGCGCCCAAGCGGCCAGCGTGGGCGGCGGCGATGACACCAGCGGCGACGTCGACAAACAGAACCGGCGTGCAATCTGCAACAAGGACGCCCAGCCCAAGGCGGCGCTGCGTGGTGACAATCGCGTCGGTGGCTGGCACAGGTTCATCCTGTGGACCATCGATAACGGTGACTGTATTGGTGTGTAGTTGTTCCATCCACACGATATCGTCCACGCCGGTCACGCGTTTTAGGCGATCTCGATTCGCAGCAACCGCGGCGGGGTCATCGCCAACATGGTGCCCTAAATTAAAAGAGTCATATGGAATAGCAGACGCCCCGCCGGCACGGCTGGTAAAGACCATGCGGACGGGGCGTTTGGTGCGATGTTCCTCGTTTACTGGCATGCACACCAGCGTAGCGCTTTGCGCTTAGCGCATGAAGGAAGGCACGTCCAGATCGTCGTCGCCATCATCATCGCGGCGCTGGGATGGGCGAGACAAACGGTAGTCATCACGACGCTCCTCGCGGGAGAAACGGTCAGAATTGGTGAACAGACCGGTAGATTCTGGGCGGCGCTCCTCGGCAGGGCGCTCTGGGGTGTAGCGCTCCCGCTCCTGGCCGGCACGCGGCTCGTAGGAGTGGCGCGGGGAGTAATCATCTTGTACCGGCTCGGCCGCACCAGGCTGTGCCGGAGCCGGGGTGACGGGCTCTGCGGCCGCGCGCTGGCGATTGTCAAAAAGGGACCCTGGCTTGCGCTGTTCCTGCTGCTTCTGCGGTTGTGCAGCGGCCTGGGTCATATTGGCCTCGGCATCAAAGCCGGTGGCAATGATGGTGATGCGGATTTCATCACCCAAGGTGTCATCGATGATGGTACCGAAGATAAGGTTGACGTCTTCGTCAGCGCGCTCCTCCACCATGGAAGCCGCGGCATTAACCTCGTGCAGGCCAAGGTCGGAGCCGCCGGCGATGGACAACAGCACGCCCTTGGCGCCTTCCATCGTCGATTCCAATAGCGGGGAATTAATGGCCTGCTCGGCAGCGGTCATGGCGCGATTATCGCCGCGGGCAGAGCCGATGCCCATCAGGGCAGAGCCGGCGTCGGACATGACGGAGCGGACGTCGGCAAAGTCGACGTTGATCATGCCTGGGATGGTGATCAGATTGGTAATACCCTGCACACCATTGTGCAGCACCTCATCGGCGGCGCGGAAAGCCTCGACAATGGAAAGCTCTTCCCCACCGAGCTGCATCAGGCGGTCGTTCGGGATAACGATAAGAGTGTCGCATACCTCACGCAGCTCTTCGATGCCGGCCATAGCCTGGCGGGTACGGCGGGCACCCTCGAACTTGAACGGACGGGTGACAACGCCCACGGTCAACGCACCCATCTTCTTCGCGATGGATGCCACAACCGGAGCGGCACCGGTGCCGGTACCGCCGCCTTCGCCAGCAGTCACGAAGACCATATCGGAACCCTGTAGGGCGTCTTCGATTTCGGACTTGTGATCTTCTGCGGAGGTCTTGCCCACCTCAGGGTTAGCGCCGGCGCCAAGGCCACGGGTGGCCTCGCGGCCGATATCCAGCTTGGTATCGGCATCAGAGAAGATGAGGGCCTGAGAGTCAGTGTTGATGGCGACGAACTGAACGCCCTTGAGGCCTTCTTCGATCATGCGGTTGACGGCGTTGACGCCGCCACCGCCGACGCCGACGACCTTGATATCCGCGAGATTGTTATTGGAAGAGATCATGTGAGTTGGTCTCACCTTTCGCTACTTTAAGTCTGCACGTGCATTAAACGAGGAATGTAATGCGGTCCGCCGAAGGCGAATCGCGTTCCTTTCCATCTTTAACGACAGCCGTGTAATTTTCACGCACATTTTGCGCGTGTCGAGACCCTCAAGTTGCACTTTAGGGTTGTTCACCTGCGGTTTTGTTAGTCACACCCGCACCATCCGCCCCACATTGGTGCCAGAGAAAAAGGCCCCTGCAGCGCACGCGCTTAAGCGGCGCTGCAGGGACCACAGAAGGGTAAAAAATGCGTCCGGGGGCACCCGTCCCCTATCCGCGGGTGGTCACCAACTCAGGGTTGGAAATATTCCACTCGCGACCTTCCATCTTCAACACGGTGGCAAAGGCACGCGCCTTGTCATCATCATTGGAGTCGCTCGCGCCCCAAAAGACGCGGCGGCCATCCTTAGTGGTAAAGATGAGCGAGTATTCATCGTCCACATCAAGGGTTCCTACTTGGTTGCGCACATCATCCGATAACGCAGCGATCGCGCGCACCGCGTCTTGGGTTTGGCGGGAGCCGCTATCAACAGAACCAGTGACCTCAACCGCGCCGGCGGGAGGCTCCGCGGAGGTAAATTCCTCGCCCTTATCATCAATCAGGAAAGGCTTATTATCGCGCTTTACAAAAGCCACAGCCTTGTGTTCGTCCACATTGATAGTCAAGGTGGAGGGGAAATCGCGCGAGACAGTTACCGAATCAACCCAATCCAATCCAGCAACACCGGAGGCTGCCTTGCCTGCATCTACGCGCAGGAGGTTTTCTCCTTCGGCAACCCCGGCGGCCTCCTCTACCTGCGCAGCATCAAGCTGGTGGGTACCTTCCACCTGAAAATGGCGGACTTTTAAGATGGGCACCGTCCACACTACGACGGCAATGATCAAGGCTACGACAACGACAGCTGCACTGATCCCGGCAATGAGCTTGGTGGATACGCGCACTAGCTCGCCCGCAATTCATCGAGAATTTCTGCCGCGACCATAGTTACCGAGCCAGCACCGATGGTCAGCACGACATCGCCAGGTTCTACGAGCGAAACAACGTCGCGGGCAGCGGCAGAAAAATCTGGTTCGAAGATGACCTGCATGTCGCTTGGCATTTTATCGGTAATGATGCGGGAGGTAATTCCCTCCACAGGTTGTTCGCGCGCGCCGTAGATGTCGAGGACTACGGCGGCGTCGGCAAGCGAGAGCGCTTGGGCAAACTCGGCGTCGAATTCCATGGTGCGCGAGTACAGGTGCGGCTGGAAGCAGGCGATGACACGGCCCCCGTGGCCTTCGGCCTCAACCTTTGCCCGAGCGGCGCGCAGAACTGCAGCAACCTCGGTGGGATGGTGCGCATAGTCATCAAAGACGCGCACGGGCTTTCCCTGCTTGTCGACGCTCCCCCGGTACTCAAAGCGCCGGCGCACACCGCTAAAATCAGCCAATCCCTCAGCAATGGCAGCCGGGGCGCCACCGGAAAGCACACCAGCCAACAAGGCGCCCATCGAGTTAAGCACCATGTGGTGTCCCGGGATCTGCAGCTCGTAGCGCACAGTTTCAGAGATGCCAGGAAGGTTAACCTTTACGGTGGTGTCCATCCCCTCAGCGGTGGTCTCCTCGCGTTCCAGCTCAGCAGCCAGAGACACGGTAGTGGTAAAAGACTTGTCCGCTGCGCCATAGGCCACGACGTTGATGCCGCGCTCCTGCGCACGCTCGCCTGCTTGGGCGGCGTTCTCATCCTCGGCGCAGACAACAAGATAGCCGGTATCTGGGGTGACCAGGCTAGCAAAGTCATCGAAGACCTTGAAGTAAGCCTCCTCGCTGTGGAAGAAGTCGAGGTGATCGGGCTCGATAGTCGTAAGCACCGCAACATCGGGGCTGTAGCGCAGCAGGGAGGCATCGGATTCATCAGCCTCGGCGACAAAGGCCTCACCGGTGCCGCCGTGGGCGTTGGTGCCCGCGCGATTGAGCTGGCCGCCGATGGCAAAGGAAGGATCGAGACCTGCGTGTTGCATCGCACTCACGGTCATCGACGTAGTGGACGTTTTGCCGTGCGTGCCGGCTAGCAATACCTGCTTGTGGCCTTCCATCAATGCGGCAAGCAAATCGGAGCGGCGGATGACGGGGATATCGTTTTCCTGCGCGGCTACTAGCTCCGGATTGTCTTGCGGAATGGCAGCGAAGGAAGTCACCACGACGGTCGGTAGTTCACCCGATAGGCGCAGGTTTTCGGCAGCGTGCCCGATGGCGACCTTCGCGCCCATGGTGCGCAGCACCTCCACCGGGGTGGAGGCTTTTACATCGGAACCGGTAACCACGGCGCCGCGCGTGGCAAGAATTCGCGCCAGCCCCGACATGCCAGAGCCACCAATGCCGATGAGGTGGACGCGGCGGAGATCGTAGTGTGCGGGATCAGTCATTTACTTTTCCTTCCTTCCGGCGGCGGTTTCGGCCTCGGACACGCGGGCAGCGATGCGGTCTGCGATGGTATTGGCCACGTCGCCGGCGCTGGCGTGGGCGGCGGCATGCGTCATCGATGCTAGACGTTTAGGGTCATCGAGAATGCCGCGCACCTCAGAGATAAGACGCTCAGGGGTCAGCTCCGCATCGGGAATCTGGATGGCAGCGCCCGCCTCGACCACTTCACGGGAATTGAGCGCTTGTTCACCGTTACCATGCGGCAACGGCACGTAAATCGCTGGCAGCCCTGCGGCAGATACTTCGGCAACGGTCATAGCACCGGAGCGGCATACGACGAGATCGGCTACCGCAAGGGCCGAGCCCATATCCTCGATATACGGCAAAGCAACGTAGTTCGGATGTGCTGCGGGCTCGTCATTCTTCTTGCCATAAGCATGCAGGAGCTGGAAGTCCTTGGCTAGGTCTTCCACTGCCCCAGCAACTGCGCGGTTGATGCTGGCTGCGCCTTGGGAGCCGCCGGTAATGAGGACGGTGGGAAGCTCGGCCAAGTTCCACTTGGTGCGCGCGCCTGCAGCAAGAGTCCCCTTCGGGTCCTCCGCCAAGCTCGGGCGCACGGGAATGCCCACGACCTCACCCGGCATTCCGGAGTCCGGGTGGGCGTTGAGGCCGATGCCGCCCATTTTCACGCCGAGCTTATTGGCGATTCCGGCTAAGGCATTGGTCTCCAAAACATAGAACGGGATCCCAAGGGAGCGCGCAGCAATATAGGCTGGGCCGGCCACGTAGCCGCCGGTGCCAAAAACAACGTCTGCTTCGAGGTCCTTGAGTACCTGCTTGGCCTCCCTCACCGCGCGGGAGAGGTTAAACGGTAGCTTGAAAAGCTGCGCGTTGATTTTGCGCGGAATCGGCACGGGGGTAATCAGTCTAAGGTCCACGCCTCGGGCGGGAATGATATCGCGCTCAAGGCCCTTTTCGGTACCGAGAGCAGTGATGCGAGCGCCGTGGCGCTCACGCAAAGCTTCGCCCACGGCAAGGGCGGGTTCAATGTGTCCGGCAGTGCCGCCACCTGCAATGACGACGGAAATAGGCGTGGAATTCATAGCCTAAAGGCTACCAGCGCCACCTATCGATAGCGGCGCTCGGCGCGCGGATAGCGGCGGCCGCTTCCAGTCACCGGGCGACCAAATTGCTCTTCGCGCACACGGGAGCGTGGCTCCTGCGGGCGGGCGTGACGCCCCCGCTGCTTCTTTTTCGGCTTAGACACCGGCTGCGGCTCGCCAATGAAAAAGAGGCGATCAAAAAACGGGCGGCCAAAGTTCTGCATTGCGGAAATCTGCATCGGCTCGTGGCGCGCTACATTGCACAGCACGCCCATCGAACCGATGGTGATAATCGCCGCGGTACCGCCGGCGGAGATCATGGGCAGCTGAATACCGGTCACTGGCAGCAGGCCAATGACATAGCCAATATTGACGAAGGCCTGAGTAACCACACCGATGGTCAACGAGGCGGCGAGCAAAGATTGGAACTGATTCTGTGCCCGCATCGCGGTGCGCAGGCCCACATATCCCAAAGCGGCAAAGAGCAAGATAACGAGCGCGCCGCCCCACCAGCCAAGCTCCTCACCCACGATGGCGTAAATAAAGTCATTTTTCGCCTCTGGCAGGTAGAACCACTTGGCGCGGGATTGGCCGATGCCAACGCCCCAGAAGCCGCCGTCGGCAAGCGAGAGAAAGCCCTGATAAGACTGGAAACCAGTGCCTTGAGTATCGGAGATATTGCCCAACAAGGCGTCGAAATAGGTGTGGAAGCGATTCGAGCGGAAACCGCCTTTCAAGAAAATCCCAATCAACCCCAAGACCGCGGCAACGCCAATCGTTGCGGGAACTCTCCAGTCAACGCCGGCGAAAATGAGGGTAAAGACCACCACGATGGCGAAGGACAACGCCATGCCCATGTCCCCTTGACCGACGATGAGCAAAAACATTCCTGCAGAAATAAAGGAATACATCATGAAGGGGTCAGAAAGCTTCATGGATTTGTGTTCCTTGTCGGCCAGGACGCTCGCACCAAACATGCCTACGGCAATGCGCGCGAGTTCCGAAGGCTGCAAGGAAAACGGACCGAGGTAAATCCACGACTGCGAACCCACCTCTTCACGGCCGGTGCCTACACCGGGGATAAGCACCGCAATGAGCAAAATAATAGAAAGGCCCACGATCCACGGCACGCACTTGCGCAAAGTATGTGGCGAAACCTGCAGGCCCAGCCAAAAGGCAAGGAGACCAAAAAACACCATGACGCACTGCCGTAGCGCCTGGTTCCACACCCCGCCGTCCTCCGTCAATGACGTGGCCATTGAAGAGGAAAAGACCATGAGCACACCAATGCCCACGAGTGTGAAAATGATAAAGCGCAACAGCTGATAATCCAGGCCGGCCTGCTGGCGGGCTTGCTCGCGCAGCTCACGAACGCGGTCGCCAAAGCTCTTGGAGCGCGGGCGCTGCTGGGAGGTGGCCGTCATATGTTCTCCTGATCTTCAATATCTAGCTCTAGTCGCGGGTGAGCTCCCGCGCGGCTGCGGCAAAGAAGTCACCGCGTTGAGCCATGCCGGTATACATATCCAACGATGCCGCAGCCGGTGCCAAAAGGACGGTATCCCCGGCTTCGGCGTGTTGCAGTGCAGCATCCACCGCTGCATTCATGGCCGCGGCAGGCTCGTTGTTTTCGATAACGTCTACAGGTGCATGTGGTGCGTGTTCGGCCAGTGCCTGGGCGATTTCTTGCCTATCCGCGCCGAGAACTACCGCGGCCTTGATCTGGGCGGCGTGCTTGGCGACGAGCCCGTCTACCGCCGCCCCCTTCAACTGCCCGCCGGCAATCCATACAACGGAATTGAGCCCTTTTAGTGCCGCATCCGCTGCGTGTGGGTTGGTGGCCTTGGAGTTATCGATGAAACTGATGCCGGAATGCTCATGAATCACAGCGCCACGGTGCCCGGCGACGGTATACGCTGCCAGCCCCTGCGCGATGGAGCGCGGGCTAGCGCCTGCCAAGTGCGCGACGCTCGCCGCGGCCGCAGCGTCCAAGACTCCTGCCAAGCCGGCGGGCTCGATACCTTCGGCGGAAGCGAGATCCTCCCGCTCCTGGGCGAGCCGCGAGACAAGGCGGCCGGCGCTTACGCCTACCTCACTCTCTGCAGGTTCAGCGGCGGTAAAACCGTATAGATTAGCTGTATTCTCGGCGTAGCGCACCGCCGCGGCATCGTCCTTGCCCACGACGGCGGCTTGGCCGTCGAGCACCTTGGCTTTGGCCTGCGCATAAGCGTCGAACGAGCCATGCCAATCGAGGTGGTCTTCTGCCAAGTTCAACAGCACGCCCACATCTGGGCGCAACTGGCTAGACCAGTGCAGCTGGAAAGAAGAAAGCTCGGCACAAAGGACGTCGACGCGAGGGGTGGCGGTGAGGGCGTCGAAAAGCGAAACGCCAATATTGCCCACCGCCAGTGCGCGCTTGCCGGTGCGCTCGGCATCGGCCTGCATAATCTGGGCCAACATTCCGGTGGTGGTGGTTTTGCCGTTAGTTCCGGTGACCACTAACCAGGTGCGCGGTGCCCCGAAGACGCCGGATCGGTCCAAGCGATAGGCAAGCTCCACATCGCCGATCACCTCTACCCCAGCGTTCTGAAAAGCAACCAACAAAGGCGAGTCAGGACGCCAGCCGGGCGAGGTAATCACGAGGTCAAACTCGCTTTGGGCAGCGGAGTCAACGGAAACCGTAGCTACGCCGTAGTCCTCCGCCAACGCCTCTAGAGCAGCTTCGTTGGAATCTGCCACGGTAGTGTCCACGCCGAGTCTGGTGAGCATAGCGACGCAACCGCGCCCGGATACTCCCGCCCCAGCCACGAGCACGCGACCGCGCAAGGAGGATGGCAACTCGGTCATCTGTTTTCCTCTTTCCTCGATAAAGCTAGAAGGCGTGAGTCTTAAGAACTAAAACCGACCGCGGACAGCCAGTCACCATAAAAGATGCATACGCCGGCAATGGCGGCCATGGCGCTGAGCAACCAAAAGCGAGTGACCACGGCGGTCTCTGCCCAGCCACCGTTTTCAAAGTGGTGGTGGATGGGCGCCATGCGGAAAAAGCGCTTTCCGGTGCTGCGGAAGACGATGATCTGGATAACCACGGAGACCGTCTCAATAACGAAGATGGCGCCGATGATGATCATGAGCAGCTCGGTACGGGTGGTCACGGACAGGCCAGCGACGAGACCACCGAGTGCTAGTGAGCCGGTATCGCCCATAAAGATTTTCGCCGGTGCGGCATTCCACCACAAAAAGCCCAAGCAACCGCCCAGGCCAGCTGCAGCCAGCACGGCGAGGTCGAGTGGATCACGGACCTCATAGCACCCCGCCGCAGGCGACACCGCGCAAGAATTGCGGAACTGCCAGAAGGAAATGAGCGCGTAGGCTCCCATGACCATCGCAGTGGTGCCGGCGGCCAAACCGTCGAGGCCATCGGTGAGGTTTACGGCATTCGACCACGCCGCGATGAGTAGATAGAGAAAGACCAAGAAAACGATGGTGCCGATAATGGCGCCGCCCACGGCGATATCGAAGGTGTCAAAATCGCGGACGAAGGACAGGTTTGTAGACGCCGGGGTCAAGCCGTGTGCATCTGGGAACTGCAGTGCCAAGATGCCGAAGATAAGCGCGACGGCTAGTTGACCTACCAGCTTGGCGGTCTTATTGAGGCCGAGGTTACGCTTTTTAAACAGCTTGATGAAGTCATCGGCAAAGCCCAGTCCGCCCAAGCCCATGGTGAGGAAGTAGACCAAGAGACCGGAGGGGCTAAAGCCACCGTTGCCCGTCACGCGGGCGTAAATGCCCACCACAAGGTAGGCCACAGTGATGGCGAGCAAAATCGCCAGTCCGCCCATGGTTGGGGTGCCGCGCTTGCGTAGGTGCAGCTGTGGCCCGTCCTCACGGATTTCCTGCCCCTTGCCTACGCCGGAAAAATAGCGGACCAACATGGGAGTGGTAAAAATCGCGACGAGGAAGCTGAGGATGCCCGCGATAATGATCTGAGTCATTGCTAGAGGTCTTTCTCCTTGTACTGAGGACTAACGGCGATTGAGCTTTTCTGCCACGCGCCACAGGCGCTGGGCATTCGATGACTTGATGAGGACAACGTCTTTGGCCTCGCGCTCCGCCCAGTCTTCGATGCCGGCAGGCGCTACCCTAATGATGTCTTCGACCGCCGCCGCAGCGGTGTCAACATCTGGGCTGATAGTAGTATTTATACCCTGCGCCCGTGCGGCCTCGACCATCGCCCTCATATTCTCGTTATCTCCCACGGCCACGAGGTAGCCAACGTGGTATTTGGAAAGGACCTCGCCCAATGTGCGGTGGGCAGCCACCGCTTCGCCGCCGAGTTCTCCCATCTCACCGAGCACGGCGATGGCACGGGCATCCGGACGAGCGGCTGAGGTATAGGCCAGCGCGGCAATCGCCGCGTGCATGGAATCGGGATTGGCATTATAGGAGTCATCGATGGTGGTGACTCCATCGCGGCGGGTTCGCACGTCCATGCGGTGTTCGGAGGCATTTTGGTGCCCCGATAGCGCGCTGGCTACCACCTGCGGGTCCATGCCTGATTCAATGGCTGCGGCCGCCGCTGCCAAAGCATTAGATACTTGGTGCCGGCCAAAGACCTGCAGTTTTACTGGAAGCGGGTCTGTGCCCGGCGCATGCAGCACGAACGAGGGGCGGGCCACATCATCGAGCTGGATATCGCTGGCGTAGTACTGGGCGTCGGCAGCCGGCGGCTTATTTGCCGAGTAGTAAACGACCTTTGCTGAGGTGCGTGGCGCCATGCCGGCGACGAAGGGATCATCGGCATTGAGCACAGCGACCCCGCCCTCAGCGGCCGAGGGCAAGGCCTCCACAAGCTCGCCTTTGGCTTGGGCGATGTTTTCACGCGAGCCAAACTCGCCTAGGTGAGCGGTGCCGACGTTGAGCACTACGCCCACGGTGGGTGCGGTAATGGTTGTCAGATGGCGGATATGGCCAATTCCGCGGGCAGACATTTCGGCAACAAGGAAGCGAGTGTGCTCATCACAGCGCAAAGCGGTATAGGGCAGGCCGACCTCGTTATTAAAGGAACCAGGAGGGGCAACGGTATCGCCCTCTGCGCGGAAAATAGTGGCCAGCAGGTCCTTGGTGGAGGTCTTTCCGGCTGAGCCGGTCACACCGACGATCTCTAGGCCCTGCTCCGCGGTCAGGCGGCGGGTGACTTCCCTGGCAATATCGGACAGCGCCTGGACAACCGCAGCGGCAGAGCCGTCCTCGTCGTGAGCATAGATATCCGCGTTCGCAGCATCACCGGTAACGCGGCCTTGAGGCTTGACGACGACCGCCGGAACGCCGACCGGCCGCGCGGCAAGCACCGCTACAGCGCCCTGCTCAACGGCCTTTTCCGCATAGTCGTGGCCATCCACTCGGGCGCCGGGCAGGGCAAGAAACAACCCACCTTTGGTTACCTTCCGGGAATCGAATTCGATGAACCCGGTAACGCGCTGGTCTGGGTCAGAAACGCAATCGAGGCTGCCCCCGGTGATTTCGGCAATATCGGCAATAGAAAGTGGAATCATGACTACTCCTTCGCATCCCTAAGGGTATCGCGCTGTAGGGTTCCGGCCAGTTTCTTCTCGATGGCGCGTGCCATTTCTTCGCGGTCATCAAAGTGCAAGGTTTTCCCGTTAACAAGTTGGCCCACCTCGTGGCCCTTGCCGACGACGATGACGGCATCGCCTGGCTCGGCCCAGTCAACGACTTCATCGATGGCACGGGCACGAGAACCTACCTCACGAATATCGCCCTGGGGCGCGGCTTCGCGTGCACCGTCCACCACCGCAGCACGAATAGTGGCAGGGTCCTCAGAGCGTGGGTTGTCATCGGTGACCACAGTGAGGTCAGCGCGGGTGGCCGCGGCAGCGCCCATGATGGGGCGTTTTGAGCTATCACGGTCTCCGCCGGCGCCGACGACGATGCCGACGCGCCCCTTGGTTCCTTCTAGTTGGCCGCGCAGAGTATCAAGCACCGCGGCGATAGCTGCCGGCTTATGGGCATAGTCCACCACGGCCACAAAGTCTTGGCCGCGGTCGATGCGCTCCATACGGCCGGGAACAGCGACCTTTTCCACGCCCGAGAGGAACTCCGCCGGCTCCTCTCCTACCGCTACGGCCATGCCCAGCGCCAAACAGGCATTGGCGATATTGAACTCGCCAGGCAGTGGCAACCGGAAGGAGAAATCGGCACCGTCATAGTTCAAGGCGACCTCTTGGGCGCCGGTAGCCTCGGTGGCGGTTTGGTGCGCAGAAATCGTGGCCGCAGCCCCCTGAGTGGCCACCGTGGTTACGGGGTGGCCAGCGCTCTCGGCGACGCCGCGCATGCGCCCGCCCCACTCATCATCGAGGCAGATTACAGCCTGCTCGGCCGCCTGTTCCCCAGCAAAGAGCTTGGCCTTAGCTTCAAAGTAGTCCTCCATGGTGGGGTGAAAATCCAGGTGATCCTGGCTTAAATTCGTAAACCCGCCCACGGCAAACCGGGTTCCGCGCACGCGTCCCAACTCCAGTGCATGCGAAGATACCTCCATCACCACGTGGGTGACGCCCTCGCTTTTCATGCGCGCGAATAGCTCTTGCAAGGTAGGTGCCTCGGGAGTAGTAAGCGAGGTAGGAACCGGGGTGCGGTTAATACGAGTACCGGTGGTACCGATAAGCCCCACGGAATGCCCAGCATGGAGCAGACCAGCTTCAAGCAGGTAGCTCGTGGTGGTCTTGCCGGAGGTACCGGTGACGCCAATGACCGTCAGTTCCCGGGTGGGGTGGCCATAAATTTCAGCGGAAATCGGACCGAGCACGGCACGAATATCGTCCACCACCACAATGGGGCGGGTCTCTTGGGCCCGGCTGAGCAGGTCGAGTCCGGCGGCGTCGGTAAGCACAGCCGCAGCCTTAGTATCGCGGGCGAACTGCGCGCCGTGTGCACGTGTGCCCGGCAGGGCGGCAAAAAGCGCGCCCTCAGGCAGACGGGAAGAATCCAGCCCGCACGCGGAGACCTCCACGGAGGCATCACCAATGACGCGCCCGCCAGAAAGCTGGGCGAGAGTATCCAATGAAACGGTCATACTAAGCTCCTATTGTGCCCGCAGGGTCAGCCGCGGTGCTGGTTTCGAAGTCGGAATATTGTCACGGTTGAGCAGCCAGGAGGCGATGTCTCGGAAAATCGGCGCTGCCGATTGGCCGCCGCCTCCATTGTCCTCCACACCGGATTTGGGTTCATCCAACATGACGGCAACGACGAAGCGCGGATCATCGGCCGGTGCGATACCGGCAAAGGTGATCCAATAGGCGGAGTTCGAATAGGCCCCGGTATTCGGATCGACCTTTTGAGCTGTACCAGTCTTGCCGGAGAGCTGATAACCCTTGAGTTGCGCATTACCGGCCGTGCCATTTTGCAGGCCAGCGTCATCGTCTTGGAAGACGGCCCGGAACATATCCACCGTTGTCTTGGCGGTTTCAGGGCTTATCACCTGGGTCTTTTTTGGCTCCTCCAGCTTTTCTTCCTTGCCGTCTGGCCCCTTCACAGAGTCAATGATGCGCGGCTCGATGCGCTCGCCGCCATTTGCCAATGTTTGGTACACGCTCGCCATCTGCAAGGTGGTCCAGGACTGGCCCTGACCAATGGGCAGGTTGGCGAAGGTGCCGCCGGACCATTGCTCCAGGTCCGGCACGCTACCGGCAGATTCATTCGGTAGTTCTACGCCGGTGGTATTACCCAAACCAAACTTTTCCAAGTACTTCGCGTATTTTTCTTGGCCCAATTTATCGGCAAGCATCAAGGTGCCCACATTGGAGGATTTACCAAAGATGCCGGTCGTTGTATAGGGCTCGGTGCCGTGCTGCCACGCATCGTTAACGGTCACACCCGCCATATCGATGGATCCCGGAACCTGGTGCACCTCGTCCGGGGTGGTCACTCCCTCTTGCAATGCGGCAGCGGCGGTAACCACCTTGGCTACAGAGCCTGGCTCATAAGGGTGCGAGACGCTGTGGTTTTCAAAGTCTTTGCCCTCATCGAGCTGATCCTCAATATTCTTGTTGGGATCTACGGTATCGGTATTGGCCATGGCGAGGACTTGGCCGGTCGCAGCATCAAGGACCACAGCCTCCGCGCCAGAAGCCTTGGAATTGGCCTTGGCCTTCTCCAGCTTTTGCTGCACATAAGTCTGCAGATCCAAATCGAGGGTGAGGGTGACATCGCGGCCATCAACGGTATCAACGACATCACGGAGCGTGCCCGGAATAACCTGGCCATCCGCGGATACGTCCTCGGTTGACTGGCCGTCAATGCCGGTTAGTTCCGTATCGCGCGCGGCCTCGAAGCCAAATTGGCCATGGCCATCCATGGATACCTTGCCCACGACATTCTCCCCAATAGCGCCATTGGGGTACTGGCGAATGTCTTGCCGGTCCGCTGCTACTCCGTGGTACTTATTGGAAATCTCTACGGCTACATCCGGATCGACATTGCGCACCAATACCTCGTATTGGGTATCGGCCTTGAGCTTATTAAGAATGTCTTCCTTTTCCACCTTGGAGGTCGAAGCTCCCGAATCCTCAATCATCTTCGGGATTCCCTCCGCCATGTCTTTGAGGGTCTCCTCCATTTTCTGGTTGAGGAAGCTATCGAGCTTCTTATCGTCCATGCCCTCAGTCGAGCCGTCATTCTGGGCCTCGATTTCGGCCTTGTCTTTTAGCTCATCGCGCAGACGAGTAGGTGAGACGGTCAAGGACCGAGACTTCATCGTATAAGCCAAGCGCTGGCCGTCGCGGTCTAAAATCTCTCCCCTACGGGCCGGCTCAATATAGACGCGCTCGCGCTGAGTTACGGCCTTGGCGGAAAGGTCCGGACCCCATACGAGCTGCACCCAGGCTAGTCGGCCGACAAGGACAACCATAGCCACGAGCACCACGGAGACGATAATGCGCAGACGCTTGCGCATCAGCTTCTTTTGCGGCACCGCGGAGCTGGTGGCGCGGCGCGGGCGGCGCCTAGCCCTACTTGGCGTAGTCACAGTCCAATGTCACCTTCCCTATTTCCGCCACAATTTCTTGCGTGTATTGATTGTGCCCTACAAAAGTCAGAATGCCCGCGCCACCACGCGCGAGCATCATCATTTTCACCGAATATTCTTTCCTAGCTACTCCGACTACTCGGCGCGGCTGGCGTACGGCGCACGTGCGGGAAGGTTGGGGCGCGCGTCATCCTGCGCGGCGCCGGTATTCCCGGCATCACCGCCGCGGGTGGTGCGCTGTTGGCCTTGCGGCACGGCGTTTAAGGAATCCGAGAGGCCTTCAGTATCCTTCGGGTCGCTGGAAGCTTGGCTGGGGCGGATAGGTTCTCCGTTTACGTCAATAAGCTTTTCCGTATCCGGGGTGCCTTCGCGCTTATCGACGATCTTTCCATCGCCGCCGACTTCCGCAATACCTGGCTGCTTAGGAATGGCCATGCCCATTTCATCCGCACGGCGCGCGATGTCTGCAGAAGAGCTGAGATTTTCTGCATCACGGTTGAGGGTTTCAATCTGGTTATCCAGTTGGGAATCCTGAACGGTGAGCTGTTGGATGGCAAAGGTTTGCTTGGTAGACAAACCGGACAGCCACATTGCCACAGCTACGCCGACGATGAGAAGCGTAAGCGCGATGACAGACAGGCGGGCAAACAGCCCGCTCTTCTTAGTCTGCGGCTGCAGCTGCCGGCCGCGGAAGCTAACAACCTGCTTCGATCCCAGGCGGTTCGTGCTGCGGCTGCGGTGCGGAACCCGGGTGCGGCTCGGGGCACGCTTCGTGCTGGGACGCTCACGCAGCGCCGTCGGGGCTCCGGTATCGATTCCGGTGGTGAAGTCTCGGCTGGCGCCCATGGTGCGAGTGGCCTCTCTGTCGCGGCTGTCAGTCTTTAGGTGGTTTCGACGTGGGATTGTGCTCATGGCCTGCCTCCCGGCGGTAGAAATTCTGGCATTCCCTCGAGCCTTTCGATGGCACGAACACGCACCGACGCGGCCCGGGAATTTTCTGCAATCTCCTCTTCGGAGGCCTTTTCCGCGCCTCGCGTCACGATTGTGAATTTCGGCGCGGTGCCAGGAAGGTCCATTGGCAGTCCGGCCGGAGTTGTGGACGTGGTCAATTCTTTAAAGGCCGCCTTCACGATGCGGTCTTCCAAGGACTGGTAACTCATAAATACGGCACGGCCTCCTACCGATAGTGCTTGGGTAGTAACCGGCAGCACATTTTCGATAGCCTCCAACTCGCGGTTGACCTCGACGCGCAAGGCTTGAAAGGTGCGCTTCGCGGGGTGTCCCCCTGTACGCCGGGTCGCGGCCGGAATGGCGTCGTAAAGCAGCTCAACTAAGCGCGCGGAGTTAGTGAAAGGCTCCTTACCGCGCTCCTTCAGTACAGCCGAGGCAATTTTCCCGGCAAAACGCTCATCGCCATAGGTCTTGAGGATCCGAGCCAAATCACCGTGCGAATAGGTGTTGAGCACATCCGCCGCAGTAATCCCCTGCGAGGGATCCATACGCATATCCAGCGGTGCATCCGTCTTGTACGCGAATCCGCGGTCCGCCTGATCGAGCTGCATCGAAGAAACGCCAAGGTCAAAGAGGGCTCCGGCAAGGCCGACGCTGCGGGCCAGATCAAAGTTATAGCCCTCGCCTTCCGCAATGGCACTGCCCAACTCATCAAAGCGAGCGTTGACGCCAATGAAGCGATCGCCATAAGGCGCTAGACGTTCGGTTGCGTTGCGCAGCGCCTGCTGATCGCGGTCTACGCCAATCACTCGGACATTGGGGAAAGCTTCTAGAAAATAGCGGGTGTGGCCGCCGGCGCCCAAGGTGGCGTCAACAAGCACGGCTTTATCCCCCGCCGTTTCTACTTGGGGGCGTAGGAGATCGGCCATGCGCTCGCGCATGACAGGCACATGGCCGTGATTATCAGCCACGTCATAATTTAGGTTTTCAATAGCCATGTCTCCCCGCAACCCCCTTTCTTCGAATCTCGGACTTCCAGTGGTGGAAAGCATGCGAGTGCGTATAGGGCCCTGTCCGAGGCAGGTTTCTGATATCGGGGAAGTACACCAGAATCATCCGCCTCGGACAGAGTCCTTACACGCACTCTTGTGCAGGCTTAGAGCAAGCCCGCCAGTACGTCATCGGCATCTGCGGCCGAATAAGCATCTTCAGTTTGCGACTGGTACTCGGCCCACGCGGCCGCGTCCCAAATTTCGAGAAAGTCCACAGAGCCAACCACAACGCATTCCTTGGACAGGTTCGCGTACTCCCGATGCCCCGCGGACAACGTGATTCGACCATGCCCGTCCGGTCGCTGTTCGTCCGCACTTGCTGCCAAGTTGCGAATGAAAGCGCGTGCTTCTGGGTTGGTTCGAGAAACCGCCGCTGCCTTCCGTGCTCGTGCCGCAAACTCCTCCCGTGGGTACACGGCCAACGAGTGGTCCTGCCCCTTGGTGACCATGAGGCCACCCGCGAGTTCATCGCGAAACTTTGCCGGAAGCGTAAGACGTCCTTTGTCATCGAGCTTCGGAGTGTAGGTTCCGAGAAACATCCCGGCATCCACCTTCCTTACTCGAAAACTCCGGATTCTCTCACTTCAGAATCGAGACGTTGAAGCCCCTCTTTCCTCCGCTGCGCCCCACTCTACCCCACTTTCCCCCACCTAACCCACTTATTACCGCGTGTCCTTCAGTTAGTCCACAATTTCCCGCAGCTAGATAGCAGTTTTTTCAGTGGGAAGAAATCCCCTATATGGCCTTGACAGCCCATTACCGCCACCCCTTACACCCCACCCGCAACACCAATATAATGCGCCCCGATCCCCTCACCTCCCCCATATCCTGTGTTATCGAGGCGTTTTGACTGGGCTAACGGGAAAGCTACCCCACAACAGCCCACCGAACGCTTCTCCGGTGGGGCAAAGTGGGGAATTTTGGTTGGATACAAAAATCCCCGGTCAACCTTTGCTAGGTCGACCGGGGTGAGCTTGAAAATGAGAAGCGCTAACGCCCCTCAAAACGGCGGCGGAAGTTTTCCTCCAGCTTATCGCTGACTCCACCCCTACGGGCGGCAGACTTCTTTGCACGGACACCAGAATCACGCTTCTCCACCGAATAGCCGGAGCCATCACCGCGCAGCATCCACACACCAGCGGCAAACATCACTAAAAAGCCCGCAATGGAAAGCGCAATAAACCACAGGCTCTGTTGTGCGAGGGCAACACCGCCAATGAGCATGCATAGACCGACAACAACGAGTGCTACGCCACGCAGGGTTACCGCGCCGCCAGAGCCACCGAACGACGCAGGCTCAGAAACGGAAGCGCCAAACTTAGGATCATCAGCAAGTAACGATTCCTCAATTTCACGGAGCGTACGCTGCTCCTGTTCAGAAAGAGACACTGTTCCTCCAACTAGGGTTTGGGCTTCGGGCGGCAATAGTTCTACTTATACTAACGCCCAGAATAATCAGTATGTTCCCTAAAAGGTAGTGAGCGCCCCCACGCAGTGACTACGCAGCAAAAGAGCCAAAAGAAGTCTCTAACTCACTTTCATCCAAGAACTGTGCAGCACGCTGCATAAGACCGTAGACAAAATCCCCGCCCGGGACTTCATCCAAGCCCGACGCTACGCGAGCGCGGGTACGCGAATAGCCCTTAAAAGATTCAGCCCACCGCTTTTCCTCCACACCTACGAGCGCTAGCCGGTCCCATGCGCTAGAGGGGAGGCGGCGACGTCGAGCCACCGCCGATACAGCTACCCGCGCCCCCGCGGTGCGAAGGGCCGATTGGTACGCCACCTCTAAAGCTTGATCGAACCGCCCTTCAGCCGCATAACCGCGTGCGGCATCCAATAATTCTCGAGCCTGAAAGAGGAACCGCGCTCGCTTGCCGCCCGCCCGGCCATAAGAACGGGTACGCGTTGCCGAAATAATCTGTGCCATTGCCTTTGTCCTTAACTAAATAAATAACGTCGTTGGTTTTGCCCATTGACCCTAAGGAAGCCGCCGGACATTTCACCCTTAATAATAGTGCACCTGTTCGAATTAGACAAGGGTATACCCTGCGCACAAGGTTCTATAAGGCCGATTGTTCGACTTTTTAACACCGCGTCCGAAAGACAGAGTTCGCCCCACTGTCCGCCTCTGGGCCAGACTTCTGGTGTCATAGATACTGTGAGCTTTGAAATTCGCCGCCTAACCCCGCCGGAGTTTTCCTTACTGGCCCCTCAATTGGTTGAAATCCATATCGAGGCAATGAACTACAACCCCGCCATCGTGCACAGCCGCATCTCCAGCTGGCGACGTGACTTGACGCGCCCTGGATTCAGCGCGCAGATAGCCACCCAGGACGACGGCATCGTTGGGGTGTCCTATGGGTTTCTAGGTTCTCCGGATAGCTGGTGGGACGCTGAGCTTCGTCGCGGGCTACGTTTGCAAGGCGGTCCCACTGAAGAGCAGTGGGACATCGTACGCAACTACTACGAATTGGCGGAGATCCACGTATTGCCGCAATACCAGGGACACGGCCTGGGTAAAAAGCTCTTAGAGGGATTGTTATGGAATGCCCCGGCGCGTTATGCCCTATTGTCCACGCCTGAAGTACCAAACGAGGACAACGGTGCCTTCCGCCTCTATAGGTCCGCCGGTTTTTTCGATGTCCTCCGCAATCACCTCTACCCCGCCGATGCCCGCCCTTTTGCCATCTTGGGCGCTAGGCTGCCGCTGTAAACCTCTGTTATTTCTTAAGTGCTCTAGGCGGTATCGTGTGGGATGTGACTATGCAAAATATTCCTGAGCTGGCGGACATTCCCGGTGCGGTACGCGAAGAACTCGCTGCCTTTCTTGATCAACGCCGAGAGCAGGTGGCCGCAATTGGTGCCCCTGTAACTAAGGCCGTGAGCTTTTTGGAATCCTTCGTGCTTGACGGCGGCAAGCGGGTGCGCCCCACCTATGCCTGGGCAGGATACCTCGCTGCTGGTCGCGGAGAAGAAGACCCGGAGGCCATGCTCCGTGCGGCCGCTTCCCTGGAATTTATCCAGGCATGTGCGCTCATCCATGATGACATTATCGATGCTTCAAATACCCGGCGCGGCAATCCTACGGTGCACCGAGGCGTCGAAAAGCTGCACCGCGAGTCGGGATACTTGGGGGACCCAGAATTTTTTGGCACGTCCGTAGCAATCTTGGTCGGCGATCTAGCGCTGGTGTATGCGGAGGACATGTTCCAGGACTCCGGTCTTAGTGCGGCAGCTTTACACCGAGCTCGCAGCCCGTGGCGCGGCATGCGAACTGAAGTCATTGGCGGACAACTTTTAGATATCTCTTTGGAGGCGGCCGGTTCCGAATCCGTAGAGCTTGCCAATTCCGTCAACCGCTATAAAACGGCCGCCTATACCATTGAACGCCCATTGCACTTGGGCGCCTCGATTGCCGGTGCTAGCGAAGAACTTATCGCAGCCTTCCGCGGCTACGGGCAAGATATCGGCATTGCCTACCAGTTGCGCGACGATCAATTGGGTGTCTTTGGCGATCCCGCCGTAACCGGCAAACCTGCCGGTGATGATCTGCGCGAAGGAAAACGCACCGAGCTTTTGGCGCTAGCGCTTCGTCGCGCGGATGAATCCGACCCGCAGGCTGCGGCCACCCTACGCAAGCTCATCGGTCACACCTCAGATCCCCAGGAGCTATCGCGCTTAGCGCAGATTATCGCTGATTCGGGCGCACCGGAAGAGATTGAGCGCCGCATCGCATCACTGACGCAATCCGGTTTGCAGCACCTGCGCGCCGCACGAGTAGATCCCGCGGTAACCGAAACCCTAGAGCAGTTGGCAATCAAGGCCACGGCTCGCCACAAGTAGGTTTTTGCCGTGTCAAAGACGTACTCCTTTCCCATTCCGCGCGCGCTACCACTGGGATTATCGGCATCCTGTATTTTGCTGTTTGCCTCATTCTCCGGCGGCGCTACCCGGAACCGCGGCGGGCTCCTTGAGGCGCTAAATATTGGCTTCTTGTCTTATGGTCACGGGCGCAATCTCGGTCTTGCGCTGTACTGGGTGGGCATTTTCCTCTTAGCTGCGGCTTGGGTACTCGCTGGGCGCACCATTATTCGCCCGCAGCTTACTAACCCTCGCCCCAAGGGCGGCTTACGCGATATCCAGCGCATCCTCTTTGCCTGGGTCACTCCCCTTGTATTTGCCGGTCCCCTGGCTTCGCGCGATGTGTATTCCTATCTCATGCAGGGCGCAATGGTCCGCGACGGCTTCGATCCTTATACCGAAGGTGCTGCTGTCAATCCAGGCCCCTTCCTTCTTGAGGTTTCCCAGGACTGGCGCAATACCACCACGCCCTATGGCCCCCTTCATTTATGGATAGGTGAATTGGTCACCGGCTTGGTGGGTGACAACGTCACCGCAGGTGTCGCCGCGTATAAGGTTCTTTCCCTATTAGGTTTTATCACCATCGCTTGGTCTATCCCCCGCATCGCTTCGAAACTCGGCGCTGATCCGGCGGTAGCTTTGTGGCTCGGCGTGGCAAACCCAGTCATTATCTTGCACCTCATCGGCGGCATGCACAATGAATCTCTCATGGTGGGTCTCGTATCTATCGGGCTGCTAGCAGCTTTGAACAGGCATTTCCACGCCGCCCTCCTCCTCGTAGGCACGGCAGTGGCGATGAAGGCCACTGCCGTCGTTGCGGCACCTTTCATTGTATGGATGATGCTTCACTACTACGCGCCCAAAGGCTCTAGCAAGTGGCGGTCGCTATTCGTCTTTGTGCTTTCTGGCCTAACTGCGCTGGTAGAAATCATCGCTGCGGTAGCCCTCATCACATGGATTTCGGGAACGTCTTGGGGCTGGTTGTCTCAGGTAAGCGGCAATTCCAAGGTGATCAACCCGCTTGCGGGGCCAACCCTAGCCACTGATGTAATCTTCCCCGCCGTGCAAATCTTTATGCCGGATGCTTCCTATAACGCCATCCTGGCTGTCTTGCGCAGCATCGCAATGGTCTGCATGCTCATCGGACTGGTGGCGGTGTGGTGGCTATGCCGCAAGGACGACCGTGACGCTGTCATGGGCACCGCAGCCGCCTACCAGGTCGCCTTTGTCTTCAATGCCGTGACCTTGCCGTGGTATTACGCCTCCATCTTTACCCTGATGGGCACGTTCCGGCCGCCATTATGGCTTATTAAATTCGCCTCCGGCGTGGCCCTGTTTATCGGCGTCTCCTTCTCCGGCGATGGCAATCACCAGCTCTACAACTGGTTCTGGGTCATCGGGATGATCGTGGTGGCATGGTTTGCCATTCAGTGGATATTTGAAGGCGTGCCTAAAAAGCGGCAGCCTGAGCACGCCGGATAACCTCGCGGGCGAGGTGACCATGCAAGGCATCGATGGGGCGGCCCGGCAGTGAATCATCCTCAGTAAAGAGGTGCTTGAAGATTTCGGTGTCCTTATAGCCGCCGTCGGTCAATACGGTAATCGCCGCGGTCACATGCTTGGCAATGACACCTTTATCATTGAAGAAGGCCAGCGGCACCCGCTTTCCTTCTGGGGAATCCCAGGCGATGAACTTTCGGTCCTGCAGCAGGTCATAGGCGCGCGTAATGGGCAAGTCTAGCTTTTCTGCTACTTGCTGCATGCTGAGCAGTTCTTCGTTAGCGAGCAAGGTATCTAGGGATTTTTCTGCATTAGTCACGTTCTCTACTTTAACGCGGGCTAGAGGATCAGCCATACTGGGAAGCATGACTAGGTTGGAAATTGGTGACGTGCTGGAAAACCGTTACCGCATCGATCGCCCCATTGCCCGCGGTGGCATGTCTACCGTCTATCGTTGCGTGGACATGCGGCTTGGGCGAGCGGTAGCGGCCAAGGTCATGGACGAGCGCTATTCCGATGACCCAGTCTTTATCAAGCGCTTTTCGCGCGAGGCCCGCGCCATGGCTCGTTTGCAGCATCCCAACCTCGTGGCTATTCACGATTTTTCGGCCGATGGTGAGCCCATCTACCTCATCATGGAGCTCATCGATGGCGGTACGCTGCGCGAGCTTCTGGCCGAAGGCGGCCCCTTCCCGGTGCAGGCAGCCACCTCTACCCTGCGCAATGTTCTCCGCGGCCTAGAGGAGGTGCATTCCACCGGGCTCATCCACCGCGACATCAAACCCGATAATGTGCTTATTACCTCCCACCACCGAGTAAAGGTGGGCGATTTTGGGCTGGTGCGCGCCACCAATGCCGAAGCCACGACAAACATGATTGTGGGCACCGTGTCCTACCTTGCGCCAGAGCAAGTCACAGGTGAGGAAATTACCCCGGCCTCGGATGTATATTCAGCCGGTATTGTCCTCTTCGAGCTGCTTACCGGCACCGTTCCCTTTTCTGGCGATACTCCCATGGCGCATGCCACGGCCCGCTTAAGTTCCGACGTCCCCGCGCCGTCGTCGCGTATCTCTGGTGTGCCCAAGCTTGTCGACGCCCTCGTGGCCACCGCCACCGCCCGTGATCCCCGTGAGCGCTTCTCCGACGCCGGCGAGTTTCTCGAGGCACTCGATGACGTCGGCCGAGAGCTCGATCTCCCAGACGTGACCATCCCCGTGCCAAGGAACGCTGCGGCAGCGCGCACGGCACAGGCTCCTACGGATTTTTCTGGCACAGGAGCCACCGAGATCTTTGAGCCCACTCGCAGCATCTCGCAGGACGAAACGGAACATCTTGACGGTGGCCCGACAGAAGTCATCCCGCCGCAGCGCCTTAGTTTTGAAACAAAACTGGATATGCCTCAGGCGGGGGCCGCTCCAGGGCCGCAGCCACAACCGCAGCCATATTCCACGGCCGAGTCCCCCCTCGAGCCGTTTGCCCCGGCAGCTGCATCTGCGCCACCACCGGTGCCGGCGTCTGTCCCTGAGCAACCGGTCCACAGCGCACAAGAAGAACCCGCCGAGCGTCCGTTGACCAACCGCAATCCGCTTTCACTAGTTCTTTTCCTACTAGTGGTAGCGATTGCTGTTGGCGCGGTGGCGATCGGCGGGTGGTGGTTCGGTTCTTCGCTTTATGGCATGACGCCGAACCTGTGGATTTAGTTACGCAGCATCTCCGCAATGAGGAAGGACAGCTCTAGCGATTGCTGTGTATTCAAGCGCGGATCTACGGCAGACTCATAGCGGCCCGGCAGGTCCACGTCGGTGATGTCCTCGGCACCGCCTAGGCACTCGGTGACGTCTTCACCGGTGAACTCGAGGTGCACGCCACCCGGATGGGTGCCCAGTTCACGGTGGACCTCAAAGAAGCCTTGGACCTCGTCCACAATCTTGTCAAAGTGGCGAGTCTTATAACCATTGGATGCGGTAAAGGTATTGCCGTGCATCGGATCAGACTGCCAAACCACCTTGTGGCCTGAGTCTTCCACTGCCTTCACGATGGCAGGTAGAACGCTGCGGACCTTATCGTGGCCCATGCGCGAAATCATGGTCAGGCGACCAGGTTCACGGTTCGGGTCGAGCCTTTCTGCGTACTCCACGGCCTGCTCTGGGGTTACCCCTGGCCCCAGCTTGATGCCCACTGGGTTGCCAATCATCGCCGCAAAATTCACGTGGAAATCTTCGATACCTCGAGTGCGCTCACCAATCCATACTTGGTGCGCAGAAAGATCGTAGAGCTTGGTATCGCCGTTATTATCCAAGCCCAAGCGCAGCATGGAGCGCTCGTAGTCCTTCAGCAATGCTTCGTGCGAGCAGTAGATATCGGCAGAGCGCAAGGTGTCATCGTGCACGCCGCAGGCATTCATAAAGTTCAGGCCGTTTTCGATCTCACGGGCTAGGTCCTGGTAGCGGGCACCAGCGCGAGATTTACGCACGAACTCACGGTTCCACTCATGCAGGCGGTAGAGATCCGCAGTTCCAGACGAGGTTAGCGAACGTACCAGGTTCATTGCCGCCGAAGAGTTTGCGTAGGCGCGGATCATGCGGGCGGGGTCGTGACGGCGCGCCTCCTCGCTTGGCTCCACGCCATTGACAATGTCACCGCGGTAGTTCAACAGACCGTTAGAATCCGTATCAGAGGAACGCGGCTTGGCGTACTGGCCGGCGATGCGGCCCAGTTTCACCACGGGAACCGAGGCACCATAGGTCAACACCACGGCCATCTGCAGCAGCGTTTTCACATTGCCGCGGATATGCGGCTCGGTATTTGACTCAAACGTTTCTGCACAGTCGCCGCCTTGCAGCAAAAAAGCCTTGCCTAGGGCAACGTCTGCCAGCTTCTTCTTGAGCGCTTCAATCTCGGGCGCAACCACGATAGGAGGCACGGATTCGAGAATTTTGCGCACGTTATTGGCCTGGGAGGGATCCCAGCTTGGCTGCTGCTTTGCATCACGCTTGATGACGTCTTGGAAGACTTCCTCGATGCCCTCAGGCAATGGTGGAAGGTCCGGGAGAACGCCTTGCGGAATATCTACTGTCCAACTCACACTGCTATTTAACCATTAAGGACCTATAGCGCGTTAGTTAAATTCTAGATATTGATTCTATTGCCCTTAGAGAGCGGAAGCACCTGGGCGCAGGCACGGAACTTGGCAAGGTTATGGCGGGCGTCGACAAGCGCATCATGATTGCCCTTTGGCACGGCGGGCAAGCTTGGTCGTCCTGCAAACTCCCAGTACTGCTTGAGCTCGCGGGTATAGCGCGGCATCCGCCTAGGCAGCCCGGCCATATCTCCCCACAACTGCGCCAATACCACGTGATCGTAGGCTCCCACCCACGCCCACAGCTCTATCGGAGTGGAACTTTGGGTCAGGAATTCAAAGACCTCCGTGCGGATGGTCTCCAAAGGTTTCCACACTGGATCCCGGGGGCTGGGCAACTTGGCTAATACATTGTCTTTTACCCAAGAATTGGCCTTTGCCGGATCAAAATCCGTAGACACAGCGTAGTACTCGCTGCCATTCTCACCGACGATGCCGATGGAGACCAATTCAATGGTCTGTCCATCTTCGATAAATTCGGTGTCATAGAAGTAGCGCACGTCTCCCAAGCCTAGCGTCGCCTTATCCGGGGCGGTAAATTGGCCCCTTAAAGAGACAGTTGTACACTTCTGGCGTGAAGAAGTCTGTGTGGTTTACTGCATTTCCCTTGTGCCTATCTGCCCTCGTGGCCCTTTGGTGGCTGATTGATATTCCGGAGCTTTTCTCCGGCCATTTCTCCACCTACTACCACATTGACCTCGACGTTTACCGCGAAGGCGGTGCCGGCTTTGGCAGCGATTTATATGCCAAAGATTACCTAGTCGGCAGCAATCGCGATGTCTCTCTCCCCTTTACCTACCCGCCGTTTGCGGCGCTGCTTTTTGTCCCATTGAGCTGGATTCCCCTCACCGCCGCAAGCATCTTCATATCTATCGCTTCCTTTGCTGCGCTTTGGGGCTGCGTAGCCCTCGTTCTGCGTGCTTTGCGCTGCCCTGGCTGGGCAGGTTGGGCGCTTTTGGCCGCAATGCTTACTGAGCCGATCACGGAGACCTTTAGCTTCGGGCAGGTCAATATCTTGCTGACCGCACTAGTGGTGGTGGATATCCTCTGGCTTAGCCCCGGCCGTGGCCGCGGCGTGCTGACCGGTATTGCAATGGCTATCAAGCTCACCCCCGCAGTATTCCTCGCCGTGTTCTTTGTCCGCAGGGAATGGCGCGCATTTTTCAGCGCGCTAGGCGCCTTCCTAGCCGCGGGTCTCCTTGCCTTTGCTTGCAATCCGCATAGTTCCATCCAGTACTGGAGCGATACGTTGCGCGATTCCAACCGCATTGGCGGCCTTGCCTATAGCTCCAACCAATCTCTGCGCGGATTCTTCAGCCGCCTAGCCCCAGAACACGCCGAAAAGCTATGGCTCGTAGCTGTTCTCCTCGTCATTGCCCTCGTCTGGTTTACCATGGAGCGTCTCTCTCAGGAGAACCAAGCGGTGCTCATGCTTCTGGCCGCATCAGTTTCGCTGCTGTGCTCGCCGGTGTCGTGGTCGCACCACTTTACCTGGCTCGTTTTGGCGGGAGTGCTTCTGGTGGCCCGTCGCCACTGGGGGTTTGCCGCACTAACGTGGCTGGCGCTTCTGGCTCGCGGGCACTGGCTCGTGCCTCATGCCAATGGCCAAGAGCTAAGCTGGGCCTGGTGGCAGCACATCGTGGGCAATGATTACGCCATCGTTACTGCCCTGCTGGTTCTTTGTTCGCTACCATTGGCTCTACGACGGGCCGGCGCTTATCAATCCGCGGTGGAACCAGCGTCCACCCAAGGATAGGTACCTTGCCCAGCGCCCAAAGTGCCACCGAGGCCGCTGCCGAGTAGAAAAAGCAGGCGCCAATCCAGAACCAGGTATTTTCCATGGGCCACGCGCCGGCCAGGCTCACCGCGTAGTCTCGGTGGGCCATGAAGAACCCGAATCCCACCGTCATGCCGATGGGGTGGGCCAAGTAAATGGGCAACGTGTGCCGGCCGACAAATCTTACGAAGGTGGAAAGCGCCGGAATATGGCTGATGATGACCGCACCGACGATGCCCGCTGGGGTTTCGAGCGTTTGCTCTGCAAAGCGAATCAAGAGATCTAAATCGCCCCGGCCGAGGACGTCCCCACCTGGCAATGGCCACTGCACAGCTACGTCACCTTCGATAGCATTCCAGGTTTGGCGGAGGGACAGTCCCGTGATGTAGCTAATGATGGCCGCACAATATACCCATAGCGATCCTGTGTGGAAGTTGCCCTTGAAGGGTGCTTCGGCGGCGTCGGCAAACCGCGTAATTGGTCCACGCAAATAGGCCGCCCCCACGAAAATGGGCAAGAACATAATTGCCTTGCCGATGAAAAAATAGTGGTCCTGCCAGGCTATAAAAAGCAGCGGTGCAAAACTTAGTCCTATGCCCGCCCACGCTGGCAGCTTGCGCACGGCCCACAAAAATATATTGAACAAAATGAGCGAGTGAATAAACCAAGCCATCGTGTGCCCCAAAAGCAGGTTATACAGTAGCTCAGTAACCTGGAGATAGGGATCACCGAAAACCCAGTGATACTCGATGCGCTTGGTCCATAGTTCAACGGTCATCCACACCGTATAGGGAACGAGGAAAAACCACAGGCGTCGAGTAAATAGCTCGCTAAAAGAATAGCGAAAAATCTTGGTAGAGAAATAGCCGGATACGAGAAAGAACAAGGGTAGGCGGAGCGGGTCCAGCCATACGTTTAGGGCAGCCAACCACGTTAGCTCACCTTCTGGAACTACCAGCGTGACGTGCAGCAGCACGACGCCGAT
The DNA here is from genome assembly GCF_022345765.1 of Corynebacterium nasorum. Lineage (NCBI taxonomy): Bacteria > Bacillati > Actinomycetota > Actinomycetes > Mycobacteriales > Corynebacteriaceae > Corynebacterium > Corynebacterium nasorum. The sequence goes on along the minus strand of NZ_JAKRDR010000001.1, from coordinate 23,453 downwards.
AATGGATACGCCTTTAGCGGTATCTGGCCAGGCTAAGCGGGCCTTGGGAATAGTGATTACCTCCCCTTGTATTCTGCGCCGGCGGGGTAACCATGGCCAGCTTTGAGTGAAGCCTTCACATCGGAGGCGTACACATCAACATAAGGCTTATCGCTCATCTCGGCCAAATTGCGCATCACAAAATCAGTAAAGACACGGATCGTCTCATGCTCTTTTGGATTCATACCGCGCTCTTTGGCCCACTCATGCGGCCAGATGGCGTCGCCCACCCGCACGCCGACCTTGAAGGGGCGAGGAATCCACGAGCCAATGGGATTAGCTTTGCGCGTGTTGATCATCGCAATGGGGAAAACCGGTTGGTTAGTCTCCATCGCAATGCGCGCCATGCCGGTGCGGCCCTTATAAACGCGACCATCCGGAGAACGGGTGCCTTCCGGGTAAATACCGAAAAGATCCCCGCGGGACAAGATGCTTTCTGCGGTTTGCACAATGGCATCGCCAGCGTCTTCACTATCGCGCTCGATGGGGACTTGGCCTACCGAAGTAAAAAACCACTTCTGCAAGCTACCGACGAACCCAGGGGTGGTGAAATATTCCGACTTAGCTGGAAAGGTAATCTGGCGAGGGCATACCAAAGGAAAGAAGAAAGAATCCATCACAGCTTGGTGATTCGAGACCAAAATCGCGGGCCCTTCCGCTGGGATGTTTTCAATTCCCTCGGTCCACGGGCGATTCCATACGCGCAGGACAGGTCCGAAGAATATGTACTTAAAAGCCCAGTACCACTTGTTTTTCATCGCCAGGTCGTCCTTTGTTCGTTCTAACGGCCGCTGCGGGCCAAATCGGCTACGCCAATCATACCCGCTGCAGGCCCCAATTCCGCGGTGGCAACACGTGCGAGGGGGCGATGCCCTGCCCCGACAATATCTTGCCCCATGGCTTTGGTAGCCCCTTCGAGGTACAAGTCCGCGTCTTGAGATACGCCGCCGCCAAGCACGATGAGCTCTGGATCGAGGACATCGGCCACAATGGACAGGCCTTGGCCTAGCCACCGGCTGAAGTCTTCCATCACCGCTACAGCAAGCGGGTCTCCCCTACGCGCTGCCTGGGTAATTTCTTTACCTGTAGGCTCCGCCGGCAACGAAGTCTCATAATGTTCACGCAGATCGGCGCAGGTATCCGGCAAGGCAGTCCCGGAGGCATAACGTTCCAAACAGCCACGCTTGCCACACGAGCACTGCCGCCCATTAGGAGACACCACGATATGCCCAAACTCTGGTGCGGTGCCGAACGCACCGCGGTAAATGGTGTCATGCGTCATCAGCGTGGCACCGATTCCGGTTCCCACTGCAAAAAAGACCCAATCTTCCGCGCCACGACCAGCACCAAAGCGCCATTCTCCCCACGCAGCAGAATTTGCATCGTGCTCCAAGCGCACGTGCATGTCTAGCTTGCGCGAAAGCGATTCCTGCACGTGGGCTTGCCGCCACGGAAGATGCGGGGCAAAGCGCACTACTTGGCACGAAGGATCCAGGAATCCCGCCAATGCGAGGCCAACCGCATCCACCGCATATTCAGCGCGCAGCTCCTCGACGATACCCACAATGTCCGTTTCCAGCTGCTCGGCGTCCATAGAAGTGGGAACCGTACGGCTCGCGAGAATTTCCCCCTCCCGCGTGATCACTCCACCGCGCACGTTGGTGCCACCGACGTCAAAGCCGATAGTGAGATCGGCGGAGTTATTCTTAAGCATGCATAACAGAATATACCGACAACCTGGTTAGGGTCACATCAGGACATCAGACGACGCAATCGCTGGCCCATAATCCGCCAGGTCCACTGAGCTTCTACATGGCGACGCCCCGCCTGCCCCATGCTGAGCCTACGCTGCGGATTCGCCAAAAGAGACTTTACTGCCTCTGCCAGTTCCTGCACCGATGAGCCGTTGACAACGACTCCGGTATCCTCCGTCACTGTCTCCGGTGCTCCGCCGGAGTTTCCGGCAATAACCGGCAGGCCGCACGCTTGGGCCTCCAAGTAGACAATGCCTAGGCCCTCAACATCCAGACCGCCGCCGCGAGTGCGCGCCGGCATGGCAAAGATATCCGCCGCGTGTAAGGCAGTCTCAATGCTCTCTGCTTCTTGAATCACTGCATCCGGGCAGTAGATATCCGCCAGTTCCTCTAAGGCCCGGCGATAGCGCCCGCGCCCGATAAGAAGTAGCTGCGTATCGGGGAATTCTTCACGTACTAAGGGCATGGCGCGTAGGAGCTGATCCTGGCCTTTGCGGGGTACGAACCGCGATATGCACACGATAGTCGGTCCGCTGACACCGAACTCAGCCTTTGCAGCTGCACGTTGCTCCGGTGTGGCCGGGAAAAGTCCTTCTACACTCACGCCGGAAGGCAAATGCTCCCACCGCGGATTCGGCCCAAATGCTCGGCGCAACCGACGCAGGGTGTATTCAGAGATATAAGTAATGACGTCGGCGTGATCACCAATGCGGCGCAGGCACTGCCTGGCGACGGGCAGCATCGACCACCCCACCTCGTGTCCATGGGTTGTAGCAACCACACGGGTGGCTCCTGCCTCTTTAGCGGCCTTGCCCATCAAGGCAAGGGGCGCAGCTGCACCGAACCACACGATGTCAATGCCCTCGGCGCGGATAATCTCCTGCATGCGGCGCACCGTGGCCGGCGTCGGCAGCATCACTCGGCGAGGCCAACGGATAACCTTGTAGTCCACCGCGGCATCGAATTCCGCCGGCGATTCCTGAGTCGAGGCAAATACCACGACGCCGCGCGGATCTAAGGTTGCTAAAAAATCCCGGAGGTAAGACTGAATCCCGCCGATCTTGGGCGGGAAATCATTGGTTACCAGCAGAACGCGGGCCACTTAGTACCGCGCCGTTCCGGTAATCGGCATGGACTTCAACGGCACCACCTGAACAGGCACGCCATAGGTAGAGGCATGGACCACCTGCCCATTACCGATGTACATACCCACGTGAGTGACACCAGGGTAATAACCCACAATATCGCCCGGCTGCAGGTCCTCTAGCGGTACCGAGGTGCCGCCAGCAATCTGAGCCTGCGACGTACGTGGAATCGACTTGCCAATCTGCTGATACGCCCAGAACATCAACCCAGAGCAATCAAATTGATCTGGGCCTGCAGCGCCCCAGCCATAAGGTGCACCCAGCTTCGACAGAGCAGCGGAAGCGGCACCATCAGCAACCTCGCCCAAATCCATATCAGGCTTATCGGTACCGCCGAACTGACCTTCCCAGGCTTGACGCTGTTGCTCATCGAGGGCGTCTACCTGCTTCTCGATGTCCTCTTGCTGCTTTTCCAGCTCCTCCTTTTCCTTGAGGAGCTTCTCGCGCTGCTCTTCTAGCGCCTTCTTTTCCTCGCGTACCTTAGTAGCGGCTTCAGTAGCCTTGTGCTTTTCTCCCTCCGCCGTCGAAGCGGCGCTCGCCTTTGCATCAAGGGTGCGCTGCGCCTGGCGGGAAAGCGCGCCGAGGTAACCCATGCGCTCAACTGCATCGGAAGGATTTTCTGCAGCCAGCGCTCCCGATACAGCGGAGCGAGAATCGCCGCGGTAGCGCGACTGAGCGAGGTCATCGACGCGGCTCTGCTGCGCGGTCACGTCACCCTTCGCCTCATCCGCCCGAGTTTGCGCCTCAGCGGCTGCGCTCTCAGAATCAGAGACTTCCGCCTGTTTTTCCTCGAGCTTGATTTCTAGCTCTTTTACTTCTTCATTCTTGGCGGAAACCTTGCGCGCAACCTCGCCAACGCGCTCCACCAACGCGTCCATATCTTCCGTGGCGTTTTCCTGTTGCGGCGCCGCTTCCTGCGCAACTACCTGCGAAATCCCAGAAACCGACGACACAGCAAGAGCTGCCACGATTGCAGCTACGGGAAGTACTCGTTTAGACACGTAAGGACCCTTAGACTAAGAGGAATTTAAAAATCGCATCAACTATAGCGGGTTTTACCCCCTAATGCACAACAAAGCCCTCCCACGGAAGGGAGGGCTCTATCCGCAACCTATTAGAAGCGGACAGCGGAGTGAATCGGCATGTAGTTCATGTCGCGCTCCTGAACCGGAACACCGGAGTTCAAAGCGTCAATGATGGTGCCGTGGCCGGTGTAGATGCCGACGTGGGAAGCACCACCGTAGTAAGCGATGATGTCACCCGGCTGCAGCTGATCCAGCGAAACCGGAGTACCACCGGAGGCCTGTGCCTGAGAGGTACGCGGAATCGGCTTGCCAGCCTGAGCGTATGCCCAGCTGGTCAGGCCGGAGCAATCGAAGGCGTTCGGGCCTGCAGCGCCGTAAACGTACGGGGAGCCGATAACGGAGCGAGCTGCTGCCAGCGCCTTCTGACCCACGGTCTGTTGTGCCGGAGCTGCCTGCTTGTGCCCGGCGGCTGCATAGTTGGTGTTCTGCTGGTCAGAAACCTGGCCCAAAGACGGAACGTAGCGGTCAATGTTCGGGACCTGGTCAATGTTCGGGACGTTTTCCAGACCTGCTACCTCGAAGCGGTAGTCAGTATTAGGTACGACGACCTCTGCCGCCTGTGCTACGCCTGGCGCAACGACAGCTGCGGTGGCAGCCAATGCTGCGGTAGATGCGATTCGACGGGTGTTCTTAATGCCCTGACGACGGTGCTGTGCCATGAGAAAAACTCCAAATCTTCCTGCGCGCCTACTTCTCTACTAAGAGAAGCTCTGACCCTGGGGGACTAGCGTTCGTTGGAAATCCGTTCCTTTAGGAATTCCTCCACTCGGCCCCTCAGTAGGAGGAGCCAGATGCGGCGCTGTAATTCTTCTGTTTAGATTGAGCACCTTTTCGGGCGGTAACTCAATGTCTCAAATAGGTTACGAAATCATTACAACCGATGTCCATTCGCTCTACCCAATTTCACCTTGTTATCGGTTCGTTACCTTCCCTTGACCTAGACGAGACTTATCACCCATAGAAGGAAATAAGTTCACCGCTAGCAGAACCTATAAACCCACTAGCTGCAAAAATGTCAAAGCTCAGACCACACCTCCTCAAAGCAGCACGTTCGCAAAGCAGACACTCAACAATTAAGTGAGTCCTAATTTGTGACTTTAGCCACTAGCGCCTTTGGTGGCCCTATTCAGCCTTAAATTGGCCCCTTCTACTCCACCGCAAGGTAGCTCCTTCACGGCAGTCGCGCCTCCCTACATAGCCGGGCAGTATAGGCCTCTCGCCGCGTACAGATGTTTAGCCGAAACCAATAGTGAAGGTCACCGCGAGACTAGAAAATAGGGCGCTATTGCAAGGAACTTGAGAAAGCCCCTACAAAATGCAGCATCGAAGTTTAACTGCCCGTAGGGACAACGCCAAACGAAAAAACAAGCCCGGCTATGAACGCCCGCCGAGGCGCTCCATGGCCTTCTCACGCGTTTATCGTCTAAACATTGCTCCTCAATGCTCCAAGGCCGCCCGCAGCGTAGGGGCTCCATTCCAGTACTCTTTCTGCGCTTCGGGATTACACCTCAACAACAACAGCCCCTAGAGAAGTATTGGCCCAGCAAAACGCAAAACCCACCCTTGCTCCTTCAGCAGGAGCAGGGTGGGTCTATGAGCGTGTTTCGAGTAACCCTCACGACAAGGTCTTAGATGCGGCCGTTTTCCTCGTCCTCGCGGCGGTTAGCCTCGTTGAGGCGACGGAACATCTCCGCTTCCTCATCGTGGTTATCCGAGTGGATTTCATGGACGCGGTGCATGAGCGCCTCATCGTCAGGGCTAAAGGTTCCCTGAGTCTCGGAATCCGCCAAGCCGAGCTGGTTGAGCTGCTTTGGAACCTGAGCACCTGCGTACTCGAGGGGAACTGGGTGACCATCGGCATCAACCGGGCCGAGCGGCTGGTGAACCTCAATGAAGGCACCATTCGGCATCTGCTTGATAACGCCGGTCTCGATACCGTGCTCCAGAACCTCACGGTCAGAGCGCTGCAGACCAACGCAGATGCGGTAGGTCATGAAGTATGCAATCGGAGGCAAGATGATCAAGCCGATACGACCAACCCAGGTCATCGCGTTGAGCGAAATCTGGAAGAAGTGCGCTACGTGGTCGTTACCACCGGACAGCGTGACCAGCAAGAAGAATACGATGGCAGCTGCGCCGATAGCGGAACGGGTAGGAACATCGCGCGGACGCTGCAATAGGTTGTGGTGTGCATCGTCACCGGTGAACTTCTTCTCCAAGAATGGGTATGCCATAAGCAGTACGACCATCAGACCACACAGCAGAGCAACCCAGAACGCGGAAGGAATGGTGTAGTTGCCAATGTAGAGCTCCCAAGCTGGCATGACACGGGCAACACCATCAGTCCACAGCATGTAGATATCCGGCTGAGAACCGGCGGAAACCTGGGACGGGTTGTATGGTCCAAGCGTCCAGATGGCGTTGATGGTCAGCAGACCAGACATCAGAGCGAGTACGCCGGCGACCATCATGCCCATGCCAATTGCCTTGGTAGCAAAGACCGGCATAATGCGGACACCAACGACGTTGTTCTCGGCACGGCCCGGTCCCGGGAACTGGGTGTGCTTCTGGAACCAAACCATAATCAGGTGGGCAGCAATCAGGCCGAGGATGATGCCCGGAATGACCAGAACGTGCAGGATGTAGAAACGATCCAGCATCAGGTCAGACGGGAAGTCACCGCTGAAGATTGCCCAGTGCAGCCAAGTGCCGATAATAGGCAGGCCGAGGATGATGGCGGACATGATTCGCAGACCAACACCGGAAAGCAGGTCATCCGGCAGGGAGTAACCGAGGAAGCCCTCGATCATGCCCAGCAAGATGAGTGCGCAGCCGATGATCCAGTTTGCTTCACGTGGACGGCGGAATGCGCCGGTGAAGAAGATGCGGAGCATGTGAGCCACCATGGACATCATGAACAGCAGGGCTGCCCAGTGGTGCATCTGGCGCACAAACAGACCGCCACGAACCTCAAAAGAGATGTCCAGCGCAGTGGCGTAGGCGCGAGACATTTCCACACCGTTCAACGGTGCGTAGGTGCCGTCGTAAATGACCTTCGTAATGGAAGGGTCGAAGAACAACGCCAAGTAGATACCGGTCAGTACAAGAATGATGAAGCTGTACAGCGCCATCTCACCGAGCATGAAGGACCAGTGGGTCGGGAAGACCTTGTTCAGCTGAGTCCTCAGCACACCGGCGGCGCTATAACGCTCATCCATATTGTTGCCCATTTGGGCGAGTTTATTGCTCATTATGACTTACGCTCCCAGAATGCCGGGCCGACAGGCTCAATGAAGTTGCCCTGTGCAACGAGGTAGCCCTCGTCGTCCACCGTGATAGGCAGCTGTGGCAGTGCACGGGCTGCCGGACCGAAGACCGGCTTGCCGTAGTGCAAAGCATCGAACTGCGACTGGTGGCATGGACACAGGATTCGGTTGGTCTGAGCCTCATAGAGAGAGGTCGGGCAACCGATGTGAGTACAGATCTTGGAGTAGGCGTAGTAGTCGCCGTGGTGGAAGTCTTCTTGACCTTCGCGCTCGATGGCCTTCTGCGCATCGTTGTGACGCAGTCGGATCAACATCACGGCGTTGCGGTTGCCGTGAATTGAGTGCATGTGGTGCTCGTAGACATCGCGCTCGGCATCGTACTTATCGCCATCGTTGACGTCTTCTTCTGCCAGCGGGAAGACGGTCTCCATACCGCCTGCTGCCAGATCCTCCGGACGCACGCGAACCAGGCGGGTAACGCCCTTGGTGCTGTAGTGCTCGCCGGTTTCACCGGAGTGCTTCTCAGCGATGGTACCGGTGTCGCGGGCCAGGTAAAGTTTGAAACCTTCATTATGAAGGGTCCAGCCGGAGGTCCACAGAGTTCCGTCACCGGCGTAGTTCAGGTTGTGGCGAACCTTCCATGGGTTCTTGATTGCGCCGCCCAGCGGTGCAATCACCGTCAGGCCAAACAGGACGCCGGCTCCGCCCAACAGCCCCTGAACGGTCTTACGGCGACCAAGGGTGGAAGTCTTCCAAGAATCATTCAGCAACGCGGTCAAGGTACGACGGTCAACCTCTTCGGAAGGACCGTCATGGCGACGCTGTACGGAAATCTCCTCTGGGAGGATCTTCTTAACGTACTGAACAATGGCGATACCCAACGCACAAATTGCGAGTGCGGCGGTAATACCCAGCAAAGGAGTGTAGAGGGTGTGCCAAATGTGGCCCTCCTCCCCTAGCTGCTTGTACTGCCACGGCCAGAACAGGTAAACGCCGAGGAATCCCAGCCCGCCGATGACAGACAGGAAAAGCCAGATGGCGACGTTGCGGCCCGCACGCTTTTCAGCCGGGTCGCCTTCAACCGGGAAGCGCTCCTTGCGGAACGCGACGGTGACATCATCGAGCTCGGTACCTAGAGCAGCGAGTTCATCGTTGCTCATCTTATCGAGCTCAGCATTAGTGTAATTCTTCTTTACATTGCTCATGAGCGCGATCCAATCCACATAGCGGCGGCGCACAGGGCGCTAATGCCGATAATCCACATTGCCAGGCCTTCCGCTACGGGGCCGAGGCTACCAAGGTCCCAACCTGCTGGGGAAGGAGTTTCCTTTGCAGACTTGAGGTAGGCAATGATGTCCTTCTTCTCGTCTGCAGTCAGCTGGCGGTCGGAGAACTTAGGCATGTTTTGCGGGCCGGTCAGCATTGCCTGGTAAATCTCCTGCTCGCTTGCCGGGGCAAGCTCAGGAGCGAACTTACCGGAGGACAGCGCGCCACCCTGGCCGGTGAAGTTGTGGCAAGATGCACAGTTCATGCGGAAGAGCTCAGAGCCCTTCGCTACGTCTTCTGCTTGGATTTCGCCATTGTAGTTAGCACCACGCAGGGATTCCTGGGCAACGCTTCCGTCATCGTTGTAAACGATGTCTGCGCCGCCACCATTGGCTGCTACGTATGCAGCCAATGCCAGAGTCTGCTGCTCGGTGTAACGCGGAGCTTTGCGCTCTGCCTGCGCATCGTTAGACATCATCGGCATACGGCCAGAGTGTACTTGGAAGTACACAGAACCAGCGCCGATGCCAACGAGGGAGGGACCGCGGCCTTCGATGCCCTGCAGATTGGCACCGTGGCAAGTGATACAAGCGGTGTCGTAGATGTCCTTGCCCTCCTGAACGAGGGCTTGGTCATCTTTTTCCGCCGTGGCGACCTGTGCGTCTGGGGTCAAGGCAGAAGCCAAGACGCCCGCACCGGACAGGCCAATCGCCAAAGCGAAGCCACCGGCGATGGTGCGCTTCGCCTTGCGGCGACGGCGGGTCTTCTTAGCCGCCGCAGTGGTCTGCTCCACTGCCACGGACTGCGAATTGTTATCCATCATTTTCCTTTAGATAACTCGAACACGGGAGGACTGTTTGGGGATAGTGGCCAGTTCTACTGGACCAAGTAAATAACGGTGAAGACGCCGATCCACACAACGTCAACGAAGTGCCAGTAGTAAGACACTGCCATTGCGGCGGTAGCCTGCGCCGGCGTGAACTTGGACTTAGCAACGCGCGCCAGGATGATTGCAAAAGAAATCAGACCTGCGGTCACGTGCGCAGCGTGGAAGCCGGTGATGATGTAGAACACCGAACCGAAGACGCTGGACTGCACAGTCACACCTGCGTGAATCAACTCGGTCCACTCGAATGCCATGATGCACAGGAACACAACGCCCAGTACCAGCGTCACGGTGTACCAGAGTCGAAGCTTGTAAACGTCACCCCTTTCTGCGGCAAACACGCCGAACTGAGAGGTCACAGAAGAAGTAATCAGCACTGCCGTAATGAGGAAACCCATGGGCAGGTTGATATGGGCGGTGTGCTCCGCCCAGTCGCCTTCTTGACCGTTTGCTCGCGAGGTGAACCACATCGCGAACAGTCCGGCAAAGAACATCAATTCCTGAGACAGGAACACGATGGTGCCCACACTGACCATATTTGGTCGGTTCAGTGAGGCAGCACGTGGTGCTGTCATACCTTGGTTAGAAACTACGCTCGTCACAGAGGCCATTATGGCTGTTCTGGGCGGCAAAGTCACCTCGATTCCCCCCGTTATCACTATTCATTTTTGATACTTTAGCCAGCAAACGTTCAGCCAGTTCCCTGCGATATTTTTATTTTTTCCGCCGGGAACTTTTTGCTCTGCTTTACGACGCCCCATCGATGCAGGTGACAACACACGACGGCCCACGCTTAGAAATTCCCGAGCGCCCCCACCTCAATAATTCTGGCCTGTAGATACATTAACAAGTACGCGAGATTGATACTTTCTGGAGAGATAAATCACATCCACCCACCACCCCAAACCCGCAGGTCTACAACTTTCGGTCGACCCCCGCGAAAAGATGCCTCTACGTGGCCGAATGGCACAGACGGTTAGGCAACTGCCTTGTTGGATGTGCGGCCACTACCCCACCCCTAAAAGTTTTTTGGAATCTAGGGAACTTTTTCGCGGAACATCCGACTACCGATCGCCAAAGCCCTCCTAGCTTCCATAGCTAGGAGGGCGGAGAAGTTTTAGGCGGGGGATTTCTTCAGAGTGAAGAACTAGTGCTTTTCCTTTGGCAGACCGTACTGCAGGGAAAGACCGGTGCAAGCCGCGATGAGGCAGACAGCGCCGAGAGCGATCAGCCAGAAGTAAAGGAAGATGACACCCAGGCCAAGGAGCGCGATAGCACCGGTCATAGCCAGCGGCCAGATGGAGCCTGGAGAGAAGAAGCCAAGGATGCCAGCAGCGTCCTCTGTCTCTGCCTCTTCCCAATCCTCTGGGAGGACGTCGCTGCGGTTATCGGTGAAGTGCAGGTAAGCACCAAGCATCATGCACAGCAGGAAGGCAAGGAACATACCCACGATGCCAACCCACTCGGCACCGTACAGATAGCCGTCGTCCTTAACGAAGGTAACGCCGAAGATGTAGACAATCAGCGAGACAAGAAGGTAGGTCGCGATTGAGTAAAAGACTTTCGATGTTGCACGCATTGTGTTGTGTCCTTATCTCTTATGCCGCCGTGTTGACGAAGTTGTCACCATTAGCGGTATCACGCTCGCCGGAGAACGGGTGGGTGGTAACCGCGTATGGGTCCTGACCGATTTCCTTGAGAGCCTCGGCGTTGGTAGCTTCCGGATTGTTCTCGCGGAACTTCATGTACTTGTTGAAGTCCTCTGGGGATACAACGCGGATTTCAAAGTTCATCATCGAGTGGTAGGTACCGCACATCTCGGCACAGCGACCAACGAATGCGCCCTGCTTCTCAATCTTTTCCACCTGGAAGCTACGCTCCTGAGCGTTTGCCTCTGGGTGTGCGTAGACGTCGCGCTTAAATAGGAACTCCGGTACCCAGAATGCGTGGGATACGTCCCCAGAAGCGAGACGAAATTCAATCGCGGTATCGGAAGGAAGAACCAGAACCGGAACCTCTTCGGTAGTACCGACGGTCTCAATCTTGTTGTAGTTCAGGTAGGAAAGGTCGCCCATGGACTTGCCGTGGATTGGGTTCGGGTTATCGATACCCTCTGGGTCGTGAGCAGACTTTTCTGCCTCGGCCTGACGTTCCTTATCAGCACCGTCATAGTTCTCACCGTTAACGTGGTTCTCCGCGTAACCGAACTTCCAGTTCCACTGGAAAGCGGTGACGTCGACGACGACCTTCGGATCCTTATCCAAGGCGGTAACTTTCTGCTGGGTCTGAACGGTAAAGAAGAACAGGCCCATGATAATGAGGATCGGAACGATGGTCAGAACCATCTCAAGCGGTACGTTGTACTGAATCTGGCGCGGGAACTCGCCCTTGCCATCCTTCTTCGCCTTCTTCGCGCTCCAGCGGAAGATAGCGGTGAGGAATAGGCCCCACATAATAAAACCAACGATCCATGCAGCAACCCAGACCCAAATCCAGAAGTTGTACATGGCCTCTGCCTCAGGGGTAATACCCTTTGGCCAACCGAATCCTAGGAGGTTCTCTACAGCAGTTGGCGCCTGAACGTCACAACCTGCCAGAGCGAGTCCACCCAGAGCAAGTGCGCCAGCTACGCCCGCCTTGCGGGCAAAGGTGCGCTTATTACGCTGTCCCACGTGTGTTCTGCCTTTCTGTCCACACAAAACTTCTCGAATACTCACAGAGCACTCTTACCCAATCAGAATAGAGGAAAATTGCCAGATTCCCAGCCTATTTAAAGGCATAAAAGGGCACCTAGTGCACTCATTTCATATTCTCCTTCTTGTAGGTTACCGCCCCACCTGCACAATGTTCCAACCGGACCCTAAGGTTCCAACACGGCCATGTGTGTCAATTCACAGCTTGCCCGGGGATACATCAACCGAAAGTTCGCACCCTATCGGGGAAGCTTTTTCCAAGGCAGCCAACAGCTTTCCTTAAGCCGTGGCGTGTTCTAGTTTGCACCTCTCGAGCCGTAAAGTGGGTGACTAGCAATAGACGCTTATATTAAGGAGCAATCTTTACATGTGCGGACTTCTTGGCATGCTCGCCGCCACGGGCGACGTAGATAAGTACGTTGACGCGCTAGAACGTTCCCTGCCTTGCATGCGCCACCGCGGCCCAGATGCGGCAGGCACCTGGCACGACGGCGATGCTGCCTTTGGCTTCAATCGCCTGTCCATCATTGACCTAGAACACTCCCACCAGCCCCTTCGCTGGGGTCCGGAGGACCAGCCTGACCGCTACGCCATGACCTTCAACGGCGAAATCTACAACTACGTAGAACTACGGGAAGAGCTCAAGGGCCTCGGCTATACCTTCCATACCGAAGGCGATGGTGAGCCTATCGTGGTGGGATACCACCACTGGGGCAAGGACGTGGTGAACCACCTGCGCGGCATGTTCGGCATCGTCATCTGGGACACCCACACTAAGACGATGTTTGCTGCCCGCGACCAATTCGGCATCAAGCCGCTGTACTACGCCACCACCGACGCTGGCACTGTCTTTGCCTCCGAGATGAAGTGCATTCTGGAAATGGCAGACGAGATCGGTCTAGAGCTCAACCTTGACCGCCGCGCCATTGAGCATTACGTCGACCTGCAATACGTCCCGGAGCCGGAGTCCCTCCACGCGAATATCCGCCGCGTGGAATCCGGCTGCACTGTTACCCTTCGTCCAGGCGAAGAGGTTGTCCTCGAGCGCTACTTCAAGCCCCGCTTCCCTGTTCAACAGGTAAAGCAAGGTGAAGAGCAGCAACTCTTTAACCGGATTGCGGAGGCGCTGGAGGATTCCGTAGCTAAGCACATGCGCGCCGACGTCACCGTAGGCTCCTTCTTGTCGGGCGGCATTGACTCCACAGCTATTGCCACCCTGGCTAAGCGCCACAACCCTGATCTGCTGTCTTTCACCACCGGCTTCGAGCGCGAGGGCTACTCTGAGGTCGATGTCGCGGCAGAGTCCGCGGAAGCTATTGGCGTGGAGCACATCGTCAAGATTGTCTCCCCGGAGGAGTATGCCGAGTCCATCCCGAAGATCATGTGGTACCTGGACAATCCGGTAGCTGACCCTTCGCTGGTGCCGCTCTATTTCGTGGCCCAAGAAGCCCGCAAGCACGTCAAGGTTGTTCTTTCCGGTGAGGGCGCGGACGAACTCTTTGGTGGTTACACCATCTATAAGGAGCCACTGTCCCTCGCGCCCTTTGAGAAGATCCCTTCCCCACTGCGCCGCGGGTTGGGCAAGCTCTCCCAGGTGCTGCCAGAAGGTATGAAGGGCAAGTCTTTGCTCAACCGTGGCTCGATGACCATGGAAGAGCGCTACTATGGCAACGCTCGTTCCTTCAATTTTGAGCAGATGCAGCGGGTTATTCCGTGGGCGAAGCGCGAATGGGACCACCGCGAGGTAACTGCGCCCATCTACGCGCAGTCCGAGGGCTTTGACCCGGTCGCACGCATGCAGCATCTGGATCTCTTTACCTGGATGCGCGGTGACATCTTGGTCAAGGCCGATAAGATCAATATGGCCAACTCGCTTGAGCTTCGCGTGCCCTTTTTGGACAAGGAAGTCTTCAAGGTGGCCGAGTCCATCCCTTATGACCTGAAGATTTCCCACGGCACCACCAAGTACGCACTGCGCAAGGCAATGGAGCAGATCGTTCCGGCCCACGTTTTGCACCGCAAGAAGCTGGGCTTCCCTGTGCCGATGCGCCACTGGTTGGCCGGCGACGAGCTCTACGGCTGGGCCCAAGACACCATCAACGATTCCCAGACCGAGGACATCTTCAATAAGAAGGAAGTTCTCGAGATGCTCAAGGAGCACCGCGACGGCGTCTCCGACCACTCCCGCCGTTTGTGGACCGTACTGTCCTTTATGATTTGGCACGGCATCTTTGTGGAAAAGCGCATCGATCCGCAGATCGAGCAGCGCGACTATCCAGTCAAGCTCTAAGAGCCTTCCACACATACACAAGAGGGTGGGTGCCATCGGCACCCACCCTCTTTGCTGTCCTTCTTTTTAGTTGAAGGAATCGCCACAGGCGCAAGAACCGGTGGCATTCGGGTTATCGATGGTAAAACCCTGGGACTCGATGGTGTCAGCGAAGTCAATCTTGGCACCGGTCAGGTAAGGAACGGACATCTTGTCCACGACGAGGTTTACGCCGCCTACCTGGTCGACCTTGTCACCATCCAAGGTGCGATCATCAAAGTAAAGCTGGTAGCGCAGGCCAGCGCAGCCGCCAGGCTGAACGGCAATGCGCAGGGAGAGATCGTCGCGGCCTTCCTGATCAAGCAGCGCCTTTGCCTTAGCGGCTGCTGCTTCAGTCAGAATGACGCCGGTTGCGGAAGCTGGAGCGGTCATCACTTCTCCTCAATAAGTATTGGTTTCGTTGCCACTACCCTACCCGCTTCTTTCAGGTGGGAAAAGGTAGCCCACTGCTACAACATCTACTGGGCCGGGCCTATTCCCCTATTCGCGCCTAAACCTTGTAGTGTGAGGAGCGTGAAACTCCCGTGGCAAAAAGATGACAAGACCTCCACTGAGCCCGCTCCTGCGCAGGACAAGGCGCAGGAAGAAATTCAGAAAGAGCCCCAGCGCAAGGGCTATACCCCACCGAAGGGTCGTCCTACGCCAAAGCGCTCCGAACAAGAGATCGCGCGCGGCGTAAAGCGCGATCCCCATGGCATGTCCGAAGCACAGCGTTACCAGCACCGCAAGGACATGAAGAAGTCCATGAGCAAGGACGAGTGGAAGGAATATAAGAAAAAGGAGCGCCAAGAGCGCCAGCAGGCCAACCGTGAGCAGCAGGCCCGCATGGCTGACGGTGATCCGCGCTTCCTTCCCGCTCGCGATCAGGGCGCAGAACGCGCCTATGTGCGCGATTGGGTAGATGCGCGCCGCAGCTTGAGCAATTGGGTTATGCCAATGGCCCTTGTTCTCATCGTGGTCGTGTTCTTGACTTACGCGGTACCAAGCATCGCGACGGTCATTAACGCGGTGGCGATGGTTATCCTCATTATCTTTGCCATCGAGGGCATCATCTTGGCCCGCCGCTGCAATAATGCCGTGCGTACCAAGTTCCCTGGCACCACTGAAGCCGGCTTTAGCCTGGGCTTTTATGCATATTCCCGCGCCAGCCAGCCGCGCAAGTGGCGCATTCCGCGCCCCCGCGTGGAGCTCGGTGCTGACGTTTAGGGAGATGTGCTCATGGCCATTCCGCAGCCCGATTCTCAGGCACGTACCGCACACGACGCACAGCTCGCGCCTTATGGGCGCCTGACCGAAGCCGCCCAATGGCTAGCCGCCTGCCAAGGCAGCGCCCCCGCTCAGGAGCCGCAGCGTATACGAGCCATCGTCTTTGCTGAGCAGGAGCCCCAGCTACCGGCTCCCGAGACCGCTGCGCGTCGGGCCGGGGCCGGACTGAATGTAGTCACGGTGACGGATCTATCCCAGGCATATGACTTGGGAGCCGCTACCGCAGATGCGGAAATTGATGCCGGTGCGGACCTACTGATTCCCGGCGGCGTGGAAAGCGCCCGCGTCCCCGCCGTGGTCATGGCGACGATGACGCAGACGGAGCCGGTAGTGATCGTCGGCAAGCAGCCCAGCGTGGAAGACTGGAAGCGAGAGGTCTCTGCCATTCGAGATGCTATGTTCCGCGCCCGCAACCTCGAGGGCATGGAGCTCGTAGCCTCCTGCCAGTCTGCGGTGCTGGCCGCTGCGGTGGGGCTCATTACCCGAGCCGCGGAGCGTCGCACGCCCCTCCTTATCGATGCCCCCTTAACCGCAACCGCGGCGCTCCTTGCCGAGCGCGATAACCCTGGGGTGAAAGAGTGGCTCTTTGCCACTACCCTTTCCACCGCCCCTGCCCATGAGTTGGCGCTAAGAAAACTGGGCCTCCAGCCACTGCACCAACTGGCAATGGAGCCGGAGCCCACCCTCGGCGCCCTAGCGGCGCTGCCGATGCTACTTACCGGAGTCGAGATCGCCGCAGACGCCTAAGCCGCGGCCTATTTCACCAGGGTATGCAGCCAGCCATGGGTATCTTCCACGGCACCGCGCTGAATTCCGGTTAGGCGCTCGCGCAAGGTCATGGTGATCTCGCCTGCTTCATTGCCATTGACCTGGAAATCGGCGGAATCGCCCAGCACGTGGCCCACCGGGGTGATAACCGCGGCAGTACCGCAGGCAAAGGCCTCCGACATTGCGCCGGATTCTGCATCGCGCTGCCATTCCTCGGCCGTAATGCGGCGTTCGGTGACCTTGTAGCCCAGGTCTTGGGCAACTTGCAGAAGAGATTCGCGCGTGATGCCCGGCAACACGGAACCGGATAGTTCTGGCGTAACAATCTCCACATTCTCGCCGGAGCCATAGACAAACATGAGGTTCATTCCGCCCATTTCTTCGATGTAGCGGCGTTCAATAGCGTCCAACCAGACCACCTGGTCACAGCCCTTTTCATCCGCCTGAGCTTGGGCCAATAGCGAGCCCGCATAGTTGCCCGCAAACTTGGCCGCGCCGGTGCCGCCGGGCGCTGCGCGCACGTAGTCGGTGGACAGCCAGACGGATACCGGTTTGATGCCACCACTGAAGTAGGAACCCGCTGGGGAGGCTATAAGCACGTAGCGGTAGGACTTGGCCGGGTGAACCCCCAAGGAAACCTCGGTGGAGACCATAAAGGGACGCAGATACAACGCCGCTTCTCCACCGGCTTCCGGTACCCAGTCCTTATCTACTTCCACCAACTGGCGCAAAGACTCAATAAACTCCTCCTGCGGCAGCTCCGGCATAGCCAAGCGTTCAGCAGAGTTGATAAACCGCTGGGCATTATGGTCGGGACGGAAGGTGGCAATGGAATCATCGGGCTGACGATAGGCCTTGATGCCTTCAAAGATTGCCTGCCCGTAGTGGAATACGTTGCTTGCCGGTTCCATTGTCATCGGCCCGTACGGTCTTACCTGAGCATCGTGCCAGCCCTTTTCTTCGGTCCAATCAATGGTGACCATGTGGTCCGTAAAGTGCTTGCCAAAGCCGGGGTTGGCGAGAATTTCGCTCAATTCCTTCGTAGACGTGGGGTTATCGGTCCGAGTAATCGTGTAATCAAGCATGCCCACAATCTACCCCTTTATCTATAGCGAAGCAGGAATAAGTTCACCGCTGCGCGGTACAGTAGAGGGAAGATTGATAAGCCTTTTTATAAAGGAGGACACTATGGCACAAAACGAATTGCCCGCACGCGGTCAATTTCCCAAGCTAAAGCTGGGAAAGAAGGCTCCTAAGAAGGCGGACGCGCTACTAATCGCTGCGTTCCAGGGCGAAGGCGGGCTAGAACTGCCGGGTACCGAATTGCTAGGGGCTGCCGCACTTCGCTCCACCTATGAGGCACTGGTGGCCGTAGGGGCTTCCGGCACGGCCGGCGAGGTCACGCGCGTACCGGCTCCCGCTAAGGCTGGCGTAGCCTCCATCATCGCCGTGGGATTGGGCGAAGCAGAAGAAGTAGACGCTGAAACGCTGCGCCGCGCTGCAGGCCAAGCCGCCCGCTCCATTACCAAGATTGAACAGGTAGCTACCTCTCTGGGCGATTTTGGCATCGCCCCAGTGGTAGAAGGCCTCATCCTCGGCGGCTATAAGTACTCCGGCCTACGCAGCGAGCCATCTACGATGCCCACCACCTTTACCGTAGTGGCCGAGAAGTCAGCCCAAGAGGAATTTGAAAACGCGAAGATTACCGCTGAATCCGTTCTTCTCGCCCGCGATCTGGTCAATACTCCATCCAACCTGCTCTACCCAGAAAGCTACGCCGCTTTCCTTTCCGCCCAAGCAGCAGAGGCGGGCCTTGAGGTAGAGGTCTTGGATGAAAAGGCCCTAGAAAAGCAGGGCTTTGGCGGCATCCTGGCGGTCGGCCGTGGCTCTGCACGTCCGCCGCGTTTGGTCCGCTTGAGCTGGCGCCCGAAGAAGGCCAAGCGCCACGTCGCGCTGGTGGGCAAGGGCATTACCTTTGATACCGGCGGCATTTCCTTGAAGCCAGGCGCCAAGATGTGGGACATGATTTCCGATATGGGCGGTTCCGCCGCAATGGCCGCTGCCATCATCGCTGCGGCAAAGCTGAACCTCAAGGTGGGTATCACCGCTACCCTGCCACTGGCAGAAAACATGCCAGGCAGCGATGCCACCCGCCCAGGTGACGTCATCACCCACTACGGCGGCATTACCTCCGAGGTGCTCAACACCGATGCGGAAGGTCGCCTCGTGCTTGCTGATGCCATTGCGCGCGCCAGCGAGGACAACCCTGACTACCTCATTGAAACGGCTACTCTCACCGGCGCCCAGATGGTTGCTCTAGGTGAGCGGACCGCCGGCGTTATGGGTTCCGAGGAATTCCGTGACCGCATGGCCGAAATCGGCCGCGAGGTGGGCGAGAAGGCTTGGGCCATGCCGCTACTGGAGGAACACGAGGAATCGGTAAAATCCGCCAGCGCCGATATCCGTAATATCAACGCTAAGCGTGAGGGCGGCATGGAATATGCCGGCACCTACCTCCAACACTTTGTGGGTGAAGGAATCGAATGGGCCCATATCGATGTGGCCGGCCCTTCCTTCAACACCACTGGCGCTTATGGATACACCCCAAAGATGGGCACCGGCGTGCCCACCCGCACGGTGGTAGCAGCCCTGCGCGAAATTGCTGAATTAAAGTAGCACCACAGCAGGCTTTATGCGATTAAACTCCTAAAGGCATGAAGCCTGCTCTGATTATCGTTGACGTTCAATATGACTTTTGCCCCGGCGGCGCCTTGGGTACCGAACGAGGCAATGAAGTCGCTGCCAAGATCGCTACCCTGCAACAGGATTATGACACCGTCGTAGCCACGCAGGATTGGCATATAGATCCGGGCTCTCACTTTTCCCAGAGCCCGGATTTTGTTGATTCCTGGCCCGTGCACTGTGTAGCCGAATCCCACGGAGCGGCCATGCATGAGGCTATCGGGCCGGCCCAAGCCTACTTCCGCAAGGGCGAATACACCGCCGCCTATTCCGGATTTGAGGGTGCTGCTAACGGCACCCTGCTCGCTGACTGGTTGCGCGAGCACCACATCGATGCCGTAGACATCGTGGGCATTGCCACCGATCATTGTGTTCGTGCCACCGCTGCTGATGCCCTACAGGAGGGGTTCACCGTCCGCGTTCTGCGTGACTATTGCTCCCCGGTAGATGAATCTCGCGGTGAGGCGGCGTTGCAAGAGTTAGCCGCTGCCGGCGCCACGATCTGCTAGGCAAAAGAAAACGCCTGCGGCCCTCGAACCGAAAGTGGTCCGAGGGCCGCAGGCGTCTCTCTACAAGGTGTTTCCATGTATCGGCTAAAACAGCCGCCCTCTGGAAACATGAGGGGTTCTCTCTATCTCTCTCGCATGCGCTCTCTCAAACGCATGAACTTAGTATGGGTTACCGATATTGGATAGCGGTGGAAAGATCCTGAAAGTTTCCTGTTGACCTAGCAACCACATTCCTTCACCCTCCCACCACGCATCGCTAGGCCTAGACCAAATGCAGAAAACCCTGCGCTGGGTGAGGCGATTGTTATACGGTGATCTACGTCCCCACGGGTGCCCGAGCACGGGCTGAGAGTGCGCTACAGCTGCGTATCTACC
Organism: Corynebacterium nasorum; assembly: GCF_022345765.1. NCBI lineage: Bacteria > Bacillati > Actinomycetota > Actinomycetes > Mycobacteriales > Corynebacteriaceae > Corynebacterium > Corynebacterium nasorum. Next base: position 3,330 of record NZ_JAKRDR010000001.1, on the reverse strand, counting down.
GTTCGAACCTGTTTGGTTAATACCTACGAAGGAAGAGAGGAGAGCCTGCCATGACGGCTGCCCCAGAAAACCACCCCAAGCATTCCTATTCCCCCCATTCGACACAACGGCTTAGAGGTCCCAGAGACCGAAATCCACTTGGACGATTCCCCTCATGCCCCTAACGAGCCCTTCCGCGTTTACCGCACGCGTGGTCCCGAATGCGCACCGGAGCAGGGGCTTCCGGCATTACGCACCGAGTGGATTCAAAAACGCGCGGATACCGAAAAATACCAAGGCCGCAACCGAGAGCTCGCTGACGACGGCCGCGCCGCACAGCGTCGCGGTGCTGCCTCCCAAGAATGGAAGGGCTCTAAGCGCCTGCCACTTAAGGCGAAGGCAGGCCAACGCGTTACGCAGATGCATTATGCCCGCCAGGGAATTATTACCCGAGAAATGGAATTTGTAGCTCTGCGCGAGCATTGCGATGCGGAATTCGTACGTCAGGAGGTCGCTCGCGGCCGCGCGATTATTCCCAATAATGTCAAACACCCCGAGTCCGAGCCTATGATCATTGGCCGCAAATTCCTTACCAAGATTAACGCCAATATCGGCAACTCAGCGGTTACCTCCTCCATCGATGAGGAAGTATCCAAACTGCGCTGGGCTACCCAATGGGGTGCGGATACCGTCATGGACTTGTCTACGGGTGACGATATCCACACCACCCGTGAGTGGATCTTGCGCAACTCCCCGGTTCCCATCGGCACCGTCCCGATTTACCAAGCATTGGAAAAGGTCAATGGCGTAGCGGAGGACCTCACGTGGGAGATCTTCCGTGATACCGTCATCGAGCAATGCGAGCAGGGCGTGGACTATATGACGATTCACGCTGGTGTGCTTTTGGCCTATGTGCCTTTAGCTAGCAATCGCGTGACTGGCATTGTAAGCCGCAGCGGCTCGATTATGGCGGGCTGGTGCTTGGCCCACCACAAAGAATCTTTCCTTTACGAGCACTTTGATGAGTTATGCGAGATTTTTGCGCAATACGATGTTGCATTTTCGCTTGGCGACGGCCTGCGTCCCGGCAGCCTAGCCGATGCGAACGACGCAGCCCAGTTCGCTGAACTTAAGACGATTGGCGAACTTACCCGCCGGGCTTGGGAGTATGACGTCCAAGTCATGGTGGAAGGCCCTGGGCATGTCCCGCTCAACATGATTCAAGAAAATAACGAGCTCGAGCAGGATTGGGCCTCTGACGCGCCCTTTTATACTCTCGGCCCGCTAGTTACCGATATCGCTCCCGGCTATGACCACATCACTTCTGCCATCGGCGCCGCCCATATCGCTATGGGTGGCACGGCGATGCTGTGCTACGTGACTCCGAAAGAGCACTTGGGCCTACCCAATCGAGATGACGTAAAAACTGGTGTCATTACCTATAAGATTGCCGCGCACTCCGCGGACGTGGCCAAAGGTCACCCTGGCGCCCGTGCCTGGGATGACGCGATGAGCAAGGCCCGCTTTGAATTCCGCTGGAATGATCAGTTTGCGCTTTCCCTCGATCCGGAAACCGCGCAGGCTTACCATGACGAAACCTTGCCTGCCGAGCCAGCAAAGACCGCCCACTTTTGTTCCATGTGTGGCCCCAAGTTCTGCTCTATGCGCATCAGCCAAGACATTCGGGATATGTTTGGCGGGCAGATGGCCGAGCTAGGCATGCCAACGCTAGGTGAGCAAGTCCGCGAAGCCGTCGACGGCACTGCACCGGAGAAAGGCATGCAAGAAAAGTCTGCCGAATTCCGCCGCCGCGGCTCCCAGGTCTACCTACGTGAAGAGAGCGATCTAGCTTAATTCAGTCCCCGTATCGGGGTTCTCGCCGCGCTCGAACCGGGCGCGGCGTTTTCTTTGTTCTTCCCTTTTACGCAGAATGCGGTTTCGCTCCAGGCGTTCACGCATGCGCTGCGGGTAGCCGGTTTCTTCCACGTCATAAATATCGCAGCTCAATAATGCGGCCACCGCGTCGATACCCTTTGGCCCGCCGATGCGACGGCGGATGAACTCGCCGTTTTCATCGACAACGACAACCGACATCTCGTTGACCACTGTTTCCGGCTCTACAAAGGCCTCTACATACATTCTTCCGGCGGCCCACTGTTGCAAATCCTGCGCGTCTTCTGGGCGGATGGTCTCCCCCGGTCCGCGGGGTGGTCGCAGTGACGATCTGGACTTGTTGCGGCGGAAGGGGTTGAACATAATTCCCTAGCTTACCCGGAAGGAGGGTAGTTACTAACCCCACATCTGCACGAGGGTGAGCATCACGCTGTAAGATTGTCGGGTAGCGATAGAACACTTCCAACTTTCGAGGAGTCTTATAACTCATGGCGAACTCCGTTGAGATGCCCGAGCTGGGCGAATCCGTAACCGAAGGCACCATCACGCAGTGGCTCAAGTCCGTCGGCGACACCGTCGAAGTAGACGAGCCTTTGCTCGAGGTCTCCACCGACAAGGTCGACACCGAAATCCCCTCCCCCGTAGCCGGCACCATTATTGAAATTAAGGCTGACGAGGATGACACCATCGAGGTTGGCGAGGTCATTGCCATCATCGGTGACGAGGATGAGGCAGGCTCCGCATCCAACGACTCCTCCGCTGACAAGGACGAGGAAGAAGCAGAAGAAGCTCAGGAAGAGTCAAAGGCTGACTCTTCTAACGGCGGCTCCGGCGATGCTTCCGACGTGGAAATGCCAGAACTTGGCGAGTCCGTCACCGAAGGCACCATCACGCAGTGGCTCAAGTCCGTCGGCGACACCGTCGAAGTAGACGAGCCTTTGCTCGAGGTCTCCACCGACAAGGTCGACACCGAAATCCCCTCCCCAGTAGCAGGCACCCTGGTAGAAATCCTCGCCGACGAAGATGACACCATCGAGGTAGGCGCAGTCATCGCCCGCATCGGCGACGAAAACGCCTCCGCATCCTCCTCCGACTCCAAGCCAGAACCAAAGGAAGAAGAAAAGGAAGAAAAGAAGGAAGAGGAAAAGAAGGAAGAGCCGAAGGCTGACTCTTCTAACGGCGGCTCCGGCGATGCATCCGACGTGGAAATGCCAGAACTTGGCGAGTCCGTCACCGAAGGCACCATCACCCAGTGGCTCAAATCCGTCGGCGACACCGTCGAAGTAGACGAGCCTTTGCTCGAGGTCTCCACCGACAAGGTCGACACCGAAATTCCATCCCCAGTAGCAGGCACCCTGGTAGAAATCCTCGCCGACGAAGATGACACCATCGAGGTAGGCGCAGTCATCGCCCGCATCGGCGACGAAAACGCCTCCGCATCCTCCTCCGACTCCAAGC